>JAZKXT010000007.1:0-110865 GCA_045611765.1 Clostridia bacterium
GACAGTAACAACACCAGAAGGTGGAATAACAAATACGCTTGCAGAAGTACAAGAAATGTATGAAAGCGTAAAAGAATATAAAGGATTCTATATAGCAAGATATGAAGCTGGACTAAATGTAGGAAGTCATAAAACAAGTGACGATGGAGTAATAATAAAAGCCGTGCATTCAAAAATGGGCAAAGCGCCATATAACTATGTAAGATGGACATATAATAATGTTATGAATGAAGACACAAATGGTGCAGTAGAGATAGCAAGAAGTATATATCCAAAAACCAATAGTAATTATGGTGTAGTATCTACATTAACATATGGAGTGCAATGGGATAGAACACTAGCTTGGTGGGTAGAAACCAAAGCGCAGAATGGAACAAAAGATGTGACAATATCTAGTAATACACAATTAAATACTAGTACAAACTATGGAAATTATAGTAACAATGAAATGGCGTTGGATTCGTTTAATGATGATGCTAAGTATCTGTTATATTCCAATTATACTTTAGCAACTACATATGCTGATGTGACGACATCAAAAGCTTCAGGAACAAAATGGTTGTTAACAACAGGTGCAACAGAGGAAACAAGAGTAAACAATATTTATGATATGGCTGGAAACTTACACGAATGGACAATGGAGGGCTCCTATACCTACTACCGTATTAGTCGTGGAGGCAACTTCATCATCAACAGTGCGGACTACCCAGTTTCTAACCGTGGCGACAATGGTCCGTACTACGTGAACCTTTTCAACGGTTTTCGCCCTGCACTTTACATAAAGAAGTAGCACTGGTCACTAGCGGTGCCAGTACAGGGGTTTGTGTATAGGCATATGCGAGGTAAGTTTAGACTAAAGCGTATTGTATACGGAGCGAAAGCGATGCGTGTGCATCGCAATGAAATTGGTGTGCTATGCACCGGTTTGAGTTAAGAAAATTGAATAAAATAATACTCCTAGTAGAGTATGGTAAGGTATTATAATCTGCTATATTTCTACTAGGAAAATTTTATGTATTATAGGTTATGTTATATGAGGTTAAAAGTTTTAATTTCATATAATTTTTTTATGTAAAATTTTTATAATTTTTTTATAAAAAGTATTGCAATTATATATTCGTTTGTATATAATATGGGTACAAGTGGTAGAAAGTGGAGAGAAGTGGGGGAATAAAATCTTGTTATTAGGAGAGTACAATCATACAATAGACGAAAAATCTAGAGTAATAGTACCAAGTAAGTTCAGAGATGATCTTGGTAGTACTTTTGTTGTAACTAAAGGTTTTGATAAATGCTTATTTGCATTCTCTATTACAGAATGGCAAAACTTCGAAGCTCAACTTAAAGCATTACCACTTTCAAATGAAAATGCTAGAAAATATGTAAGATACTTTATGGCTGGGGCAACAGAGTGTCAAGTAGACAAACAAGGAAGAGTGCTAATACCAGCTAATTTAAAAGAACATGCGGGTCTTAAAAAAGATGTTGTTATAACTGGCGTATCAACTAGAGCAGAAATTTGGGATAAGGATGCTTGGGATGCATATACAAGTGGTGACAATATAGACCTTGATGAAATTGCTAGTCACATGTCAGAGTTTGGCATATGATATAGATTGAACTAAAGATAAAACAAAATATACAAAAGATAAAAATAATAAAAAACGAATGAAAAAGAATTAAAAAACAAAAGATTTTAAAAAGAAAACTACTTACTCATACTTAAGATAAGATTTACATTATTTACAAAGGATAAAATAATTAATAAACAAAAGATAGCTAAATTTTTATTACAGGAGAAAGATTATTGTGGAATTTAATCACGTACCAGTTTTACTAGAAAAATGTATTGAATGTCTGAACATAAAAAAAGGGGGAGTCTATGTTGATGGTACCCTTGGTGGTGGCGGGCATTCTTCGTGCGTTTTAAAAAGGTTAAATAACACAGGAAAACTTATAGGGATAGATAGAGATAGTGAAGCGCTTGCGCACACAAAGGAAAGATTAAAAGAATATACAAATGTTATATATGTAAAGGATAACCACGAGAACATAAAAAACATATTATGTGACCTTGGTATAGAAAATGTGGACGGAATTTTATTAGATTTAGGAGTATCATCTTATCAGTTGGATGAAGCCTCTAGGGGATTTAGTTATATGCACGACGCGCCTCTAGACATGAGAATGAATAAAGACCAAGAATTTACAGCATTCGATGTGGTTAATAAATATACGGAGGATGAGCTTACAAAAATATTTTTTGAATATGGTGAAGAAAAATATTCTAAATCTATAGCGAAGAAAATAGTAGAAGTAAGAAAGATTAAAGATATTGAAACTACTTTTGAACTTGTAGATGTTATAAAATCAGCAATACCAGCAAAAGCGAGGAATGAAAAACAACATCCAGCTAAAAGAGTATTTCAAGCTATTAGAATAGAAGTAAACGGTGAATTAGTACAGCTAGAATCTGCTATAAAAGATGCTGTTTCTTGCTTAAAACAAGGCGGAAGACTATTAATTATCACTTTCCATTCACTAGAAGACAGGATTGTTAAGAAAACATTTGAAAACTTAGAAGGAAGATGTACTTGTCCGCCAGATTTTCCAAAATGCATATGCGGTTTTAAATCTTATGGTAAAGTAATTACAAAGAAACCAATAATAGCAACAGAGCAAGAGCTGGAAGATAACCCAAGAGCTAGAAGCGCAAAACTTAGAGTGTTCGAAAGAACATAGAAATTAAAAATAAAGATAAAAATAAAAAGTAAAGACAAAACAAAAGAAATGAGGTGAATTTAGTGATAGTAGATAAAGCATATGCATATGATTTAAGTGTACCAGAAATTGCACCAAAAAATGTGCCTAATAAAAAAGATTTTAAATTAGTAAGAAATACTAAGAAAGTTGTGTTAGAATCCGGCAAAGCTAGTGTAAAAAACATAAAAGTAGCACCTAAATCTAAACTATCACTAATATTGTCTGTTGTAGCACTGTTTGTTATGGCTCTTGTTACAAGTTATAGATATAACTTAATAAGCGAAAAAAACTTGGAATTACAAAGATTAAAAATGGACCAAGTTACAGTTAATTCTGAACTTGCAACAACAGAAGTTGCAATGGAGAGACTAATAGATAAAGACACAGTTGAATCTTACGCAAAACAACAATTAGGAATGCAAAAACCAGAAAAAAGTCAAATTGTATATATAAATTCTAATTACGAAACTAAGGTTGAACAAATTGAAAATAAAAATATATTTGAAAAAGGAATAGATAAACTTAAAAATTTAATAGGTATGTAATAATCATAAAATAGCTAATGTTGTTAAAAAGGAAGTAGCTTATTTATGATTATTTTATTAAGGGGGGAACGCCTTTGGCATTTGCTACAGTAAAAAATAAAAAAAGAGTCACAGTAATGTTAATTATAGCATTAGTGGGTTTTTTTGCTTTAATGGCAAGACTATTTTATGTACAAATTATTAAAGGAAGTTACTATAAGGAAAAAGCTTATTCTCAACAAACAAAGGATAGAACTGTTGCTGCAAGTAGAGGAACAATATATGATTGCAATGGAAACAAGTTAGCTCTTAGTGTATCAGCAAATACGCTAACTGTAGCGCCAACAAACATAAAGGAAGAAGAAAAGGAACAAGTTGCCAAAAATATAAGCGAGATTATCGGCGAAGATTATGACAGTGTTTTAGCTAAATTAAATAAAACAGTATCGTTAGTAACAATAAAAAGTAATATTGGCAAGGATGTTGCTACAGAACTTTTAAACTATATATTAGAAAATGATTTGAAAGGAATATATGTAGATGAATCTACAAATAGAATTTATCCATACAATTCTTTATTGTCTCATGTGCTAGGATTTACAGGGACAGACGACCAAGGACTATATGGGCTTGAAGCATATTATGAAGATGAACTTGCTGGTATAGATGGTAGAATTGTAGGAAGTATAGATGGGGGTGGAAATGAGACACCATATGAAGACGAAGAATATGTTGCACCTCAAAATGGTAATAGCTTAACTTTGACGATTGACGCTACGATACAATCTATAGTTGAAAAGAATTTAGAAAAAGCAGTAAAAGAGAATGTATCAGACAAAGGTGTATGTGTTGTGATGAGACCTACAACTGGTGAAGTACTGGCTATGGCAGTATATCCGGATTTCGACCTAAATAATCCTTTTACTATAAATAACGAAGAGTTAGCGGCAAAATGGGACACATTATCTTCTAAAGAGAAAAATAATGCGCTTTTGGATATGTGGAGAAATACGGCTATATCTGATGCGTTTGAACCAGGTTCTACATTTAAGGTGTTAACAGCATCGGCAGCGTTAGAAGAAAACATTACAGATATTGATACTGCAGGTACATTTAATTGCAATGGATATGTGAGTATAGCTGGTTGGAAAATTAGATGTTGGAGATATCCTAGAACACATGGATCACAAAGTTTACGTCAAGCTATAATGAATTCTTGTAACCCTTCATTTATGCAAGCAGGACTTAAGCTTGGAGTAAAAAAATATACAGAATATTTAAAAGCATACAATCTTTATGATAGAACTGGAATAGATTTACCTGGTGAAACAACTGGTATTATCCATAACCCTGAGACGATGACGGAGTTAGATTTAGCTACAACTTCATTTGGGCAAACTATATCTGTTACAGCGTTACAATCAGCAGTAATGTATTCAGCTATAGCTAACGGTGGAAAAATAATGAAACCTTATGTTGTAAAAGAAATAAGAACTGAAAGCGGAAGCTTAATTTCAGAAACAACTCCTACAGTAAAAAAACAAGTAATATCCGAAACGACATCAGCAAAGATTTTATCTGCTCTGTATGATACTGTGGATAAAGGAACTGGTAAAGCGGCAAAAGTAAGTGGATATACAGTTGCTGGAAAAACAGGAACTGCCGAAGAGGGAAGAGGAAGTAATCTTTGGTACATGGCATCGTTTGCTGGAATAGCACCAGTTAATGACCCGGAAATAGTGGTTATATTTAGTTTATATAACCCAACAGGTCCTCAAGGACACCAAGGTGGTACGGTTTGTGCACCAGTTGTTGGAAATATTATAGATGAAACGTTAAGATATTTAGACGTAAATCCAAGTTATACAGTAGAAGAAACTAAAAATACAGAGACAATAGTAGCTAATTTAATAGGAAAAACGTACGCTGAAGCAAATAAAATAATAGCAGACAGTGGCTTTAAAATAGCAAGTGACAACAAACTAACAGATGAACAAATTATTCAAGACCAAGTTCCAAAAGCAGGAGCGAGCCTAATAAAAGGAGCGACCATACGTGTATATAATGACGCAAAAGCAGAGAAACAAACAGTTGCTGTTCCTGATGTTAGGTCATATAGCGAAGCAAAAGCTATATCTAAATTAAAATCTTCGGGACTGAATATAAATATTATAGGAAAAGGAAATGCTATAATACAAGACCCAAGTCCTGGAACTGTGGTAACAAAAGGTTCAATTATAACAGTAAAATTTGTAGATACAACAGATATTCACTAGGTACTACAAATTAATTTGAAAGTGTGATATAATTATTTCACATATTGGAGGGATATAATATGTTATTACAATATCTAGTAGAGGAAATAGAAAAAGAAACTAAAGGAAATCTAAATATAGAGATAAATAAAATAGAATATGATTCTAAAAAAATAGAAAAAGGTGACTTGTTTGTAGCAATTCAAGGCTTCAAACAAGATGGCCATGATTATGTAAATGAAGCTATCGAAAATGGAGCAGTAGCTATAGTAGTACAAAAGGATGTACAAATTAAATGTGAAATCACAGAGGAAGTAACTACTATTACTACGCCAAACACAAGAATAACTTTAGCTGAACTTTCAGCAAAGTATTATGATTTCCCGGCTTCAAAACTTAGAATTATAGGAATAACTGGAACAAAGGGAAAAACAACAACTGCATATATGGTAAGAGACATTATGCTAGCTGCTGGAAAAAAGATTGGTATGATAGGTACTATATATAACACATATGCGGATAAAAAAATAGAAGCATATAGGACTTCGCCAGAATCTTTAGAACTTCATAAACTATTAAGAGACATGGTAGATGCTGGAATAGAATATGTAGTAATGGAAGTATCGTCACACGCATTAGAGCTACACAGAGTACACGGCATTAAATTTGAAATAGGTGTATTTACAAATATTGCACGTGAACATTTAGATTTTCATAAAGATATGGAAAATTACTTATCTGCTAAAGCTAAAATATTTGACCAATCCCTTTTTGGCGTTATAAATGCAGACGACATCTATACACCAAAGCTACTTAAAAAGGTAAAATGCAAATATGCAAAATATGGTTTGGATAATGAAGCAAATATAACAGCAACAGACATACGTATAAATAATAACTATGTAGATTTCAAAATGTATATAAATAAGCAACTTCAAACAATAGCAGTACCAATACCAGGAAAATATACAGTATATAACGCTATTGCTGCTGTTGCAGTAACAAGTATGCTTGGAGCACAGATGGAGGACGTATTAAAGGGACTTTCAACTGTTAAAGTACCAGGTAGAAGTGAAATTGTAGAAATAGGAAAAAGCTTTGCAGTTTTAATAGATTATGCACACAATCCATCAAGCTTAGAAGCTATACTTATGAATACTAAAAAATATGTAAAGGGAAGAGTTATATTAGTATTCGGCTGTGGAGGAAATAGGGACGTAGAAAAAAGAACAAAAATGGGCGAAATAGCAGGTAAATATGCGGACTTTACAATAATCACAACAGACAATCCAAGGGACGAGAAACCAGCCAAAATAGCTCAGGATATAGAAGAAGGAATAAAACAAACTCGTGGATTATACAAAGTTATAGAAAAGAGAAAAGAGGCTATTGAATTTGCGATGCGTATTGCTTGGAAGAATGACACAGTAATTCTTGCTGGTAAAGGCCACGAGACATATATGGAGCTAGATAAGGGCAAAAAGATTCCTTTTGACGAAAGACAAATTGTAAAAAAAGCGGCAGAAAAAATGCCAGGAAAAGATGAAATAAAGTATTAGAAAGAGGAAAATTATGAATATACAAATGGTTGTGGGGGGAATTTCGTTCTTAATGACGGTCATTTTAAGTTTATGTATAATACCGTATTTAAGAAAACTTAAAATAGGTCAAATGGTAAGAACGGATGGGCCTGAATCACACTTAAAAAAACAAGGAACTCCAACAATGGGTGGAATAATGATGTTAATAGCTATAATAGCAGTACTTGCAATATTTGCATTCGAACATCATATATTGATACTACCAATAGTTTTAATAGCAGGATTTGGTATAGTAGGATTTATTGATGACAGAAAAAAGCTAGTAGAACATAGCAGTGATGGAATAAGTGCTAAAATGAAAATGATACTACTTTTTGTTTTTTCAGCAATGTTTATTGTACTATATCTAGTAGTTTTCAATTTAGGAACGGAGATAATAATCCCATTTTTAGATATTCCATTTGATATGGGAGTAGGAATATTTGTGCTATTTACCTTGATGGTATTACTTGGCACAAGTAATGCAGTAAATTTAACGGATGGATTAGACGGATTGGCGTCTGGCGTTGTTGCTATAATTATGACTTTCTTCACACTAATAGCCATAAGAAATGGTGACACACCAATGATAGTTTTAGGTGCTGCAACAGTAGGAGCAACGTTAGGATTTTTAATATTTAACGTAAAACCGGCTAAAGTATTTATGGGCGATACTGGTTCGTTAGCGCTTGGAGCTGCAATTGCTTCTATAGCTATAATTATGAAAATGCCAATATATCTTTTAATAGTAGCCTTTATACCTGTAGCAGAAGCATTATCTGTTATGTTACAAGTGGTATATTTTAAGCTTACTAAAGGTAAAAGACTATTTAAGATGGCACCACTTCATCATCACTTTGAACTTTGTGGTATGAAGGAAACAGGTGTAGTATTAATGTTTTGGATAGTTACAGCGATTCTATCTACAGTTGCATATTTTATATAATATATACGATATAGTGGTACAGAAGAATGCATAAAACAAGAATATGAATAATAAATACTAATATTGAAGGGGGAGGAAAATGCTAAAGTTTTTTAAAAATTTAACAGCAGATAGTAAAAATAAGCAATTAGATTTTACATTTTTGTTTACTTTAATAATATTACTTGCTATTGGACTTGTTGCGCTTTCTTCCGCAAGTTCTTATTATGCACTAACTGAATACGGTGACAGTTCCTACTATCTTGTAAGGCAGCTAATATTTGCGATTGCTGGAATTGTTGCTATGATAGTAGTCTCAAAAATAGACTATAAAGAATATAAAAAATATGGATATTTAATATATATAATTGGTATAGCGCTAATGCTTATGGTGTTTATACCTGGGATAGGTTCGGCAGCCAAAGGTGCAAGACGTTGGCTAAACTTAGGCCTTTTTACGTTTCAGCCTTCTGAAATAATGAAGCTTAGCCTTATAATTGGAATGTCTACATATATAGTTAAGAACCAGAAAAAAATGAACAGTTGGAAAGGGTATATTGTACCAATTTGCATGACAGTACTTGTTTGTGTGCTGATGTATTTCCAATCGCACTTAAGTGGTGCAATAGTAATGCTTGCTATATGTGGTATAATAATAATTGCAGCAGGCTTTAAGGTGAAAACAAGAACACTAATTATAGTAGGACTTACTGCAATAGCCCTAGTTACAGCCTTTTTATTTTCAGAAGATTATAGATTAGATAGGGTAAAATCCTTTTTAGACCCCGAATCGGATATTCAAGGAGGAAACTGGCAACCTACACAAAGTTTGTATGCAATAGGTTCTGGTGGAATATTTGGTAGGGGAATAGGTCAGAGCAGACAAAAATACTTGTGGCTTCCTGAAGCTCAAAACGACTTTGTATTTGCAGTATATGCAGAAGAGTTTGGATTTGTAGGAGCTACAATAGTAGTTGGACTATTTGCATTTTTAATAATTCGCGGAATAACTATTGCTCTAAAGTCTAAGGACTTATATGGGATGCTTTTAGCAGTAGGGATTATAGGAATGTTTGCATTCCAAATAGTAATAAACATAGCAGTTGTTACAAAACTTATACCAACAACAGGTATGCCACTTCCGTTCTTTAGCTCGGGAGGAACATCACTTGTTATAAATCTAGCTGCTATGGGAATAGTTTTAAATATATCTAGGAGTAAATCAAAGTAGAGGTGATATAGATGAAGGTTATAATTGCGTGCGCGGGAAGCGGCGGGCATATAAATCCTGGAATAGCAATAGCAAACACAATAAAGAAAAATGAACCGGATAGTGAAATTTTATTTGTTGGAACAAAAACAGGAATGGAAAACGATTTGGTAAAAAAAGCTGGGTATAACTTAGCGCATGTAAGAGCAGGAAGATTGCATAGAAAACTTACATGGTATAACATCCGAAACTTAACAAATGCGCTACTAGGGATAGCCGATATGAAAAGGCTTGTATCTAAATTCAAACCGGATATAGTAATAGGAACGGGCGGATTTGTTTGTGTTCCTGTTATGAAAGGTGCAAAGCATAAAAAGGTCCCATATATATTGCATGAAAGTAATGCTTATCCGGGGTTATCTGTAAAACTAGTAGCTAAAGACGCAGCAAAAGTGTTATTAGGATTCGAAGATGCTGCAAACAGACTACCTAGTGGAACAAATTGTGTTTATACTGGTACACCAGCTAAATTTGATATGGACGATATGATGAAACTAGATAAGCAAGCGTGCAGGGAAAATATAATAAAAGATAACAGAAAACTTGTATTTATAACAGGCGGGAGTCAAGGGGCTATTAAATTTAACCATACTATCATTAATATGGTAAAAAAATATAAACCTAAAGATATATTCTTTGTTATTGCTGTGGGGCCACAAAATTACGATGGTGTAATGAGGGAAATAGGTGATGATGAAGAACTAAAAAAATATTTGAAGGTAGAGAAATTCGTATATGAAATGGATAAAATGTATAAAGCGGCGGACTTACTAATTACAAGAGCAGGTGCTATGACGGTAACAGAACTTAGCATAGCAAGAAGGCCGGCAATACTTATACCACTACCAACAGCGGCAGAAAATCATCAATTATTTAATGCAAAAGTTATGGAAAATGCGAATGCTGGAATAGTAATTGAAGAAAACATATTGAATGAAGCCCTGTTATATGATAAAATAAAAGAAGTCATAAGTGATGAAAAAAGATTGACGCTTATGGGAGAAAATGCAGCGAAGTTATATAGACCTAATGTTGAACAAGAGATATATAATGAGATAAAATCGGTGATAAGGTGAAAAATAACGATACTAATTTAAAAACAAAAGCAAAAAATAAAAAAAGAACAATGGGAAAGCATAAAAAGAAAATGTTAAGAGTACTTGTATATATAGTGCTTGTGGTATTTATGCTTTCTTTATTGTTCTTGATTGGATATGGCATATATTATTTTAGGACAAGCAGTAAATACAATATAACTGAAATTGAATTTCAAAATAATTTAAAATATGATGAAGCAACGTTATTACAATCAGCAAATATTCCGGATGAACAAAACATACACAAATTATCTAGTAAAGAGATAGCAAATAACATTAAAGAATTACCGTATGTTCAAGAGGTAAAAATCAAAAAAATTATGCCGGGCAAATTGTTAATAACAATTCAAGAATATACTTCTACATATTATGCATATAACACTGAAACTAACATGTATGTTAGATTAACCAAAGATGGAGTTATATTAGAACAAACTAGTGGTGAGGACAAACATGAAACTGAAATGTTTGTTCATGGAATTGCTTTCGACAGTAACATAGAGCCTAAACAAACTATTGCAAAAACTGAAAAAGACAAATTGTCTTTGTATGAAAAAGTAAGCCAGTTATATTATAAAGAGGAAATAGGAAAGAACATCACAAGTGTAGAATTCAAAGAGAAAAACATAATACTTACACTAGATTATGATTTAAATGTAATATTTGGTAATAAAGACTTAGATTACAATATGAATTTTTTAAAGGATATTTTGGTAGAAATTGAAGGTCTTTCAGGAACTATAGATATGACTAAAACATCACCTGTATTTACTGAAAGTATAAGATAAGGAGGAAATTATGGCACCTAAAAAGGAAACAAAAACAAAAATTGATATTACAAAAACAGAACCTTTAGATAAAAATGCTGATACAAAAAATAAGACTAAGCAAAATGCAAAGCAACCTAAAAAGGTAGTAAAATCGAAGGTGGAAGAGAGTAAAATATTAGATACAGCTCGAAGATATAATGTAACTGCTATAATTATGATAGCCTTAGCTTTATTCATTTTCTCCTTTGTTATTGCAGCACAACTTAATACGGTAGGAAATACTAATATAATTTCCGAAGGTATGAGAGAAGCGGAGCTTTTAAGAGAACTTCAACATGTAAGAGAGGAAAATGAAACATTAAAAGAACAATATGAACAGAGCCAAGAAATCGTTGAAGAATATAAGACAAGTAGCTCATCAAACGATTTACTAATAGCATCGATGAAATCTGAACTTGAAAAGGCAAATGTTCTTGCGGGACTTGCAGATGTTAGAGGTGAAGGGGTTGTTATTACATTAAAAGATAGTACTGATACAGAAATGCCTGTTGAAGCAGGCCTTGTTCATGATACAGATTTAACAGCCATAGTAACAGAATTAAAAGCAGCAGGTGCAGAGGCCATAAGTATAAACGGTCAAAGAATTATTGCAACAACAGCAATAAGATGTGTTGGACCAACTATACAAGTAAACAGCGTAAAAGTTGCATCGCCTTTTTATATAAAAGCAATAGGTAATTCGAAATATTTAGAAAGTGCATTAAATATCAAAAATGGTGTGGTAGATAGCTTAAAAGCTTATGGAATAGAAGTAGAGATAGAAACTAATAACAGTATAACTATAGACAAATTTGATTTAGTATTAAAATTAAAATATGCTAAAGAGATTAAATAGGAGGTAGCAAATGAAAAAAATAATTGTAGCATTCATATTAATTGTTGTAATTGCATTAGGCTTCCTATTTGGGTATAGCTTAGAAATACCTTATACATTTACAGAGTATATAGCAGTTGCAATACTTGCATTTTTGGATTCAATATTTGGTGGTGTTGCATCAAATATGCAAAATAAATTTGATTTTATAGTGTTCATATCTGGATTTTTCTTAAATGCCATTATAGCAATATTTTTAGTATATCTAGGTCAAAAGTTAAATGTGGATATATATCTTGCGGCTGTAATAGTATTTAGTAGTAGGTTGTTTACTAACTTTAGCATTATACGTAGAATATTTATAGAGCAAGTTAGAGAAAAAAGAAAATTGGCTAAAGAAAAACAAATGTCATAAAAGCATATGTATGGTCGAAAGAATATCATATGAAATAACAATATAATATAATTATACCGAAGCTAAAAAGTAGCGGAGGTATATTTTTTTATGTATGAATTTACAAAAAGAGCAGAAAGCGCATTAGAAAGCACTAGGGATTTTGCTATAGAAAATTATTATAGCTATATTGGTACAGAACATTTACTTTATGGACTTTGCTATGAGGCAAAAGGAATTGCAGCAAGAATACTTGTAAAGCAAGGGATTAGTGCAGAATATATAAAAGAACAAATAATAAAAATTGATGGGAAGATGAACCCTAAAAAAATAAAGGAACCAGAGCTTACACCTAGGGCAAAGAGAGTATTAGAAAATAGTATGAAGGAGTCTAAACGTCTAGGGTATAACTATATAGGAACAGAGCACATACTCTTATCACTTATGAAGGAAGCAGATAGCATTGGAGTAAGAATATTAATTGATGCAAACGTAGACCCTGAAAAAATGTTTACAGATATTTTAAAAATAGTAAGTAAGGAAAGTCCAATTTCAAACATATACAACAGTGCTGCTGCGTCAACGCCTACATTAGACATGTATTCCGAAGATTTAAATATGTTGGTTAAAAATGGAAAAATAGATAAAATAATTGGTAGGGAAGATGAATTAAATAGAGTAATACAAATATTAACTAGAAGAACAAAGAATAATCCTTTAATTATAGGTGAAGCTGGAGTAGGTAAGACAGCAATAGTAGAGGGACTTGCTTATATGATAGAAAAAGGAAATGTACCTGATGAATTAATAGATAAGAGAATTTTACTTTTAGACATTTCTTCTATGATAGCGGGCGCAAAGTATAGAGGGGATTTTGAGGAACGCTTCAAGAAGTGCATAATAGAAACAAAAAAAGCAGGCAATGTTATTTTGTTCATAGATGAAATGAGAACAATAGTGGGAGCTGGAAGTGCAGAAGGAGCTCTTGATGCGGCTAACATATTAAAACCATATTTATCTCGTGACGGGATTAGAATTATAGGAGCTACTACTAAAGAGGAATATACAAAGTATATTGAAAAAGATAACGCGTTAGATAGAAGATTTCAAATAGTAAATGTGAATGAGCCAACGGAAAAAGAGGCAATAGAAATTATTAAAGGAATAAAGTCAAAATATGAGAAATATCACAATGTTAAAATTACGGATGATGCAATAAAACACGCGGTAAAGTTGTCTAAGAGATATATATTAGATAGGAACTTACCAGATAAAGCTATAGATGTAATTGATGAAGCGTGCTCCAAGGCAAAATACGTAAATATTGAAAAATGTATTCAAGAAAATGCTAATGAAATAGAGATAATAAAAAGTAAAATATTAAATGAAAAAAATAGCGGGAAGCGTATAACAATATCTCCTAAAGATGTTGAAGAAGTTATTGAAAAAATTACCAAAATACCTATAGAGAAACTACAAAAAGATGAAATGTTAAAACTTAAAGATTTAGAAAATAGACTAAAAAAGAGAATAGTAGGTCAAGATGAAGCGATAACACTTCTTGCAAAAGCAATTAAAAGAAGTAGGGTAGGCTTAAGAGATCCTAAAAGGCCAATAGCATCTTTTTTATTAACAGGACCAACGGGGGTTGGGAAGACAGGGATAGTAAAGGCTTTAGCCGAAGAACTTTTCGATGATGAAAACGCGATAATTAGAGTAGATATGTCGGAATATATGGAATCTCATAGTACATCAAAACTTATAGGTTCTCCACCAGGATATGTTGGATTTGGAGAAGGTGGTTATCTTACAGAAAAAGTAAGGCGAAATCCATATAGCATAGTTCTATTTGATGAAATAGAAAAGGCACATACAGATGTGTACAACATATTACTTCAAATATTAGATGATGGACGTTTAACAGATTCACAGGGAAGAACAGTAGATTTTAAAAATACAATTTGTATTATGACATCTAACTTAGGTGCAAGAAATATAGTAGAGAACAAAAGTGTTGGCTTTGTGAAGGAAGATGAAAATAAACAAGAACTATACGATAAAATGAAAAAAGAAGTAATGGAACAAGTTAATAAAAAATTTAGTCCAGAGTTTTTAAATAGATTAGATGATGTAATAGTATTTAATAAATTAGATGAACCAAGTGTAAAGAAAATAACAAAAATACTTTTAAAAGATGTAGAGCAAAGAGCAAAAACACAAGGTATTAAAATTAAGTTTGATGACGATTTAATAGACTATATATCTAAGGTGGGGTATGACTCTAAAAAAGGAGCAAGGCCTCTTAAAAGGGCAATACAGAGCAAAATAGAGGATAAATTTGCAGATTATATAATAGAACAAAAAATAGATATGAAAGATGATATAATAATGTCATTTTCAAAAGAAAAAAATGATGTTGTTATAACTAAAGTAGAAAGTAATAAGTTATAATAAACGCACCACAATTAAGTGGTGCGTTTAGTTATAGCTTATTTAAATAGTTAGTCTTTGTCTGCCGCACAGTTTGCTATAATGTCCTCAAAAACTTTTGAGGAAGCGTTGAGATTTAAAATTATTCGTGTATCACCGTAAGCATTCACTTGAAGTTCTGACTCGTCGAAAGAGTAAACGAAAGAAATTGCTTGAATGATGTTATCTAACAAGAACAAATGCAATTCGTCAAGTTGTTCCTTTTCTGCGAAAAACTTGAGCATTTTTTTCTTGCTAAGAGATGTAACCAGTACTTTCTTATTATTTGACCAGCAAGTACAGTGGATATAATTGTGCCAGGTCTGATCAAATTGGCGACTTATTTGGTATTCCATACAATTTTTCCTTTCTAATATCCAAATTTGGAATTTACTTATGTTATTTGCTTTAATAATTATAGCACAAAAGGGGAAAAATAGCAAGTTATAGTATATTAAGATATATACCATAGCTTGTTACCTGGAAAATACTTGTTTAAAAGCTCTTTAAAAAATATAGTAGCCGCGTGACGTATTTCTTTTTTATATGTATATTTACCCATTCCGCGAGATGTAAATTTTTCTTTATCATAAATCTTAATTGCGTTAGGGAAGGCGTCAGTATTTATTGCGTTGTGTACAAAACTATATGTCATAAAGATTAACTCAAAGAATAAGTCTTTTAGTAAATGTTCTGGTACAGTCTGTTTAATTGTAACAAATAATTCTTCGTATAATTCTTTGTAATTGTCTAAAAGGATAATAGGAGCAATAAGTATACCAACTTTATAACCGGCTTGTAAAAGTTTAACAACAGCTTCTAATCTTTGTTTTAAATTAGAAGTACCAAGTTCTACACGAGAGACAATATAATGTGGATTTAGGCTCATTCTAATTATTACTCTATCTTTACCTTTAACATCTAAGATGTCATCTACCATATGAAATTTTGTAGGGAAGGTAAGATATCCTTTTTTACATTTTGCAAATTTTTCTATAGTCCAATTTAGATTACCTGTTATAGTATTTTCTAATATAAGGTCACTGTTTGAGCCTATTTCAAATACTAAATCTTCATCCGCTTTTTCAACAGTTTTGATAATTTTATTTAGCATTTCCTCGCGATTTACAAAAAGTCTTAAATATGCACACTTGTTAAAATGGCAAACAAGATAACAATACATACACATTGCAGTGCAGCCAGATGAAGTATAAGGGACAAGATAGTTAGATACTTTATAATTAGGCACAAACTTTTGAGTACGTCTAACTCCAATAATTAAATTTCTTTTGAGACGTGGAAATTCTTTATTTTCTTTTTCCCTCATTTCTTCAATATTATTATGGTTTTCTATCTTAAATTTTGGAAGCTCTTTAAACTTTTCCATAAGTTCTATTCCAAGAGGATAGTTTAAAATGTTTTCTTCATAATATACAGCGTCAAATAATTTATTCATTATATAATCACCAGGCGTATTATGTGTAAAAGTGCACAAAAAAATAGCACCTAAGTACTATTTAATAATTTATTTTATTCTTCAGCATCTGTAGAATCTATAGCTGTATCTAGTGCTAAACCATAAAATTCATTTTCGTCATTTATTGGAAGAGCTTCTACATTTTTTAGTTTTCTTTCAATAGTACGAGTTTTACGTGTTGCATCAGACATTGTATTAGATATCTCAATAAGCTTCTTGTTTGTTTTATCTAACAAGTCGCCAAATTTACTAAATTCTGTTTTAACAACTCCTAAAAGTTCCCAAACTTCACTTGAACGTTTTTCTATAGCAAGTGTTCTAAATCCCATTTGAAGGCTGTTAAGTAAAGCTATAAATGTTGATGGACCAGCCACAACCACTCTATATTTTTGGTTTAATGTTTCACATAAAGTAGTATTTCTTAAAACTTCAGAGTAAAGACTTTCAGTAGGCAAGAACATTATACCAAAGTCTGTTGTATATGGTGGGTCAAGGTATTTATCTGAAATATCTTTTGCACATTTTTTAATTTGATTTTCTAATGCTTTTCTACATTCAGTAATAGATGCTACATCACCGCTTTCTTCAGCTGAAACAAGTCTTGAATAATCTTCAATAGGGAATTTTGAGTCTACTGGAAGAAGTACGCAGTCTAGGTTGTTTTTGCCCGGGAATTTAATTGCAAATTCTACAAAGTCATTTGAGTTTTTCTTTGTTTTTACTGATGTTAAGTATTGTTCTGGTGTTAAGAACTGTTCTAGGATGTTACCAAGTTGTATTTCCCCCCAGTAACCACGGGCTTTAACGTTTGTAAAAACATTTTTTAAATCTCCAACGCCTTTTGCTAAAGACTGCATTTCACCCAAACCTTTTTGAACAGATTCAAGATTATTACTTACTATTTTAAAAGATTCACTAAGTCTTTTTTCTAGAGTAGACTGTAATTTTTCATCTACTGTAAGTCTCATTTTTTCTAACTTTTCACCATTGTCTTTTTGTATAGCTAAAAGTTTTTCTTCAACAGATTTACGTATGTTTTCTAGCTTTGTTTCATTTAAATTTGTAAGAGAAGCAATGCTGTTTTGTTGTATTGTAGTATTGTCTACAATTTTACTTCCAATATTATTTGTTATTTCTTCTCGATTGTTTTTTAGTTGGAAGGCAAGCTCTTTTCTAATATCTTCAATGTCTACTTTTTTGCCTTTCTTAACTACTGCAATAGCTAATATAAATACTATAACTAAAAGTATACCTATTATTATAATTAATGTTGTTTCCATATATTTCACCTCAAGTAAAACTAGTATAGCACATAAACAAATGTTTGTCAAATGATATTGACAAATATGATATAATTATATTCGAAACTAATTTTATTCCAAAAAATAATTATTTAAGGAGTGTAAGTTATGCGAGAAGTTGTATTAAAACACGAGCAATTGTTGGTAAATATCTTTTACTATTTACTATCTGAAGGAATTACAAAACCCGTAACAGAAAAACAGTATTTTGCTATTGTAAATGAAACATTGAAGAGGATAAATCAACCTTGGTTAGGAGAAACATATTACGTAACAGAAGAGGAGAGTTTTGGACAAATAGTAGCAAAAGCAGGAACTTTGCATAGATGTACTAAAAGTGGTATAAAGCTATATAAATATAGAGGGTTTTGGGCAGCATTTGCTACATATGATTTATATAGAGTGCCAAATTTGTATGAGTTAAGAATTAATTGGTGGCCTAGGCAAGAAGATATTTTTCATGTAGTTATTGATGAAGAAATGTGTAGAAAAAGTTCAAGAAGCCGTAATTTAAGACCTCTTTCAGAACAAGAGCAAGATGTAGCAAAGAAAGTAGCTGCGCTATTTGTAAATGAAATTATACAAAAGTATCTAATTACATCAATTGAACAAAACAGATGGCCTAAGCAATGTAACAGTGTGAATAAATATATATTCGAAAGAAATATTGCATCTTGCATAGATGAAAAAGGAACAGCAGAACTATTTGTTAAGTTGTATCTTCATGCAATAGAGGTGGTAGGCAGTCTTATTAGAGATAATAAAGGTGAATTTATAATTTCAAATAGGGATATTGATGTGCTGGCATTTGCAAATTGGTTGAAATTATTTAGCCGGGAAGAATTTAAATTTCTTACGAGCTTAAAACACGACCAATATAAAAGAAAAGACTTGTACATAAAGTGTACAGTATCTAGTGGTCAGGCTACATATATTTCATCTAAATGTATTTATGAAGATCCCTTTGATGGAGATCACACATACTCAAGAGGTGGAGGCAAAATTTCTGAAATAGAAGTTGAAATTATGGAAAAAAGAATAGCATGTTTTCAAACTTAAAACAATTTTTGGAGGGAATAAAATGGTAAAAACTACTCACAAGAAAATCGGAACACATTTTAAGAAAGAGAATATCTTTTTGGCAACTGTATACGCTACAGAAAAGAACTTCAAGAGGCTGCTTGAAGGTGAAGCACTTCAAAATTTTAAGGAAATTTTGGCAGAAGCAGGAACAGAAATTGGTAACTGCATGACGTTTGACATTTTCTATAAAGAGGAAGATGTGTATCTGCGCTTCTATGAAGATGGTGTGGAAACATATGTAGGAGATAATTCCGATGGCATGGGAAAACTTACAAATGTTGTATCTGTTTGGGGTTATTTTTCTGAACATGAACTTTATGAAGAAAAGCTTTCCGATGGTACCATGGTAATAGGCGTTACAAATGAATGGCCTGCATATAAGTATTACGAGGAATATACCGAGGGACGTAAAGAAAGTACGTAGAAAGAAGTAATATAATAACAAGCATCAGAAAATTCTGGTGCTTGTTTTATAACTTTTGGTATAATAATTTATATAAACACAAAATATGACAAGAAAATTTAATAAATTTTCACAAAACTATTTACATTTGTTTTTATTTGTGATAACATTATTTTTACGTTGTTAAACACATTACTTATAGAGAACGAAAGAGATTAAATCTAATAGTTACCTTTAGGTAATGTGTTTTTTGCGTGGAAAGAAGGTGTTTTAATGTATATTAATGTGCATAATCTTACCAAACACTTTAAAATTAAGGTAAGAGACAAAGGTTTAGTTAGTGCAATTAAGGCATTTGTTAAGCCAAAATACCGAATAGTTAAAGCGGTAGATGATATCTCGTTCGGTATAGACAAAGGAGAAATCCTTGGATTTATTGGACCAAATGGAGCCGGAAAGTCTACAACAATTAAAATGTTGTGTGGAATATTACAACCGGATAGTGGAGACATTAGTATTGATAGCATAAATCCTTTTAAAAACAGAAAGGAATATGTATCTAGAATTGGTGTTGTATTTGGTCAAAAATCGCAACTATGGTGGGACATACCAGTAATTGAATCATTTGAATTACTAAAGTCAATATACAAAGTACCGCAAGATGAGTACGAAAAAACAAAAGAACACTTAATAGACAAATTAAATCTACAAAATTTATTAGATGTACCAGTAAGACAATTAAGTCTGGGGCAGAGAATGAGATGTGAACTCGCCGCAGCACTGTTACATAATCCAGATATTTTATTCTTAGATGAACCCACAATAGGGTTAGATGCAGTTTCAAAAGTTCAGCTTAGACAATTTGTAAAAGAGTTAAATAAAGAGAAAAACACAACTATTATTTTAACAACACACGATATGACAGACATTGAAGAACTAGCTAAAAGAGTAGTGGTTATAGGGAAAGGCAAATTGCTATATGATGGAGACTTAAGAAAAATCAAATCAAAATTTCAATCAACTAAAAAACTAGAGATAGCATATACGAATTTGAAATCCAAACCAGAAATAGAATCTAAAATACTTGAACAAGATGATACTAAAGTATTGATAGAAGTAGAAAGTAAATCAGATGAAAGCATATCTAATATAATAGAAAAGTATAGTAGAGTATGTCAAATACAAGACGTAAATATTCACGAAAATAACATAGACAACATTATACTTCAAATGTATAAGGAGTATGAGTTATGAAGGGATATTTAAGTTATTTTAAAACGGTTTTATTGTCTAGTCTTCAATACAAAACAGCGGCGCTTGCAGGAATATTTACACAATTTTTCTGGGGGTTTTTACAGATATTTATTTACCAAGCTTTTTATGCTGGTGTAGGACAAGACACGCCAATGGATTTTGAAAAATTAGTTGCATATATATGGCTCCAACAAGCATTTCTAGCATTAGTATATATACGTAATAAAGATGATAGTGTAGCGAAAAGTATAAAGAATGGAACAGTAGCTTACGAGTTGGTTAGACCATATAATTTATATGTATGGTGGTTTGTAAAATCTATTGCGCAAAAATTTGCAGCAGTTTCACTAAGATGTATACCAATTCTTTTAATAGCAGTAATTTTACCCGCTCCATATAATTTAATATTACCATCGTCTTTTGGACAACTTACTATGTTTATAATTAACCTATTACTTGGTGCATTAATTATAACAAGTATAATGATGATAATACAAACAATAGCATTCTTTACATATGAAGATAAGGGAATAAGTACTATAATATTTAACTTTGCGGAACTATTAAGTGGTTCGAGTTTACCGTTACCATTGTTGCCTAAAATAGTACAAACAATATGTCACTTTTTTCCGTTTTGGCTTATAGGAGATTTACCATTTAGAATATACTCAGGGGATATAACCTTGATGGCCAGCTATAAATTTTTAGGATTACAAATATTTTGGATAGTTGCTTTAGTAATAATAGGAATGTTAGTATTAAAGCACTCAATGAAAAAAGTCTACATACAAGGAGGTTAGAATGTTAAAATATATATCTATGCATATTAAATCTCAACTAGAATATAAAAGCTCATTTATATTTTTAGTAATAGCACAACTAATAGCATTCTTTGTATATTGTGTAGTATTTTACTCTTTGTTCGATAAATTCGGAATAGTAAAATCTTTCAATATATATCAAGTAATACTCTGCTTTTCGGTTGTACAATTTGGGGAAAGTTTTGCTGAAGGTCTACTTCGTGGTTTTGATAAATTTTCGGAAATTATTAAACACGGACATTTAGACCAACTATTGGTAAGACCACAAAACATATATCTTCAGGTAATAGGATACAAAGTAGAACTTTCTAAGTTTGTTAAATGCATAATAGCTTTAATACTATTAGTTTATGCGTATATTAAATTACAGATAAGTGTAGTACATATACCAACAATAATACTAATGCTTTTGGGAAGCAGCATAGTATTTGGTTCGGTTTTAATAATTGGAGCGGCACTCTGTTTTGTAACAATAGAAGGGTTAGAAGTAATTAATATTTTTATATACGGTACACGAGATTTCGCGCAATATCCAATAGGAATATACAATAAGGCAGTAAGAATATTTTTTACTTATTTAGTCCCAATAGGGCTTACATCATATTTTCCGATGTTATATATAACTGGCACGTCAAACAATATGTGGTATATATTCTTACCGTTGTTTAGTTTATTTACTCTAGTGCCAGCTTGCTTGTTATTTAATGTGGGGATGAGAAAATATAAAAGTACAGGTTCTTAAGGAAATAATGAATACTACAGCATTGCTTGATTTATGTGAACTGCTGTGGTATAATGTTTCTAGCAAATTAATATTACTACCAAATAATTATTTTAGGAGGATTTAATATGACACGGTGGGAATGGGTAATTAAGGTGTTATCCGAAAGTGCAAAGGAAGAGTTGCCGGGAGTATATAAGAAGTGGCTCTTCGAAAATGTTGTAAGTAGAAACATTCGGATTAATGTGGAAGATTGCGTATGCAACGAACTTGAGTGGACAGATAAATATAGGCTAAAAGGACTTTTGTTTATTCAAGATGGAGAAATACATCTTTCAAGGATGTGTATATATGCTTCTAAACCGGCTTTGGTACTTGTGACGTTTTGTTACGACGGTGTAAAACCGTGTGAATTTGTTTATTGGTACAATCCAAATCTTAAAGTGTGTGAAAACACTTCAAAGGCGGAAAAGGTTGCTTATAAAATAAGACATTTTAATTTGCCTACATTTGAAGAATGGAATAAGAAAAATAATGACATAGAACTGATACTCGGTGCATATCGTGTAGAAATTAGACCGTATTGCTGGGGAAATGGTTATACGGAATATGCTTTTGCGATGGCACTTTCTAATTGTAATGCGTTAAATGTATATACAGATAGGTTGTTTAGTAGCTGGTTTAAGCATGAATATGAGGCCGGAGAGAAGGGACTTGAACAGTGGTACGATAGCACAGTAGCTACTTTTTACGATTTCTGGGAACGGTACATTAACGTAATGTATCTTGAACCTGATGTGTAATAGCAAAAAAGGTGTGTATCCAAATGGATGCATGCCTTTTACTTTTTTAATATATTTAATCTTTATACTTGAAATTGGTATCATTTAATAATATAATCAACGTGGTTCATTAATATTAGATTCAATTTAAAAAAATAGGAGGATTATTATGGAAGAAAGAGTTGTAAAACCTTTTACAATGTGGAGACATTTTAAAGGCGCAAGAGCTTTAGTTATCACAGTAGCGTCACATAGCGAAACGGGTGAAAAATTAGTGGTTTATCGTTGTGTGGACATTAATGGTAAAACAAACCATCAAGATGGAATTTATGCAAGACCGTTAGATATGTTTTTGTCTGAAGTAGATCATGAAAGATATCCAGATGTTACACAAAAATATCGTTTTGAGGAAATTGTAGAGTAAAAGAATTAAAAAATGCGTATTCGAGTGAATACGCATCTTTTAATTCTTAAAACTTGTTTGTAAGTCGTCTCCAAGTATTACAACCAACAATGCCGTCAGCAGACAAGTTGTTAGCTCGTTGGAATCTAACTACAGCAGCTCTTGTGTTTGGACCAAATATTCCATCTATACTTCCGGTGTTGTATCCTAAATAGTTTAGAGCATCTTGGAGAACCATAACATATACTCCACGTGTTCCTTGTCTTATTACTGGATAACCACCAGTAGGGCAGGCGGGAGTACCATATCTTTTGTCTATATGTACCCAAGTTGGAGTTAATGCTTTAGGTTCAACGTAAGTAAAAAGTCTTGAATCTATTGCAAGATCTCTTAATCTGTTTCTTTCACTGTTTGAAAAAGTTTGTGCCATATCCATTGCAAGACCAGCGTAATGTTGGGACATTCCAGAATGACCACCTTGCCATATTCTTTTGAATGCATAACCCACGTAAATAGGCTTACCCCATTGTCTGCGTAAAGAATTCCATGCTTCCATAAAAGCTTTAGTTGTCCACAGTATATCTGAGCCAGAACTTCCTCTAAATTCTTTTACAGTTAGAGTATTTCCGGTAACATATGGCATAGCTTCATTAGGCCCACGATTGTATTTTTCGATTTTATTTGTATCTTGGTTATATACTAGTATAGTAGCCATTTTTCTCCTCCTTAATACTTTATCTTATGATAATAAATCACCTTATGTGATAAGTTAAAGAATATTATCATAAAATTATATAGGTGATAGTTGTGGAAAAACCAACATATATGAATGGAATATTAATTGTAAATAAGGATATAGGATTACCAAAAGATTATAATCCTGGACTTAATAAAAAGATGCTTATTGCATATTACTTAATGAAAATGTGTGCGTTAAAAGATAGAGTAAACTTAAAGATTATATCTGGATTTAGAAGTTATGATTATCAAGAAAAAATATATAACATATATGTAAAAGAATTTGGAGAGGAGAAAACCAATACATTTTCTGCAAAGCCGGGACATTCTGAACATCAAACAGGACTTGCAATAGACATTTGTGAAGATAGTGATAAGTTTATTGGAACAAAAGAGGATATATGGCTACAAAAAAATGCATACAAATTTGGTTTTATAATTCGTTATCCCAAAGGAAAAGAACACATAACTGGATATAAATATGAACCATGGCATTTGCGTTATGTAGGAAAGAAACATGCGAAAAATATATATTGTAATAATATAACGTTAGAAGAATATTTGGGACTATAGAACGTGTTTTTGTATACATATTATAAATGGATATAAAAGGCCTCCTTAGAATTTTAATTCCAAGGAGGCTGAGTGTTACATATCCGATACGTTTTGAATATGCCAGATTAAGGATACATAGTCTGCGATTGACCTGTCAGAAGAAAACTTGCTTGCACGGATTGTGTTTTTAAAAGCTTTGCGAGTGTAGTAAGAAAAATCGCCAGTTGCCTGTTCTTTAGCATAATCTTTGTTTGCACGCAATGTAGTATCGATATACGAGCGAAGGTCATACATTACAAAGTATCTATCATCGTAAAGGAGAGTATTAACAAGGTCCCAATAGGAACGCTTGAGATTACGTTCGCCTTTAAGATAGGAGAGAAGTTCAACTAAATCCTTATTTGCATCAAGGAAAGAACGATGGTTATAAATTGGGCTAATACGACCAAGTTCTTCGACTGATGCACCAAAGATATAATTGTTTTTCGAACCTGCTTCTTCGACGATTTCGATATTTGCGCCATCTAAAGTGCCGATGGTAGGAGCACCGTTTAGCATGAATTTCATGTTGCTAGTTCCAGACGCTTCAGTACCTGCCGTACTAATTTGTTCGGAGAAATTAGCGCCTGCATATACTTTTTCAGCATAGCTTACATTGAAGTTAGTTAAGAATACTACCCGCATTTTACCATTCATATCTGGATCGTTATTTACTAACTCTTGAATATCCTTAATAAGCGCAATAATTTGCTTGGCGGCAGAATATCCAGCAGCTGCTTTACCACCAATAATGAATGTAGTACTGTAAAAGTCTGTGATAGTACCTTTTTTAAGGTTATCATAAATATACAGAATTCTTAAGGCGTTCATGAGTTGACGCTTGTATTCATGAATTCTTTTTACTTGACAATCGATTATGCTTAACGGGTCGATAACGATTCCTTCTTGCTTTAAGATATAGTTGGCAAGGTCTTGTTTAGCAATTCTCTTTACCATAGCGAATTCTGGGAGTACATACTTCATATCTATTGCATCTTCCAAAAGTTTGAGCTTGGCTAAATCGCTAGGCCAATATTGACCAATATATCTATTTAAGTAGTTTGCAAGATGAGGATTAGCAAGTTTCAACCATCTGCGAGGAGTAATACCGTTGGTTACGTTTGTAAACTTTTCAGGATACAATCTATACCACTTTGCAAGTGTTGAGGTTTTGATAATTTCAGAATGAATTTCAGCAACACCATTGATTTTCATAGCTATGTAGCTTGCTATATTAGCCATATGAATCAAACCGTACGAGAACAATTCGTATTCACGTACTTTTTCCCAGTTGGGATAATACACAGTTTTACCATCAACAATATTAGTGAAATTGAATTCCGGCTTGCTAATGAGTTCGTTAATAAGCTCTTGATTAAGTTCTTCGATTACTTTAAAAATATTTGGAAGAATATCTTTAAAGATAATAATAGGCCATTTTTCCAAAGCTTCACTCATAATAGTATGATTGGTGTAGGCAAAACATTTTTTAGCCTTTGCGGATGCCTCTTCGAATGAGTATCCGTTAAGTTTAAGGAGTCTTATGAACTCTAAAGAGGCGAGAACAGGATGCGTATCATTCATTTGGAAACAATAGTAGTCTTCGATATTATCTAAATTTCCATGCTTTTTCAAATGAATATTGAAAACATATTGCATCATTGCACTTGTAAAGAAGTATTCTTGCCTGAGCCGTAATTTTTTACCTTCATCAGTATCATCTTTAGGATATAGAAAGTCTGATATTTTTTTAGCGGATTCATTAGTTCCATTGATTTCTTCTGCTTTCCACAAGGTAAGCGGAAAGGCACCTCCAAGATATTCATCATCTTTTTTGCTGTACCCTATAATCGGCAAAATATATGGAATGGCTTTTACTTTAGTATCTTGAAATTCGACAATTACAGCATCGTCTGGATTGGGCTCAAACCAAGGTTCACCATTACTTGTCCAATCATCTTTAAGTTCTATTTGGTTGCCATTTTCATCAAAACTTTGTTTAAACAGACCGTAGTTGTAATAAAGTCCGGCGCCAAAGAGAGGATATCCTGTAGTTGCTGCAGATTCAATAAAGCAAGCTGCGAGTCTGCCCAAACCACCATTGCCAAGGGCGGTGTCTGGAACTTCTTCAAGTGAGTTAATATCTACGCCTTGTTCTTTGAAAATACTTCTTGTCATTTCCATTAATCCGGTGTTAATAAGAGTATCAAGAACAATGCGGCCAAGTAAAAATTCTACGGAAAAATAAATAGCAATTTTCTTTTCAGAGTAAAGGCTTAAGGATTTGTTAAAGTTATCAGCTACAATGTTTTCCTTCACAACGCTTGCAATTACGGCGTTCAGTTCGTGAGGGGTAAGCTCAGATAGTTCCTTGTTAAAAAGGAACTTAGCAGTTTCAATATACTGCTTTTTTAAAGTTGGGTAATCGTAACGCATGAATATAGCTCCCTTCAAAAGTTGTAGTTTTATGCTTAAATTATTAAGCATACTAAATTGGATTTCTAAAGAATTTTAACACAATGTAAATGAAAATACAACAAAAAAGGAGATTTTTAGACAAAGAAGTAAATAATGGAATAAAATCAATAGTTTTTTTAGAAAAATTAAAAATCTTTATTGACTTTTTTTTTATGCTATGCTAATATATATGTACGGTCGCGAGTGTGGCGGAATTGGCAGACGCGCCAGACTTAGAATCTGGTACCAACCGGTGTGTAGGTTCAAGTCCTATCACTCGCACCAAATTAAGAACTAGCTTTGCTAGTTCTTTTTTATATAAAAATACACCACAAGCTTTTAAACTCGTGGTGTATTATTTGTTATTCCTTATCTCTATTTTCTAAATAATTATTAAGCAAATAGAAGAATGTGTATGCATTATAATAGGAAGAAATATCGATTGTAAACTTAGAATGGTCATCAGCATAACAACCATAAACTTCATCTTTTGGGAACCCTTCGCAATAGCAGTCAAGTATAACCTCTTTGGGGTCGAATAGATCCATATAATCAAAGTTCAAAGGTTTTTCAGAATTAATGGAGATAATCCAGTTATAGAAATTATACCTAAGTGTAATACGTACATTATATTTTTTTAGGCGAATTTGGTAGACGGGTAACGTTACAGACTTAGATACATGGGTAGATATTACCATTGTAGGATTTTTGTCAGTTTCTTCACACGTCTCATAAAATAGCTCGCCAAGCGTATCACGAACAAAGCATACTTGAGTTCCGAGACCTTTGCCGTAAATCAAGCTTTCAGCAGGTTCATTAACCCGCACCCAGGCGGTAACATCTACAGGTAAATGCATATCGTAGTATCGTCTTAAAAAGGCAATAACTGAAGGATCGGTCTTGTCGCAAGTTACTTGATAATTGCTAGGATCCAATCCATACTTTTTCATGTCATCTAGGATAGCGTAGTGTACGAGTTTGCTCATAGTAGTACCTCCTTGTAATTAACAGCATTAATTATTGCTGAACTAAATTTTATGCAAACTAATTATACCACAAACGCGGTATATTTTCAAGTTTACTTTTTTTATATATAAAAAGTAAAGAAATATAACATAAAACGCATATTAAAATTTTAAGTATTAAAGAAGTAATTAAACTTAAATACGAAAAACTAAATATGCTAGATATAAGTAGTGAAAATCCTATACATATAATGGGAAGTATAACCCATTCAAAGTATTTAAATTTAAGTTCGGTTTCTTTAAATAAGCTAATGACGCTAATTGTATAATTTAATATTTCACTTATATACATTACTATAATATATCCTACACTTCCAAATATAGGGAGAAGAAAGTATATAAACGATACAGATATAACTAAATCTAAAATATTACAACACATAACGCTAACTTGCTTTCCAAGCCCTTTTAGAATATTATCTATAACATTATCTAAATATATAAGTACAATAAGTGGTGACATTATTTTTATATACCAACCAACATCTTGTGTGTTATATAAAAGATTCCCAATATCTTTTCCAAAGTACATTAAAATTCCAGCAACAGCAATTGAAAAATATAATGTTATTTTAAACATTCTATCAATATTTCTTCGCATAATGGATTTATCTTCGTGGACACTAAACCTAGAAAATTCCGGAACAAGTAATGAACTATATGAATATACAATAACACTCGGAAACATTATTATTGGGATTGCCATACCACAGATAATGCCGTACTCAGCAATTGCTTTGGTATAAGACATACCAGAGAGTTTAAGCCTAATAGGTATAATTATTTGTTTTAAGGTATTAAGACCAGAACGTATATATGATGTTATTGCGATGGGGAGAGAAATTTTTAGGATACGTTTTGTAAGATTAGCCTTTTTATCTTTTACCCTATTGTGTTTTTTCTTATCTTTTACATATGTAATGTATAAAAACATAAAAGATATAATTTCGCTTACAGTTCCGCCAATAACAAGAGCTAGGGCAGAATTGTTAATGCTATTTGGAAATATATACATAACAAGCATAAATACAATTCCAATGCGCATGAGTTGTCCGGCAATTTGAGATATGGATGTTCTAAGCACATTTCGAACAGCTAAAAAATATCCTGAAATTGCTGATGTCATAGAAACAAATGGAAGAGCTATAGCAAGCGTGTAAATAACAGTATTAGACACTTTATCCATTAGCCAATGTTTACATATGTATGGTGCAAATGTTATAAGTAGCGTACACGCAATAATTCCCATTAAAAAGCTATACAAAAAGCAACGTTTAACTATTCTTGGCACATTACCACTGTTGTTTTTTTCTAATTCTTCAGATATTACTTTAGTTGCAGCTAAATTTACCCCTGAAGTTGCAATAGTTATAGCAAACATATATATAGACATTATAAGGGAGTAGACGCCAATTGCTTCAGCTCCTATTTTGTTAGCAAGGAATATATCAAAAGTAGAGGAGATTATTTTAATAACAAGTGCACTTAGCATAATTATAGCACTATTTATAACGAATAATTTGTTTTTTTTTAGAGTTGTAGTAGTTAAAATTTTCACAATTTTCACCTAAACTAATATATGAAAATAGCCTAGAGTTATATGTCTATTCTTGACAAAACCAGTGTAGGGGTGTTAATATATTTCCATAAAATATATTTGTTCTGAAAGGAGAATAGTCATGAAGAAGTATAAATATGAGTTAATTAACTTAGATTGTGCAAATTGCGCAAGCAAAATTGAAGATGCATTAAAAAGAAATAGTGCACTTAAAAATGTAGTAGTAAACTTTGGAACGTCAACGCTTTCCTTTGAGGTAGAAAACGAAGATGGGAAGCCTAATATTAACGCACTTGTATCTAGGATAATACCAGGAGCAAAAGCGGTTGAAATTAATGCCAAGAAAGAAAATGGCGAAAAAACTCATAAGGTAAACATAGATTTAATTGTACTTGTTATAGGAATTATTTTTGCGGGACTTTCTTTTGCGATAAAGATAAGCATAATAAGTATAATATGTATTATTGTTTCATATGTTCTTTTAATGTATAAAACGTTTATTACAGCGATTAAAAAGTTAAAGAATAAAACTATAGATGAGAGTGCTTTAATATGTATTTCCGCCATAGGAGCATATCTCATATCTAAACCTATGGAAGGCATGATGGTTTTAGCACTTTACGATATAGGTAAAATTCTTGAAGCGCATGCTGTGAATAACACTAGAAAAAGCATTAAAGAGCTTATGAACATTAGGCCGGAATATGCAAATGTACGTGACTTTAATGACATTATAACAATTTCTCCAGAAGAGGTTGAAATTGGGGATATAATTGTCATAAAAGCGGGGGAAAAAGTGCCTGTAGATGGAAAAGTGGTTAGGGGAAAAACCAAGTTAGACAAATCCGTCCTTACAGGTGAATCTATGTATGTTTCTGTTGGTGTTGGAGACGAAATTTTATCTGGTAGTGTAAATGCAGGAGCTACAATTGAAATTGAAGCAACAAACACTTATGTAAATAGCACCGTAAGTAGAATTTTGGAGCTTACTGAAAATGCTACAGATAGAAAAGCAAAAACAGAAAACTTTGTTGCACGTATGGCAAAAGTATATGTCCCAATAGTTATGATACTAGCAGTTACAGTTGGTGCGTTTATGCCACTTGTAACAAATGTAACATATTCTGAAAGTATTTATAGAGCATTGATGTTCCTTGTAATTTCTTGTCCTTGTGCTATAGCAATTTCTGTACCACTTAGTTATTTTTGTGGAATAGGAAAGGCGTCTTCAAGAGGTATTCTAATTAAGGGTAGTGACTATTTAGATGCCTTGAGAGGGATTAAAACACTTGTAATGGATAAGACAGGAACAATTACTACTGGTAAGTTTGGCATAGATAAGGTAAATGTTTTCGACGATACCTACACTAAAGAACAAGTATTAACACTTTGTAAACTAGGTGAGAGTTTCTCTAATCATCCAATAGCTAAGGCTATTCTTGAAGGAAACGAAGAAAAATTAGATACTAAACAAGTTGCTGAGCACAAAGAAATTGCAGGACTTGGAATTAGCTTTGTTTTAGATGGAAAAACAGTGCTTATTGGAAATGAGAAACTGGTCGGTAGAGAGAATACAAATCAAACTACTGGAGTAACTACAATATATGTTTCTGTAGATGGTGGACTTGTAGGTAGTGTTGAGCTTAAAGATAAGGTAAAAGATGGTGTGAAGAACACAATAAATAGCCTTAAAAAGCAAAACATAAATATTCATATGTTTACGGGCGACAATGTATCTGTTGCACAAAGTGTAGCAAGTGAAGTTGGAATAGAAGACGTCTCTGCTGAACTTTTGCCGCAAGATAAGTATGAAAAGCTAGAAGCTTTAATAGCAATAAAAACAAACGAACAAGATAAAGTAGCTTTTGTAGGTGATGGAATTAACGACTCGCCTGTAATTGCAAGAGCAGACATAGGAATCTCAATGGGTGGTGTCGGTGTAAGCAGTAGTATTGAAGCATCTGATGTAGTAATTATGACAGATGAAATTTCAAAGGTTAAAGAGGCAATAGATATTTCAAGGTATACCAATAGGATTATAAAACAAAATTTGGTATTTTCACTTGGAATGAAAATTACATTCTTAACACTTAGCTTGTTTGGTTTAACAAATATGCTTATTGCTGTATTTGCTGACGTTGGTGTAACACTTATTACAATTTTGAATAGTGTTAGAATTTTGAAGAAAAAATAACAAAAGGGGATAGTGAAGATTAATCTTTGCTATCTCTTTTTTGATGAACTTATTTTTGTCGAAGTCTGTCGTACGATTTTTCTTGACATTAAATACTTACCATGTTATTTTATATTCATAACATATCGATATGTGTTTTATTCAAGAAACATAACATGTTATATTTTAATCTAGATTTTTATTTCTTATTAGTACCAATTCACTTTGTATTAGGTATCTAATTATCCCAAAAGAAATTAATAAACAAAATTTAAAATTTATACAAGGCCTTGTTAGAAGATAATAAGGAGAAGATTTATGGAAAAGAATGAGTTGTTATTAAAACCAAAGATAGATGTCGTATTTCATGCGTTATTTAGAAGAAAAAACAATACTCTTTTAGAAGCAATGTTAAGTGACATTTTAGATACAAAAGTAAGAATAATAGAAAACTTAGATAGACATTTAGATATTACTACAGCTGATGAAAAATTTGGTGTAATGGATTTGCGAGTGCAATTTGAAGATAAAACATATTGTAATATAGAAATACAATTAGAACCGTGTAAATTTGAAAATGAAAGGTTTTTGTATTATCTTTCAGATAGTTATTCAAGACAATTAGAAAGGGGAACGAATTATGAAGAAATAAATAAAACTATTAGTATAGCAATAATAGACCACGAAATAGAATCGCTAAAAGGAATAGAAGAACTTAATGTAAGATGGCAGATGAGAGATAACGCCACAGGCGGTAAAATATTGACAGATAGATTTGAACTTGTTATAATAGAATTACCAAAAGCAAAAAGAATATATCAAAAGAACAAGAATAATACAATAAGCCAATGGATGATGTTTTTGGATAATCCAAATAGCAAGGAGGTTTGCAATATTATGAATAAAAATGACAATATAAAGAAAGCTAATGAGGAATTAAAACAAGTAAGTGGAGACTATGAACTAAGAAGGATAGCGGAACTGAAAGAAAAATACATTAGAGATGAACATGCAAGAATTGCTTATGCTACAGAGAAAGGTCAAAAAGAAGGTTTTGACAAAGGCTATAGTAATGGTGTGGAACAAGGCTTGCAAGACGGAGTACAACAAGGATTACAACAAGGATTACAACAAGGCAAAAAAGATGAAAAATTACAAACGGTTAAAAACATGTTAGAACTTAACTTAGATGCAGAAATTATATCTAAAGTAACAGGTTTAAGCAAGGAAAAAATATTAGAACTTAAATAACATATAGGCACCATTCGTAAAAACGAATGGTTGTCTTTTGCATAATTCATAAAATGTTGATAAATGGTACAACGTATGTTATAATTATCACATAATATTTTAAAATTATTTTCTAAATAGAAAGGATGAATTGTAATGATTTGGCAAGTTGTAGTAGCGTTTATCGTTGGCTTGGTTGTTGGAGGAATCATTTTCGGAATTATAGGATATAGAAAAGGTGTAAAAGATGAGTATGATAACCATCGACATTCTCGTATGTGGAGTGGAGACTGGTAATAGCGTAATTTAAATAAAAATCAACCAAAGGAGATAATAAGAGTCGCGGTGTTATTAAACTGTGGCTCTTGTTTCTTAATAAGATGTATTAAAATATACGACACATATTCTTGCATTGCTCGTCCTACTGTAGTATAATATAGCTAGCTTTTTAGGAAGAGGTAGTAATAATTTGTGAGGCTTTAAAGTACAGGCTTTAGAAATTATTACTTCCTTAAAAAAAGGCTAGAAGGAGGAACATTTATGTTTAGAAAATTTGAAACAGAATTTGCAGGCAGACCACTTGTTATTGAAACAGGAAAAATGGCTGGCCTTGCAAACGGTTCGTGTCTAGTAAGATACGGAGACACTTGCGTTTTAGTTAACGCTACAATGTCAAAAGAGCCAAGAGATGGTATAGACTTTTTACCTTTATCTGTAGATTATGAAGAAAGATTATATGCAGTAGGTAAAATACCAGGTGGCTTTATTAAAAGAGAAGGAAAGCCAACAGATAAGGCTATCCTTGTATCAAGGGTTATAGATAGACCTATGAGACCACTATTCCCTAAGGATTACAGAAATGATACAGCAATAAATGCAGTTGCTATGTGTATGGACCCAGATGTACTTCCAGAAGTACCAGCAATGCTTGGTGCATCTATAGCACTTAACATTTCTGATATCCCATTCGATAGGGTAGTAGGTGCAGCTAAAGTTGGCCTTGTTGACGGCAAACTTGTTATAAACCCAGGCCTTGCAGATAGAGAAAAATCCGACCTAGATTTAACAGTTGCAGCAACTAAAGAAAAAGTTTGTATGATAGAAGCCGGAGCTAACGAAGTTCCAGACGATATTATGCTTGAAGCTATAAAACTAGCACATGAAGAGATTAAAAAAGTAGTTGAATTTATTGAAGGAATTAAAAAAGAAATTGGTAAACCAAAAGCTTCTTACAAATCTTTTGATGTACCACAAGACATGTTCAATGAATTAAAAGAAAGATTCAATGATAAAGTATATGCAGCACTTCAAACTACAGATAAAGTAGTTCGTGATGAAAATATGGCTAAAGTTGATGAAGAAATCAAAGCATACTATATTGAAGCTCACGGAGAAGAAGCATATGCTGAAGCTAAAAAAGATATAGCTGAAATAGTATATAGACTAGAAAAGAAAAATGTTCGTAATATGATAATAAACGAATCAAAACGTCCAGATGGAAGAAGTTTTGATGAAATACGTCCATTATCTGCAGAAGTAGACTTACTTCCAAGAACACACGGAAGTGCGCTTTTCTCAAGAGGACAAACTCAAGTATTATCTATAGTAACACTAGGACCTAAATCTGATGAACAAACTCTAGATGGTTTAGATGAAGAATCTACAAAAAGATATATTCATCATTATAACTTCCCTCCATACAGTGTAGGTGAAGCAAGACCAACAAGAGGACCAGGTAGACGCGAAATTGGTCATGGTGCGCTTGCTGAAAGAGCATTAGAACCAGTAATACCATCAGTAGAAGAATTCCCTTATGCAATAAGAGTTGTATCTGAAGTATTAAGCTCAAATGGTTCAACTTCACAAGGAAGTATTTGTGGTTCAACTATGGCACTTATGGCAGCAGGTGTTCCAATTAAAGCTCCAGTTGCTGGTATTTCTACAGGATTATTCACAAAAGAAGATTCTGAAGATTATATAATGGTAACAGATATTCAAGGAATTGAAGACTTCTTTGGAGACATGGACTTTAAAGTTGGTGGTACTAAAAAAGGTATTACAGCAATACAAGTAGACATTAAAGTTGATGGATTGTCATATGAAATAATAGAGGAAGCTTTTGCAAGAACAAATAAGGCAAGACAATATATATTGGATGAAGTAATGCTAAAAGCAATTCCGGAAGCTAGAGAACATGTTTCTGAATATGCTCCAAAGATAAAAACAATAAAGATTGATCCAGAAAAGATAAAAGATGTTATTGGCTCTGGTGGTAAGACAATAAATAAAATTATTGAAGATACTGGTGTTAAGATTGATATCGAAGATGATGGAACAGTATTTGTTTATGGTATGGATGAAGCAATGATTATGAAAGCTTTAACTATTATCGTAGGTTTAACTGAAGAAGTTGAACAAGGTGCTGTATACATGGGTAAAGTTACAAAAATTATGCCAGCATTTGCAATAGTTGAAGTATTACCTAACAAAGAAGGACTATTACACATATCTCAAGTAGCTAAAGAAAGAATAGCTAAAATAGAAGATAAATTAGAACTTGGTCAAGAGATAATGGTAAAAGTTATAGAAGTAGATAAGGAACAAGGACGTTTCAAATTATCTGCAAAAGACGTTTAATAAAAAGTTAAAGGATAAGTAGAATTATGAAAGTTTTTGCTTTTATTGGCCCTTCGGGGACAGGAAAAAGTCACAATTCACAAAATGTAGCGTTTGAAAATAACATAGATTATATTATTGATGATGCACTTTTGGTAAAAGGAAATAAAGTGGTGGCAGGACGTTCTGCTAAAACAGAACCTACGAAAATAGGTTCTGTTAAGGCTGCGTTATTTACGGATGAGTCAAGACGTGACGCAATGCGAAAAGCGATAAAAGCTGAAAAAATACAGTCTATTTTAATACTAGGAACTTCTGACGAAATGGTTGAAAAAATTGCTGAAAATCTAGGACTGCCTGAAATACAGAAGAAGATATATATAGAACAAGTATCTTCTGCAGAACAAATTGAAGAAGCTAAAAAGATAAGAAAAGAGCAAGGCAAACATGTTGTACCAGTACCTACATTTGAAATAAAAGAACAATTTTCTGGATATTTCGTAGACCCACTTAAAATGTTTGAAAAGAAGGATAAGGTATATAGAGAAAAGAGTGTTATTCGCCCGACGTTTAGTTATCTTGGCCATTTTACCATTTCAGATAAAGTAATAAAAGAAATAATACTTCATGAAGGTAAAACGATGGCGGGGATAACGAGAATATCTAAAGTAGATATAGATAAATACGCCGACGGTATAAATATTAATTTAGAAATATATATTAAATTTGGAAACAATATACCACAATCGACAACAAAGCTGCAAACAACAATAGCAGGTAAAATAGACTATATAACAGGAATAAATATCTTAAGTATAAACGTATATGTCAAAGGAATAGATATGAATTAAAGATAGAGCATGGCTCTATCTTTTTTATGCGTATATACATTTATTAATTTGTTATAACAAGTATTCACTAGTTTCTTTTAATCCCTCAAAACCATATTGCTTCATTACTTCATAAGCCACTATTGCGACAGAGTTAGAAAGATTTAATGAACGTATATCAAAACCCATAGGAATACGTATAGTTTTATCTAGGTTGTCTTTTAAAAGGTTTTCAGGAAGTCCTTTTGTTTCTTTTCCGAAAAGTAGGAATATATCATTAGCGTTAGAAAAGTCCACATCGCTATATACGTGTGTAGCTTTAGTAGATACTAGATACATAGTGCTCCTTTTAATATCATATTTTTTTAGGAACGAATCAATATTTGCGTGTTCCTCAATTTCTAGCTTGTCCCAATAATCTAGTCCAGCCCTTTTAACGCTTTTTTCAGAGATATCAAAACCTAGCGGGTGAACAAGGTGTAATTTGGCACCTATTGCTGCACAAGTCCTTGCTATATTTCCGGTGTTCTGTGGTATTTCGGGTTCTACTAGTACAATGTTTAATTTCATGATTTTTCTCCTTAATTTGTATATATTATATAACTTATCTCTTAAAATTCAATATATAATTGAATAATTTTATTCCCTTTTGTAAATCATTAGTATATAATATACCTATCATATTGAATATATTATATGCATTTAAGTAGTGTGTTTTTGAAGGAGAAGTAAAATGGAAAACAAACCAAATCATATTGCAATTATATTAGACGGAAATAGAAGCTGGGCAAAAACCAAAGGGATGCCTGCTACAGATGGGCACAAATATGGTGCCAAAGTACTAGAGGATATATCTAAATATGCTAATAAAATAGGAATAAAATATCTAACAGTATATGCTTTTTCAACTGAAAATTGGAAGCGATCTAAAGAAGAGGTTAGTCTGCTTATGTCACTTTTTGAAAGTTACTTGGAGAATTATTCTAAAGAGGCTTTAAAAGAGAATATAAAAGTAAATATAATAGGAAGTAGAGAAGGTTTAAGTAAAAAATTAACTCAAAATATAAGCAAATGCGAAGAAATGACTAAAGATTGTACTGGACTTAATATGAATATAGCCTTAAATTATGGTTCAAGAGAGGAACTTACTAACGCAGTAAAAACTATTGCAAGAGATGTTAAAGATGGCAAAATAGAGTTGGAAGAAATATCTGAAGAAACTATTACAAAAGCGTTATATACAGCACATGCTTCTGATCCAGATTTAGTTATTAGAACAAGTGGTCAAAAGAGGCTTAGCAATTTCATGTTATGGCAATTGGCATATGCCGAGTTCTTGTTTATAGATAAATATTGGCCAGACTTTACAACCGAAGATTTAGATGAAGCGGTTGCCGAGTACGTCAAGAGAAACAGAAAGTATGGTGTATAATGAAAAATTTAGATTATAACAAAATAATGTGTGTGATAGGCATTTTGCTTATCACAGTATTTTGTGGCGTAGTAATTAAAGATTATAATACCTATGATATATTTAACAATTCGGCGCCGTTTCACATACTAATATTGATACGTGTAATAGAATTTTGGTTGCCAGGAATTATATTAGTCTATTTGTATAATGAAAATACAAGCCTCAAACAAACAAAATATTTAGTAAAAAGTAAAAAGCTACCTAAAAGCTTTAATGGATATAAAATAGCACATATTTCAGATTTTCATAATACTAACTCCAAAAGAATAAAAGAGAAGTTAATAAAATCATTAGTAACAATCAAACCTGGAATTATAGTAGTTACAGGCGATTTAATAGATTCAAGGAGAACTAACATACAAAGTGCTAAGAAATTTTTTAGTAGGCTAACAAAAATTGCACCTGTATATTATGTATTAGGAAACCATGAATCTAGACTATATGACGTGCAAAAGTTAATAAATGAAGTGCAAGGTGTAGGAGTAAATGTATTAAGGAATATAAGAGTAACATTAACAAACCAAGATGAAAACGTAGAGATTTGGGGAATAGACGACCCGGCATTCTTTGTCCCTCTTGAAAATGCTTGTGACATATTTAAAAAGACAGACGAAGTATTACAAACCATAGTAAAAGATAACAATTATTATAAAATATTATTAATACATAGGCCGGAATTATTAGACATATATTCTAAGCACGGGTTTGATTTGGTGTTTACAGGTCATGCACATGGCGGACAAATATGCTTACCTTTAATAGGCGGCATGATGGCACCTGGGCAAGGATTACTCCCTAAATATACCAAGGGAATATATAAGGCGAATAACACACAAATGGTTGTGAGCAGAGGAATTGGTAACAGCAAATTCCCATTTAGATTTAATAACAAACCGGAACTAGTAATTGTAACTTTGATGAGCGAAGATAAAAAATAAACATATAAAAATAATATATAATTTGAAGCTGTATATAACAAAAAGCAGCTTCTTTTCTTGACTTTTAGCCATTACCATTGTATAACATGTGACATAATTAGCATTACCAAATTATTAACTAATAAAAGGAGTGTAAGACTATGAATGAATGGAAAAATGCAAACGTAGATGCTAATGCAAGAAAGGCATTTGAACTTGCTACAGACATTGCGTGGCGGTTTAATGATGAAAAGATATGAAGCGCATATGTGCTATTTGCTGCAATGAATCTTCCTGATTCGGCGATATATAAAGTTATTGGAGATATGGAAGCGCCTCTTGTACCCAACATTGATCGTATTATTCAAGATAGAGATTTGTTTATTAGCATCTTTGGCGAAGAGGCTGCAAACAAGTGTTATGTACCAGTAGAGACGTTGGAAACAGAAGAAGTAGAAGAATCCTTGAGAACCCCTGAAGAAAAAGAGGCAGATGAATTCGCGGCTAAAGTAATTGGTGTGTTGAATGACTATATTGGAGCTGAAGTGGATAATGATGTTATGGCTTTGATGGTTCCCACCTATTCGGATAAGCTGGAGCTTGCTTGTGAAGAAGCACATATAGTATGTAAGCTGATGAAGCTTGACTACATTACCCTAGATGCTATTGTTTATTGTATTTTGCAAAACACTGAAACTAGCGCATATCACTTTATGAGCAACCTTATGGAGGTTTTTGGAGTAGATATGGAGACGCTTTTGCAAAGCATTAAAATGACGGCCAATATCCTTGATGATGTAGATGAAGCGGACATGCCTGTCACAATTCCTTCTTTTTTGGAGTCGTGCTTAGAAAATATGAATGCAAAGTATACTAAGGGAGAAGAAACCAAAATATTAGGTAGAGATAAAGAAAAATACAAAGCATTCAACGTGTTTTCTAAAAAGACGAAAAGAAATTGCGTTTTGGTAGGATTACCTGGTGTAGGCAAAACGGCTATTATGGAAGCCATTACTCAAGATATTGTAAATGAGACATGCCCTACAGAGTTTATTGGTTATACTGTTTTGTCACTAGACATTAATGCCATGGTTGCAGGAACAAAATATCGTGGTGAATTTGAAACGAAGGTTGCAATTCTCAAGCAATTCTTAGAAGGAACCAACAAGATTATTTTGTTTGTTGACGAGATGCATCAGATGTTGGGAGCTGGTGGAACGGCTGAAGGCACGGTAGATCTCAGTGGTTCTTTGAAACCCGTTCTTGCAAGAGATGACGTTGTCTTTGTTGGTGCAACAACTATTCATGAATACAATACGCTTTTGTCTCGTGATGGAGCTTTTAAAAGACGTTTTGAGGTTATTATGGTGAATGAACCCAAAACACATGAGTTAAAGCCCATGATAAAAGCACAGATTAAATCTATGGAAAAACACCACGGCGTGAAAATGCCAAGTGATGTTGTAGACTATATTATCCTGTGCTCCGAATGTTTTAATTTTGAAACTTGCAATCCAGACAAGACACTGGACCTTTGTGACAGAAGCATGGCCATTACTAAAATGGCTGGTAGACAGAGTGTTACAAGAAAACTTGTAAACAAAGTGTACGAAGAGTGGTTTGAATTGTTTGGCAAAATTAATCCATCTGAGATTGAATCTACTGCATATCATGAAGTTGGTCATTATATTGTAACCAGACTTACCAAGAGGCATGAAGCACTAAATACTACAGCAATTTCTATTGTCCCGTCTCAGGATTCCTTGGGTGTCAATGTTTATGAGAGGACAGAGAATATTGTGCCTTGTGATATGGAATATGTTGAAGCGTATTTGATGTCACTTTTGGCTGGTAGAGTGGCGCAATTTAAAATTACTAAAACCATAGACAGCGGGGCTTCAAGCGACTTACGACAGGCTAAACAACTTGCAAGAGAAGTAATCACAAAATACGGTATGGATGATGAAGAATACAGAAATATTTGTATTTTGGATGATGATGTATTAAGCGAAAAAATGGCTGAAAAGATTAATGAAAAGGTAAATGATTTAATCAAAAAAGCTTACGACAAAACAGTTAGCTTTGTTGACGAACATTGGTCTGAGATTGAAGCTATGGCTAAATATCTCATGAAGAAAAAGATTGTCACATCTGATGAGCTGGATAAGTTCTTAGAGGCAAAGAGAGACGACTAAATATACCTTAACTACCCGGATAATTAATCCGGGTAGTATTTTGTTAAGCTAGCAAACAAATGTTTACATTTTCCTTGACAACATATTATCCTCGTGATATACTTTCAATGGTGATTATATGAAATCATTAATGTTAGATGAGAACGTACAATATTTAAAAGGGGTTGGGCCTACAAGGGCAAAACATTTTGAAAAACTAGGAATACATACAATTTATGATTTACTTACACATTTTCCTAGAGAGTATGAAGATAGAAATAATATAAAAAAAATAGAAGAGTTTGTCACTGGTGAAAATGTAGTATTTGTAGCTAAAATATGCACAAGGCCTCAAATGAGAAGAAAAGGAAGAGGTTTTAGTTTAACTTATTTTTATGTTACAGACAATACAGCAAGAGTACAGGTAAGTATTTTCAATCAGTCCTACTTAAATGACAAATTAGAAATAGATAAAGAATTTGCTTTTTATGGTAAAGTAGAAGACAACAAAGGTCATTTTGAAGTGGTTAATCCTGTAATGATAGAAGTAGATAAAATAGATAAGATAAAAGGTCTTTATCCAATATATCCTTTAACTGCAGGACTTAAAAATGGTAATATGGCAAAAATAATATCTGAACTTTTAGACAAAAAATATGCTTTGCCAGAGGTACTATCTACATCGTTAAGACAAAAATATGGCTTGTGTGAAATAAATTATGCATTAGATCAAATACATAGGCCATCTAGCCTATCTGCTATAAGTGAGGCGCGTAAGAGACTAATATTTGAAGAGTTATTTATGCTTCAATTAGCACTTCTTGTTATGCGTAACCAAAACTTTTCAGAAAAAAAGGGAATCGAATTTAAAGATACTACATATGATGAATTTTTAAAGATACTTCCATTTGAATTGACTTCGGCACAAACTAGAGTGCTTGAAGAAATAATGAAAGACATGGCGTCTACTAGGTCAATGAACAGACTTGTACAAGGGGATGTTGGTAGTGGTAAAACTATAGTTGCAGCTATTGCTATGTATGTTGCAGTAAAAAATGGATACCAAACAGCGCTTATGGCTCCAACAACAATACTTGCAACTCAACATTATGAAGAGCTAAAAAAATATTTTGCTAAATTTAATATGACAGTGGAGTTATTAACAGGAAGTACTACTAAGAAGAATAAAGAGATTATTTTAGGAAAATTAAAGTCCGGTGAAATAGATGTTTTAATTGGAACAAATGCACTAGTTACAGATAATGTTGAGTTTAAAAATGCGGGACTTATTATAACAGACGAACAACATAGATTTGGAGTAAAACAAAGAATGAAACTAAATGCAAAAGGTGAAAATACAGACGTACTTGTTATGACTGCAACTCCAATTCCTAGGACCTTAGCACTTATGGTATATTCAGATTTGGATATGAGTATTATTGATGAGCTTCCTAAAGGAAGAATTCCTATAAAAACATATGTTGTAAATGAAAAATTAGAAGAAAGAGTAGATAACTTTATTCGTAAAGAAATAGATAAGGGAAGACAAGCATATATTGTATGTCCTTTGATAGAAGAAAATGAAGAGTTAGATTTAACAGATGCAACTAATTTATATGAAAAATATAAAAATGAAATATTTCCAGAATATGAAGTGGGTTTCTTACACGGTAAAATGAAGAAAAAAGAAAAAGAGCAAGTAATGGAAGATTTCAAATCCGGAAAAACACAAATTATTGTATCGACAACAGTAATAGAGGTTGGTGTAAACGTTCCAAACGCAACCCTTATGATAATACAAGATGCAGATAGATTTGGTCTTGCTACACTGCACCAATTAAGAGGAAGAGTTGGAAGAAGTACATATGAGTCGTTTTGCATACTTAAGACTAATAATTTTTCAACGAAATGTAAAGAACGTTTAGGTATAATGGTTAAGTCAAATAATGGTTTTGAAATAGCTGAAAAAGATTTAGAACTTCGTGGACCAGGAGATTTCTTTGGAATAAGACAACATGGGCTTCCGGAATTTAAGCTTGCAAATTTACTTACAGATGTAAAACTATTAAAGCTTTCTAATGATGCTGCAAAAGAAATAATAAATAGTGACCCTGAATTTAAACTGCCTGAGAATAAAGCATTAAAGCAAGAATTATTTGGAAGATATAATGAACAATTATTAAATATTGGAACATAAAAATATGTCCGTGGTAAAATATGTAATGTTACAAATTTTCTTGCGGACATATTATAATTATGATATAATTTGCCTATATCAAACAGGAGGTGCTTTTTATGGCATTAATAAGACCTTGCGCAGATTTGAGAAATAACTATAATGAGATTTCTAAAATTTGTCACGAAACAAAAGAAGCAATGTATATAACTAAAAACGGTGCCAACGATTTAGTTATATTAAGCAATGAAGCATATGATGAACTAGTTAAAACAAATAAAGAGACAGAGGAAGAGAGAATAGGCAGGCTTGTTGCTGAACATTTTAATAAACATTATGAAAACTTTGAAGAATTTCAAAAAGATGTATTTGAAAGAATAGATCAAGCATTAAAAGATGTTGAAGAGCGACGCTATCGTCCGCTTGAGGACTTTTGTGCAGAAATGGAGGAAAAATATAATATAAATGGAAAAATACAAAGTAAATATATCTAAAAAGTTTGAGGAAGAGTTGTTAAACATTTTCTATCATATATTTTTCTTCCTCAAATCTCCTATAGCGGCATTCAATACATATAATTTAATCATTAAATCAGCATTTTCTTTATCTTATTTCCCTGAAAGACATTCCAAATTTGAAAATAGTAATTTGCGCAAATTGACTGTTGCAAATTATGTAATAGTATATGATGTAGATAAAACATCGCTTCAAGTTTTTCTTCTATATATTTTTAATCGGAAAGCAAAATTATTTCAATAAATTCTAATTGGTTTGAATCAAAAATAATCTAAAAAATTTTTTATACAAGTTAAATGCCAAGCAAACATTTGTAATAATATTTTCATCCATTCATATTATTTATTAAATAGGAGTGTGGTTTAATGGAAAATATAAAACAATATACAAAGTTTCTAATTTTGTCATATATAATAGCAATTGTACTTCTTGGATTAAGCTCAGTTATTTTTGCATATACTAACATAAACGATAGCTTAATAAATATATTTGTATTTGTAATAATTGTAATTACAAATTTAATAGGAAGTACGCTAACAAGTAGAAAATTAAAAAGAAGAGGATTGCTTGTAGGATTAATCTTTGGCATAATATATTTTTTAATAATATATTCACTAACAGCAATACTTTACACTGGTTTTTTTGTAAATAAAGCAGTTGGACTATATCTATTAATGACAAGTGTGAGCGGAATGGTTGGTGGAGTTATCGGAGTAAATATTAGGTGAGATAACAGTGGATATAAAGTATATAAAATTCAGAGATAAGAACAGAATGAGATTACTTCTGGTAATATTATTATTTCTTATTTTGTTATACATAGGAATTCAATATATGGAGTCTAGCCAGACTCTAGCAGGCAAGGTTGTGTTTGAAAAAGATATTGAGGATTTAGAATTTGCTCTAGGTGGTGAAGCTTGTGGAATAAAACTTCTTGCAACTGGCGTGCTAGTAGTTGAAGTGGATAATAAAGAGTTAGATTTAAATGTTTCAGATATAATTCTTGAGATAGATGGCAATGAGATAGATAGTAATTCTGAACTTATTGAATATATAAACCAAGATAGCAACAAGGGAAAAGAGGTTATTCTAACTGTTGAAAGTAATGGCAAACAAAAGACAGTAAAAGCTAAACCAATATTGAATTCTCAAAATGGAAAGTATGAATTGGGACTTTGGGTAAAGGATAGTAGCGCTGGTGTTGGAATGGTTACGTTTTATGAATTAACTCACAAATATTTTGCGGCACTTGGACACGGTATTACAGAGACAAGTAAAAACATAGTATTACCAATACAAAGCGGGGCTATAGTAAAATCTAAAATCACATCAATAAATAAGGGACTGCCAAAAGAACCAGGAGATATAAGAGGGACAATATATAAAGAGGTATATGGACAGATAAGGAAAAATACAATAAATGGAATATATGGTACACTTCAAAATACGGATACATTAAATCAAAAGCAAGTAATTCAAGCAGCATATAAAAATGAAATAAAACCAGGGGCGGCTCAAATATATTGTACTTTAGAAGATAACGAAACGAAGGCATATAATATTGAAATTAAAAATGTATTAGATACAGTGAGCACAAATAAGAATATGATAATACAAGTAACAGATAAAGAGCTACTTGAAAAGACTGGAGGCATTGTTCAAGGAATGAGCGGTAGCCCAATAGTACAAGACGGAAAACTGGTTGGTGCTGTAACACACGTTTTCTTAAATGATCCAACAAAGGGATATGCTGTGTTTATAGAAAATATGATACAGGATATGATGAGTATTGAATAAATATTATAGTGGATGATAAAAAATCATCTGCTTTTTATTTGTTGTTTAGTGTTTCAAACTCCGGAAAATAGGGGACTTTTAAGTTATGTTAACTTTGGTTGACAAACTTCCATTTAAAATTGCTTGCTATTATATTGAGTTAATGTTAAAATTTTGTTAGTGACTATAATGTCATGAAACTAGGGGGAATAAAATGAAATTTGAACAAAAACTTATAAATTTAAGAAAACAAAAAAGCATGTCTCAAGAAGAGCTTGCAGAAAAACTTAATGTTACAAGGCAAACAATATCCAAATGGGAATTAGGCCAATCTAAACCAGATATGGACAAATTACTAGAGATAAGTAAATTATTTGATATTTCTGTAGAAGAACTTACTAGTGAAACAGTAAGTATAGGAAAAGAAAAAGTGATTTCAAAGCCTAAGAAGCAAGAAAGAAAATGGATATTATATGTTTTAATACTTGTATTAATTGTATCGGTATCTGCTTTAGTGGTAAGAGTAGGAGCGGCTCGTGAAGAAGCAAAACAAAAACAAGAAGGCTTCTTTAATAATATTTTTGGTACGGTAACAGATTTGGTAAATGATCAACTACAAAATAATGATATGAATATAGATGGTGGTAATGTTTTGGATGGAATAAAAGATACTTTTGAAGAATTAGAACAACAAGTAAATCCTAAAGACGAACAAGAGGAAAAGGTTAATAAAAATGTATTTAATATAGGTTTTACTTATGCGGAAGGAACACAACCGACTATATTTGTAGAAAACATATTAGATAAGGTTGTTACATCAAACAAACAGAATAAAGACATGTTAATAACGGTAGTATATAAAAAGACAACTACAACAGATGTGGACGAAATAAAAGCTATTAAGAAATCTTTAAAAGAATGGTGGGAATATGAAGTGTCTGTAGATTATGATGATGAAGGCTATGTAAATAAAATAACAATAGAGGATTAGTTATAGAAAGGGGAAAATTTATGGTTATAAATGTATGTTTAATAGTAGTAATAGTTGTAATAAGTATAATTCTTGGTATGTATAACAAACTTGTAAAAGCAAAGAATAGTGTTAAAAGAGCAGAATCTGGAATAGACGTTGTTCTTAAACAAAGATTTGATGTTATTCCTAATTTAGTGGAATGTGTTAAAGGATATTCAACACACGAGGCAGAAACTCTTGAGCAAGTTGTAGCTCAAAGAACGGCTTACAATAATAGTGGTGAAATGGATATTAAAGAGGCTGAAGAACTAAATAGAAGCATTAATCACATAATGGCGGTAGCAGAGAACTATCCGGATTTAAAAGCCAGTAGCCAATATTTAAATCTTCAAGAAAAGCTATCAAGAATAGAAGAAAAACTTCAGTATGCAAGAAATATATATAATAATGAAGTAACAAAATATAACAACATAATTGAAACTGTGCCTAGCAGTTTAGTAGCTAAAATATTTGCTTTCGAAAGAGCGGATTTGTTTAGTATAGATGATGGTGATAGAGAAAACGTTGTAATAGATGTTTAGATAACAAATTATAATAAAAAGGCGTAGGTAATTTGAAATTATCTATGCTTTATTTTTACATCTTTTTTTAGTTAAGAGACCCGAATTGACATAATATTAAAAGTATATTATAATATTTCTGTTGTAGAAAAAGATGATGTGTTTGTTATACAAAGGGAGGAAGAATAAAATGTCGGAAATAGAGATACATGAGTTGGGTTATTGCGATGAAAAAGAATATACGAGAGTGGTTTGCGTTAGTAGGTATAAAGGAAAGTTCGTTTTTTCATATAATAGTAAAAGAAAGGGATGGGAAATCCCAGGTGGACATATAGAAGAAGGGGAGACGTGGGAGCAAGCTGCAAAAAGAGAAATGTTTGAGGAAACAGGAGCAACTAAAATTAAATTAGAACCGATTTGTGTGTATAAAATAAGCACGTACGCATTATTATGTTTCTGCGAAATATTAGAAATGGATGAATTGCCTCCAGAATATGAAATGGAGAAAATAATGTTTTCAGATAAGCTACCCGAAAACTTAACTTTCCCGGATGCATATAAGTTGTATTTTGATATAGCAAAAAAATATCTTGAAAAATAAAGAGGGGGAGAATGATGAAAATAGCAATAATTGTGGCAATGGCTAAAGAGATGGAAAGATTTTTAGAGTTGTATAATCCTAAACTTATAGACGAACAAAGAAAAATATATATTAGTGATAAACTTGTATTTGTAGAAAGTGGAATTGGAAAGGTGAATTCTGCTATGTTGGCTCAACATTTAATAGATAAATATGATGTTGATGTAATAATTAGTTCTGGTTGTGCAGGAAGTTTAACCAGTGATTTAAAAGTATTGGATGTTATAATTCCACCTTATGTTACTTATCATGACTTTTTGCCTGAAAGAGTAATGAGGTATAGCGTTCCAGATGAAGGGAATATAACGGTAGACGAAAATATAAGGCAGTTATTTAAAGCGACTGCTACTAATATGGAAAATGTACATTATGTAGAAACTCCAATTTGTAGTGGTGACTGTTATGTTACAGATGGCGTGACTGCAAATAGTATAGTTCAAAGAACGGGAGCTACAGTAGTAGATATGGAAAGTGCATCTATTGCTCACGTGGCAAGAAAAAACCGTGTTCCGTTTATAACAATCCGAACAATTTCAGATTTTGCTGACGGAAATGACGAACTGGAAAAACAAGCGGCAGATATATCTTCAGAAATTATATATAAAAGTATAGAAAAAATCTTGAAAAACTGTTGACTTTATACTACTACGGTAGTATAATAAATGAGTAAAGCGAATTTGCTTTACTCATTCTGTCTTTTAGAGGTGAATAAAGTGGAAGATAAAGAAAGAAAAATACAGCTGTATGAAACATATAGTAAGATGCTAACAACAAATATGCAAGATGTATTTGAACAATATTATTTTTCAGATTTGTCTTTAAGAGAAATAGCAGCAAACAATGAGATTTCTTTTCAAGCTGTAAGAGATACTTTGAAAAAAGTAGAAAAACAGCTTTCGGAACTAGAAATAAAAATTGGTATGCTTACTTTAAAAGAAAAGATTAATGAAATAAACGAATATGTATCTAGTCCAAATATGGAAGTAGAAGAATTAATAAACAAAGTGAAAAAGTTAGGAGAATAAACATGTTTGAAAGTTTATCAGATAAACTACAAAATATAGCAAGAAAATTAAGAGGAACTGCAAGAATTACAGAAAAAGACCTAAAAGAAATGCTAAGAGAGGTAAAGCTTGCGCTTCTTGAAGCGGATGTAAACTATATGGTTGTTAAGACATTTATTAAAGCTATCGAAGAAAAAGCTTTAGGCGAAGATGTAATGAAGTCTTTAACGCCAGGACAACAAGTAGTTAAAATTGTAAAAGATGAATTAACAAAAATGTTGGGCGGAACAGATTCAAAAATAAATATATCGTCAAATCCACCAACAGTAATAATGCTTATAGGTCTTCAAGGTAGTGGTAAAACAACACTTGCTGGAAAACTTGCCAATTACTTAAGAAAACAAGGAAGAAAACCTCTTCTTGTTGCATGTGATGTATATAGGCCAGCGGCTATAACACAACTTAGAACATTAGGTAATTCATTATCTATCCCAGTGTATAGTGAAGAGAATAACAAAGATGTTGTAGATATTACTAAAAATGCATTTAAAGAGGCCAACTCCAAAATGTGTGATACAGTAATTATAGATACAGCAGGGCGTATTCAAATAGACGAAGTTCTCATGGATGAATTAGTAAGACTTAAAGCTTTCGCTAAACCTCATGAGATAATGCTTGTTGTAGATAGTATGGCTGGTCAAGAGTCTGTCAATATTGCAAATACTTTTAACGAGAAAGTTGGAATAGACAGTATTACACTTACAAAGCTTGATTCAGATACACGTGGTGGAGCAGCACTTTCTGTAAAACATGTAACTGGTAAACCTATAAAGTTTGCATCTGTTGGTGAAAAGCTAAGTGATTTAGAAGTATTCCACCCAGATAGAGTAGCATCAAGAATTCTTGGAATGGGAGATGTGTTATCTGTAATTGAGCAAGCTGAAGAACTTTATGAACAACAGGAAGCAGAAGATTTAGAAAAAAGAATAAGAAAAAATGAATTTACTTTAGAAGATTATAAAGCTCAAATAAAGAAAATACGTAAAATGGGGATGAGTAAATTAATGGCTATGATGCCAGGAGTTCCCGCTGAACTAAAAAATGCTGAAATTGATGAAAAACAAATAGACAAAATAGAGGCTATTATAAATTCAATGACAGCTAAAGAAAGACGCAATGCAAGCTTGCTTAATGCATCTAGAAGAAAAAGAATAGCAACAGGTAGTGGAACAGCAGTTTCAGATGTAAATAGAGTAGTTAGTCAATATGAACAAATGAGAAAAATGATGAAAGATATGTTAAATGGCAAAAATCCACTCGCAGCTTTAAATATGAAGCGCAAGGGTTTTAGATAAAAAACAATTTATATAAATTTTAAGGAGGTGACTTTAATGGTTAAAATAAGATTAAGAAGAGATGGTGCTAAAAAAGCTCCATATTACACAATGGTTGTTGCAGATTCTAGATATCCAATGGATGGTAGATTTATAGAAAAAGTTGGTACATACAATCCTATGACTGAACCAAAACAAATAAATCTAGATACAGAAAAAATAAAAGAATGGATAAGAAAAGGTGCAAAACCAACAGATACTGCAAAAGCATTAATCGCACAAGCAGGAATCGATCTTAAGGAGGTCTAGTCATGTATAAAGATTTAGTAGAGTATCTTATAAAATCATTAGTAGATAATACAGAAGCAGTTGTTATAACTGAAGCTGATGTTGACGGTAGAATTGTTATAACAGTTAAAGTAGACACAGCAGATATGGGTAGAGTTATTGGCAAAGATGGAAGAATTATAAAATCTATTAGAGAAATAGTTCGTGCATATAGTGCTAAAAACCACGCTAAAGTTTCTGTAGATATTGAAGAGTAGGCGTATGGCAGATTTAATAGAATTTGGTAAAATAGTAAATACACACGGCCTTAAAGGTGAAGTTAAAGTTTACTCGTATACAGACAATGAAGCAAATATACTTAAACTGAAAAAAGTATATATTGCTGGCACAAAGTATGATGTTCAAAGTATCAAGCCTTTTAAGAATATGTTCATTATGAAATTAAAAGGAATAGATATAATTGAAGATACAAAACCACTTATAGATAAAATGTGTTTTAGAGAAATTGTTTCTGGTGAATCTAATGACGACGAGGGCTATTTTATAAAAGACTTAGTAGGACTTCAAGTTGTAGATGAAGAAGGGAACATGGTTGGAACACTTAAAGAGGTGTTTAATACTGGTGCGAATGATGTATATGAAGTTGTCTTGGAAGATGGTAAAGCTATTTATCTTCCAGCAATAAAACAAGTAGTAAAGAAAATAGATATTGCATCTCACATAATGGTTGTAAAAATTATGGAGGGATTAATATAATGAAGTTTACTATAATAACACTTTTCCCAAGTGTCATAAATGAATATATTTCTACTAGTATAATTTCAAAAGCACAAGATAAAAATCTTATAGAAATAGATGTGGTAGATTTAAGACAGTTTGGAAAAGGTTCAAGAAGAAATGTAGACGACACAGTTTATGGCGGTGGAGATGGTATGGTTATAACAGCACCTGTACTAGATGAAGCGTTAGCTTCAATAGATGGTATAGATACCGCGCATATCATATACTTAAGTCCAAAAGGAAAAGTTTTAACTCAAAAAGTGTCAAATGAATTGTTAGAACATAAACACATTGTGTTTATAGCAGGACATTATGAAGGTATAGATGAAAGAATATTTTCATTATACAACATACATGAATTATCTATAGGAGACTATGTATTAACTGGCGGAGAATTACCTGCACTTGTGGTATTAGATAGTATAACACGTTTAATACCAGGGGTAATTAAAGAGGGCTCAAGACAAAATGAAAGTTTTGAAGGGCTGCTTTTAGAAGAGTCACAGTATACAAAACCTGAAGAATATAAAGGACTAAAGGTGCCAGAAGTACTTTTATCTGGAAATCACGCAAAAGTTGATGAATATAGATATGAAGAAAAACTTTACCAAACATTAAAAAAACGACCAGACCTATTTAAAAGATACATAAATGAAAACAAATTAGACATAAACAAAATTAATGAAATCATAACCAAAAAGGAGGGAAACTAAAATGGATATAATTAAAGCTATAGAACAAGAACAAATAAACGAAAACATTGCTAACTTCAAAGTTGGGGATCAAGTTAAAGTTCACGTTAAAATTAAAGAAGGAAACAGAGAGAGAATCCAAGTATTTGAAGGATTTGTTATAAAACGTCAAAATGCTGGAGTTAACGAAACATTTACAGTAAGAAAAATATCTTATGGTGTAGGTGTTGAAAGAACATTCCCAGTTCATTCTAAAACAATAGATAAAATCGAAGTTGTTAGAAGTTCTAAGGTAAGAAGAGCTAAATTATATTACCTAAGAGATAGAGTAGGTAAAGCGGCTAAACCAGCTGAAAAGAAATAATTAGCAAAAATTTAAAAACATAAATAAAATAATGGGGGAGCTAGAGATGTAATCTCAGGCTTCTTTTTTGTCGAATTTTGGCGAATTCAGTAAATACAATAAGTTGTAGGGGGAACTGGTTAGAGAAACTAACCAATATAATAATTATAAAATATACTTTAAGGCGGGGTAAAATATGAATGAAAATAGCGTTATAAATAAACAATTAAAAGAAACTATAGATGTTTTAAATGATGTAGATGAAGGTATGGGAAGTGAATATGCGGGGTGGATGAGAGATAAAGCTATAATTAAATTTAAAAAGGATATGCCACAATTTGCTATAACAAGCAATTATATTTATTGGTGTAATTTGGGAATAAATGTAGGTAGTGAACAAAACAAAATTAGACCAGTATTAGTTATAAAAACAAAAATAAATTCTACAATATGTACAATATTGCCATTAACTTCAGAGAGAATGAATGATACAAGATGGTATCATGTGGATTTAGAATATTGTAATTCTACTGTATTAGTAGAGCAACTTAAAAATATAAGTAAGTTAAGAATATTAAGTCCGCATAGAACAAAAGGTAAACTAACAAAAATTACAACGAAAGACTGGCAAAATATAAATAAAGCGTTAACTCAATATTATACTATGACAAAGTGGGAATAATAGTTAGAAATAAATTGACATTTACTATAAATATGTTATAATTAAATTATTAGAACATTGTAATCCGTTACTAAGGTAACGTAATCATTGTAATCCGATAGTCGAAAGGCTATCGTTTTTTGTTATAATATTAAAATAGTTGCATATAATATTATTACATTGTAATCCAGTATTTTATACTGTATTTAATATTAATCCAGCCAAAGCTTGTTAAGTCTTTGGCTGATATATTTTTTAGAATAAAAGTAAGAATAAAATACTGATAGTAACAAATACCTGTAAATATTGACTTTTCAAGGGGAGTGTAGTATAATAATTGACGTAAATATAATTTGTTGATACTAACTATGTATCAAATGTATGTTAAAGCTAAAGTTGTTAGACGTCGACCCCTGGCGGGTCAGCCGTGACTAACGGTTTCCGAGCGTCTCTTCCGTGGGCAACCGGGCGTAGATGTGAACTTGAATAAAGTTCCATGCAACTTAGCTTTGATATAAAACCTGGTTTGAAAGTTTGGCCATATGAGTAAAACCAGTCGGGGGAGACGGCAAAGTTGTACTATGTTAAATTCTAGCTAGCGAGAATTTTTACGAATAACGTGCAACCCCTCATGGAAGTTATAGCTGAATATTCGGCTCAATGTTCCAACAGTCTATAAAGCAGAAAAGGTACCCATCAGTAAGCTGGTGGGGCCGTTTTCTATTTAAAATTAAATGTTGAAAAATGTCGTAAATTGTGCTAAACTAAATATCACAAATAGGAGAGAGATTATGGTATTTAGTAGTGCAATTTTTTTATTTGGTTTTTTACCACTTTTGCTTGGACTATATTTCCTTGCAAAAGATAATTATAGAAATTATATATTACTTATATTTAGTTTAATATTTTATGGCTTTGGTGGGCCAAAGTTACTTGTTATGATGATTGCAATTGTTATGATAGACTACATTGCTGCAATATTATTAGATAAGTATTCAAGTAATAAAATTAGAAGGTTAATAATTGTTCTTACGGTAATTTTAAATATTGGAACGTTGTTCTATTTCAAATATATGGGATTTACAGTAAGTGTTATAAACAGACTTACAAGTTTAAGTATTCCGGTGCCTAATATAGTACTTCCAATAGGAATATCTTTTTACACATTCCAAGCAATAAGCTATGTTATAGATGTATATAGAAAAGAGGTTAAAGCAAATAAAAATCCATTTAATGTATTACTTTATGCAAGTATGTTTCCGCAACTTGTTGCAGGACCTATTGTAAGATACAAGACAGTTGCAGAAGAAATAGAGAAACGTAAGGTTACACTAGATGGATTTACATTAGGGTTAGAACGCTTTATATTTGGACTAGCTAAAAAGCTAATCATAGCAAACAATACGGGAAAACTTGCTGATGTAATATTTGAATCTGAAATACTGGCAACTCCAATGGCTTGGCTTGGTGCAATTTCTTATGCACTCCAAATTTATTTTGATTTTTCTGCGTATTCAGATATGGCTATAGGTTTAGGAAAAATGTTTGGATTTAATTTTAAAGAAAACTTTAACTATCCATATATTTCTAAATCTGTTACTGAGTTTTGGAGAAGATGGCACATATCTTTATCTACATGGTTTAGAGATTATGTGTATATACCACTTGGTGGAAATAGACGTGGTATAAAAATACAGATACTTAATCTATTTATTGTGTGGAGTTTAACAGGAATATGGCATGGTGCTGCCATTAATTTCCTTTTATGGGGACTATATTATTTTATATTCTTAATATTAGAGAAATTTATATTAAATAAAGCATTGGATAAATTGCCAAAATGGGTAAGACATATATATACTTTGTTTGTAGTTTTAATAGGTTGGGTGCTATTTAGAGCTGAAGGATTGAGTGAATGTTTGCGACTGCTTAAAGCAATGTTTATACCATCTATGACAGAGATAACGTTGCAACAAATTAGGATATATATAGAAAGTTACGGAATATATTTGAGTCTTGGAATAATACTTTCTATGCCGATATTTCCAAAAATAAGGGATTTAGTTAAGAATAAATTTAAAAAAAATACACTTGTATATATAATGTACTATTCATTTGTTAGTGGAGTGTTTGTGTTGAGTGTTATATTCTTGTCTCAAGCTACATATAATCCATTCATATATTTTAGGTTTTAAGGGGGAGTGGCATGAAAAACAAAGAAAAAATAATACAAATATGTTTTTGCGTAATATTTATTGCTATAATCTCTGTTATGGGGATAATTACTCTTACTAACAACAAAACATTGAGTAAAAAAGAGGGAAGAAAGCTCACTACTTTTCCTAAAATAACGATAGAAAATATTACTAAAGACAGTTTCTATACAGACATGACAAACGCATTTGCAGACCAGCTTGCTTTTAGGGAAAGCTTAATAAAAGTATATTATTTATTTAACCTACAAAGATATGTTGGTGATGTTATTAAAGGTAAGGATAATCAACTGTTTCTTTCACCTCTTATAATAGAAAATGAAGAGAAGTATGAAAAGAATTTGGTAAGTGTATCACAGAATGAAATAAGTAATGTGGCAAACCAGGTAACAGAAGCAGGTTCGAAGTTTATATTTATATCTATACCAAGAAAAGATGTACTTATGGAAGAATATTTGCCAGACACATATATAAAAGGAGCTGAGGCGTATTTAAAATATGTAGATTTAGTAAGAAAAAATGTTTCAGATAAAGTTGAAGTTTGGGATGCTTATGATATTCTTAAAGAGAGTGTAGATAATCCGTATTACATAACAGACCACCATATGAATATTAGAGGTGCATATAAGATATTTGAAGGAATAGTTAAAATTGTTAATAAAGATGGATATAATATTGTACTTGAAAATTTAGAGGACGAGTTTACAGTAAATAAGCAAGTCTTAAATGGTTCATATAATAGAAAAATAGGGCAAAGTGTTAATGCTGGAGAGGAAGAATTAAATTTAGTATATAACAACAAAAACTTAGAATATACAAGACGAGATAATGGTGAACAAGTAACAACTCCAATTTTTGGCGAAGGCAATACATATGCTTCGGCGTATATGGGAGACGATTATGCTGAAACAGTAATAACAACTAACAATAAAAACGCACCAAATATTTTATTTGTTGGTTCCTCATACACTAATATATTAGAGTCTCTTGCAGTTTGCAAGTTTAATACTATGGTATCTATAGATTATAGGCATAATAAAACTGGAAAAAGTATAGCAGATTATGTTAAAGAATACGATATAGATTATACAATATTTATATGTGCACAGCAGACAGACTCTTTATCTATATCTTCTATAAAAGAACATTTAGGACTAAAAAAATAGTTATATAGTAGGCATAAACCATCATAATATATTGAATTAGACATACAATGTATTAGGGTGGTTTTTATGACTATAAATGCATTGAAACTTGCAAATAGTAATCCGTATGCAGTAGCATACTTAAAAGGAAGTAACGATAATCCAAAGTTAAAAGGGACAGTGGAGTTTTTTCCATGGGCTACTGGTACGATAATTAAACTAGAAATAATGGGGTTGCCAACGGGCAATCTAAACAATTTCTTTGGATTTCATATTCACGAGAATGGAGTATGTGAAAATGAGAAAAAATTTGAAACAACAGGTGGCCATTATGACGCTGGAATGAACCTGCATCCAAATCATACCGGAGACCTTCCGATGATATATTCCAATAACGGATACGCTTTTATGTTATATTATACTAACAGATTTAAGCCAGATGATATTATAGGAAGAAGTGTTATAGTTCATAGAATGACAGATGATATGATAACTCAACCTTCTGGAAATTCCGGTGCGAGAATTGCATGTGGAGTTGTTATAAAAAGAAGATGGACGTTTGCTTGAATAACTAATGAGTATCAAGGAAAAATCAATAAAATATATTGCAAAAGATAAAAATATGATATATAATGTGTTTTATAAGAGGGGTGGAACAAATGATAAACGTTGAAAGCCTTGTGGCTATACACATAGGTGCATACGCAACACTTGCTAATGAGAATACATTAGTATCGTTTTTATCCCCTAAAATAAAGCAAAAGTAACACATAGTAAAAACTATGTGCTGTTTTGCTTTTTGCATTAAAAAGGAGGAGAAAATAAAATGCAAAAGAAAAAAGGTGTATCGCTTATAGTGCTAATCATAACAATAATTGTCATGATAATCTTAGCAACAACAGTAATGTTGTCATTAGAAAACACAGGGATACTAGATAAAGCAAATGAGGCTGTAAATAAATCTGATCTACAAGAAATACAGCATATAGCTACTTTAAAATGGGCAGAACTATATGGTACAGAAAGTGACGATGTTATAGAGAGCGAAATAATACGTACGCTAGATAGTGCGGGAGTAAAAACTTCAGAATATAGTATAAATATAACAGATAATGGAGTAGAAGTAATACCAGTATTAAGTTGGGTAGTGACAACGGTAGATGGGGTACCAATTCCTAAAGGCTTTGTAGCTTCTCGAGCAACCGGAGAAAATACAAAGGAGGGTGGTTTGGTAATATATGAAGGAACTCTACCTGTAACTGATGAAAATGTTGATGATGCTAAAAGAGAAAGGAATCAATATGTATGGGTCCCTGTAGATGATTTTAGTAAATTTGTAAGACAAAATTTTGGGCAGTCAAATACAATATCTAATGCGGTAACTTCAGACTATTGGGAAGTAACACCGAATAACGCAAGTGCAACAACGGAATATACCAATCCAGATTACGCAGCGTGTATGGATGCAGAAAAAATTTCTACGTCAGAAGAATGTATAGAAGCGTATGGTGAGCCTACGTTTAAAATATCTCAAAAAACAATAGATGAAGTAACAGAAATGTATGAGAGCGTAGAAAGATATGGGGGATTTTATATAGCTCGTTACGAAGCAGGATTAGATGTGGGAAGTCATAAAAATGAAGCGGATGAAACGTTAATAAAAACAGTACACTTTAAAATGAACAAGGCACCATATAACTATATTAAATGGGGAGAAGGTTTGAGTGACGATACAAATGGCGCCGTAGAGATTGCAAGAAGTATATATTCAAAAGCCAATAGTAATTATGGTGTAGTATCAACACTTACATATGGAGTACAATGGGACAGTGTACTTGAGTGGTGGATGAAAACAAATGCAAAAAATGGAACGGGTGATGCAACAATAACAAGTGATACTTTGAATACTAGTACAAACTACGGGAATTATTATGATAATGCAATAGCATTAAATAACTTTAATGAGGGAGCAAAATATTTATTGTACACGTCGTCTACGCTTGCTACCGAATATCAAGATGTAAAAGCTAGAACATATTATGCGGATTGGTTGATGACAACAGGTGCAACAGAGGAAACCAGAATAAATAATATTTATGATATGGCTGGTAATTTGTTTGAATGGACGATGGAAGGATATGGTGCTCGTAAACGTATACTTCGTGGAGGAAGCTTTAACACAACGGGTTCTTCAAGACCAGTTGATTGGAGAGAGCAAGGTACTTTAACTAGTGGTTATGCATATCGCGGGTTCCGTTCAGCACTTTATATAAAGTACTAATGGAACAACAAAACCGGCATATAGTGCAAGTAATGGACTTAAAGGAACATTACTTATTATACACCAGAAATAGAAACGTTTGATCCATCAAGTAAAGCAGCATTAATGTTATTTGGAGAGTATAACGAAGAAGATGATTATTTTGAGAATTTACCATATTATTGGCTTGACTCTCCTTTTGTTATTACGAACACTAATTACGCTAATTCCGGCATGCGCTATGTGGAAGATGGTAATGTGAACAACTACAACTTGTGGAACTCGAATGGTAACTCTAATTATAACGAGAATGGCGTGCGTGCTGTAGCTTCTAAAAAACTGTGGGTGTTATGACCAAGGTATAGCACGAGAAGTTTTAGATAGAAACAAACTGTGTCCTGTGGTAAAACCATAAACTAAAAATAAACGAACAGGGGTGTTAGTAGCCGGGAAGCGAAAAGGGGTTTGTTCTATCATTATTTTAGCGGAAAGATTAATTCTTTCCGCTTAGTTGTTTCTAGGAAACTCTTGTACATACTATTGTAGCAAATTAAGCTAGAAGTAATAGTGTGTAAATTAATATACCCTTTATTATACATATAAAATAGTTTGTTTATTTTTCGTTTCACGCCTCTATATTTTGCTGGAAAGTTTCTTGTATTTCTTCCCAAAAAGATAAAATTATCTGTGTTCTTGTATATTCTAGTTTTATTGTTCGGAGATAATTTTTCCTTATCTAAGAACTTTTTAATTTCATTTAAACAATATTTTAAATATTCTTTAGATTGGTGGAACAAAAGAAAATCATCTTGGTAACGAACGTAATATTTTATTTTCAAAACTTCGTTTATAAAATGGTCGAGGTCGTTTAAATAAAATATGGCGAATGTTTGGCTTGTCATAGAACCAATGCTTAAACCTTGTCTATCATTGTCTATTATTTTCTCTAATAGGCCAAAGCGTCTTTATCTTTGATAACACGCTTTAGTTTTTGCTTTTGGAATTCTATTATAGCAAGTTCGAATCTGTCTGTCGATGTTTTACTACCCGCTATGTTATCTCTCGTTTGCCACTTGACATTCAAATCTTCCATTCCTTTTAAGGCTTCTACCTAATGGTCTACTATAACTATGCTTATTGTTTTACTTATTTCTTTATATTCATCACCTCTTTCTAGTTGTCTTGCATATGTATTTGCAAGATAATATAAAAATCTTTCATTTTCATATTTATACTGTTTTAGTTGTATCTCTACATTACAATACGTTCCATCCTCAAATCTTACTCGTAAATCCATTACACCTAGTTTTTCTTATGCAGTAGATATTTCTAAGTGTCTATCCAAGTTTTCTATTATTTTTATTTTTGTTCCTAAAATATCACTTATCATTGCTTCTAATAATGTATTGTTTTTTCTTCCAAACAATGCGTGGAATACTATATCGATTTTAGGTTTAAGCAATATTTGTTCGTTTTTGGGCATAAAAGTTCCTCCTTGCTATTTACAAGGCCTTGTATATATTTTAAATTTTATATATTTATTTAATATTTTAAATTTGTTTATTCAATTTCTTATGGGATATTGAGATAATTAATACAGAAGTATTACAGCTCTCAAAAGAAATAAATTTATTGATTAAATTTGTAATTAATTACTTCTAATTTAGAAAAAACATATTAATATGTTAGGTATAAAATATTACGGGAAGTATGGCGGTGTCAAGAAAAATCGTGTGACAGAACTCGACAAAAATGATGCAAAACATGGTAGTTTTTTACACATCCCCTTTATTTTTTTTCCTTTTAGTAGTATAATAACTACATAATTGAAAGGGATTTTATGAGAATAATTGCAGGAAAATTTAGAGGAAGAAAATTACAAGAATTTAATGTAGATACAACTAGACCAACACTGGATAGAATAAAAGAACCACTATTTTCAATACTTATGCCATATATGGAAGACGCGCGCGTATTAGATTTGTTTAGTGGAACAGGAAATTTAGGAATAGAAGCAGTGTCTAGAGGGGCAAAGTTTGCTTGGCTAAATGATATAAATAAAAGCGCTTTAAAGGTTATAATTAGTAATGTTAGATTGACAGGATGCGAGAATTGTGTTAAAATAACGGGGAAAGAATATGAAAAATGTTTAAAACAAATTCATAATGATGGTGAGAAGTTTGACGTTATATTTTTAGACCCTCCATATAATGCAAATTATGAAACAAAGGTTTTAAATTTAATAGTAGAATATGACATTTTGAGACAAGGTGGAATTATTGTACTTGAGAGTGACAAAAGAAAACAAATAAATAGCAGTATACCAGGGTTAAAACTTAAAGACGAAAGAACATACGGAAGAGTAATTATTAGGTTTTATGAGTTGGAGGAATAGATATGGAAATATTTACACTATTAGAAAATTTAGAAGAGATAATAGAATCAGGTACAAAAGTGCCACTATCTACAAAAGTAATGGTAGATAAAGAAGAGTTAAATGAAATATTAGAAGAAATTCGTTTGAAATTACCAGATGAATTGAAACAAGCAAAGTGGGTTAAAGAAGAAAGACAAAGAATTATAATGGACGCTCAAAAAGAAGCAGACCAAATAGTTAAAGAAACTGAAACTAAAATAATTTCTTTGGTTGACGATCACGAAATAACAAGACAAGCTTTGGCACAAAAAGAAGAGATAATTGAATCTGCAGATAAAGTTGCTCGTGAGATTACAACAGGTACTCGTGAGTACGCTGATGCTTTACTTGAAAGATTAGAAGAAATATTAAGAGAGGCTTTAAATGTTGTTCATGACAACAGAAAAGAACTTAAATAAGGAAGTATGGCTGTAAGTGGGTATTAGTGTATATATTTGCTAATAATAACTTACGGCCTTTTTTAAAAGAGGTTATATACAATGGGAAGAAGAAAAGGAAGTAAAAACAAAAAAAGAAAAGGTACTGCTGCAAGTAGTACGTCACAAAAAAATACATTTATGACGGAATTTTTAGGGGGTCTAACAGTTGTTTTAGGGTTAGCCCTCATTGTCATATTTAAATTCGATAATATGGGAGTGCTATCTCAAGGAATAAATAGCGTATTTACAGGTTTATTAGGTGAAGTTAGAATGCTAATACCTATAGTATGTTTTTACGTAGGTGGAGCAACTATTATATCTAGTAAAAAGATAAAAATATTGCCAGAACTATTAAAAGGATTACTTGTTGTAATGCTTATATCTGCTTGTGTATTTGCTTTTGACTATGCGCGTTACGATTTATGGACAAATCCAGCGGAATTTGTAGATAGCACATATAACGGTGCACTTCGTGGCGAAAACATGGCAGGCATATTAGGTGGAATAATAGCAAATATAACTTATCTTGCTGGAGATATTGTATCTAAGATAATCTTATTAACATTTACGCTATTCTTCACTCTTTATTTTATAAACCTAGGATTAAGAGATTTCTTTGCAATTATATACAATATAGTAATTGCAATAGTAGAGTTTTTTGCAAATATATTTGTTACAGTATTTAGCACTGATGAAGAGAAAATTAAAAGACGTGAATTAAAAATAAAAGAACGTGAACAAGCCAAAAGAGAAAAAGAAATTGAAAAGATACACAAAATCGATGAAGCAAGAGCAAAAGCTGCCCAAAGAAACTATGAAAATATTAAGGATGACGACGGTCAACTTAGAGTGGACTTGTCAAATGAACAGGAAACGGCTGTTAGAAAAGAAAAACTAAAAGACCTTCAAGATGAATTCTTTAAGAAGCAAAAAGATGTTGAAGAAGATAAAAATGTAAAACAAGTACTTCAATTAGACCATTCACAGCATGAAGAGGATGATGAAAATTACAACTTCCCACCAATTAGTTTACTTCAAGACCCAGCACCTCAAGGAAAGATGGCAACACGTCGTCAACTTGACCAAATTGCAGATAAACTAGAAAAAACACTTCTAAGTTTTGGAGTAGAAGCAAAGGTTACAAATATTACGCGTGGGCCTACAGTCATACGTTATGAGCTTACTCCAGCTGTTGGCGTTAAGGTAAGTAAAATAGTTAATCTTGCTGATGACATAGCTCTTAATTTAGCAGCGAAATCAATAAGAATAGAAGCACCAATACCAGGAAAAGGAACAGTTGGTATTGAAGTGCCAAATGAAACTAAAGAAGCAGTATATATTAAGGATGTTATTGTGTCAGATAAATTTAAAAAAGCAGAATCTAAACTTGCATTTGCACTTGGTAAAGACACATCGGGAGATGTAACTATGGGAGATATTGCTAAAATGCCTCACGTACTAGTAGCAGGCGCAACGGGTTCTGGTAAGAGCGTGTGTATAAATGCAATACTTACGTCTATACTATATAAAGCAAAACCTAGTGAAGTAAAATTAATATTAATAGACCCTAAGATGGTTGAACTTTCAGGATATAACGGAATACCACATCTTTTAATTCCGGTTGTAACCGATCCTAAAAAAGCTGCGGGTGCACTTGATTGGGCAGTAAATGAAATGGAAGCAAGATATGCTAAATTTGCTGAAGCCGGCGTTAAAGAGATAAAAGGATATAACAAGCTAATGGAACGTGATGCAAGTGGTAAACGTCTTCCGCAAATTGTTATAGTAATAGATGAGTTAGCAGACTTAATGATGGTTGCTGCAAATGATGTTGAAACAAGTATTTGTAGAATAGCACAAAAAGCAAGAGCTGCTGGAATGCACTTGGTAATTGCAACACAAAGACCATCTGTAGATGTAATCACTGGTGTAATTAAAGCAAATATACCTTCAAGAATTGCATTTACTGTATCGTCTCAAGTTGACTCAAGAACAATTCTAGACCAAGTAGGAGCAGAAACACTTCTTGGAAAAGGTGATATGTTATACTTCCCAACTGGAGAAATGAAACCACAAAGAATGCAAGGGGCATTTGTTTCAGAATCTGAAGTTGAAAATATAGTAACCTTTATAAAAGGAAGTTCAGAGGTAAAATATAACGAAGATATAATAGAACATATAGAAAAACAAGGGAAAGTGAATAAAGGGGTAGATGATCCTAGTGCAGATGAAGATGATGATGCAGATGCACTTCTTGATGCAGCAATTGAACTTGTTGTAGATATGGGGCAAGCTTCAGCATCAATGCTACAAAGAAGATTTAAAATAGGATATTCAAGAGCAGGAAGAATAATAGACCAAATGGAAGCAAGAGGTATAGTTTCAGGTTATGAAGGTTCAAAACCGCGTCAAGTGTTAATATCTAAAGAAGAGTGGGAAGAACTTAAGATGGGCCCAGCTATAATGACAAATGAGGAGGAATAAATAATGGGCTTTTTTGATAGATTTAAAAAGCAAAAAGATGAACCGATGAAAGAAGAAAAAAGAAGAGAACCATTAACAATACAATATAGTGATGGAACAGTCGCTGAGATTACCTTTGGAGAACTTTGCGAAGTAGATGGTAAGATGGTTCATTCTGCAACTGTAATATATACAGATAGAGACAATGGATTTACAAGTAGAAGATTGTTACTTGAACCAATAATGGGTCAAGCTAATGGACAATGGCAAGACGCCACAGAAGCATATTATAGAGGAATGTCTGAAAGGGACGGTTCTGAACAATCTAAGGCAAGATATTCAGCTCTTAAAGGCTTTTTCAAAAAGCAAGAAATTACTGAACAAAAAATGGGAAGTAATTATATAGGAAATATTGCTCAAAAAGAAGATGGCCAGTACTATAGATACTTTGACCAAAATTTTAAAAGGCAACAAACTGAAAAAATAAGAGCTGCAAATGAGGCGGGAGAACAAGCTAGAGTACAAAGAGAAGATGATTTTATGGCAAACTTAAGAAGTCAAGTAGAAGATAAACCAGTGCACATAAAAACATCTCACGCAGAACATTTAACACCGGAAAAAAGTCCTTTTGAAGGAAGATAAAGATTAGGAGGAAACGAATGAAAATAACATTTTTTGGAGCTGCAAGAGGTGTAACAGGTTCGTGCCATATGATAGAAGCCGCAGGTAAAAAGTTTTTAATAGACTGCGGCCTTTATCAAGGAACGTTAACAGAACAAATTTTAAATTATGAACCATTTCCATTTGATGTAAATGATATAGATTTTGTTATACTTTCGCATGCGCACATTGACCATAGTGGAAGAATACCAAAACTATTTGTAAATGGATATAAAAATCCTGTTTATTCAACTCATGCAACAAGAGATTTGTGTACGGTAATGTTACCAGATAGTGGCCACATTCAAGAAAAAGAAATAGAATGGGTAAACAGAAAAAGAATGAGAGCGGGTAAAAAACCAGAACCTGCAATGTATACAGCAAAAGATGGTTTAGATAGCTGCAATCTGTTTGAACCAATAGAATATGGAAAAATAAAAGTAATAGATGAAAACATTTCATTTAAATTTATAGATGCAGGGCATATGTTGGGGTCAGCTATAGTAGAAATTTGGATTAAAGAGGGAGATAAGACAGAAAAAATAGTATTTTCTGGCGATCTTGGAAACGAAGAAAATCCAATAATACGCAGCCCAGAACAAGTAGAAGATGCGGATTATTTAGTGTTAGAGTCTACATATGGCGATAGACTTCACGGTTCTATTGAAGATCAGTCTAAACAGTTTATAGATATAATACTTAAAACTATAAAACGTGGTGGAAATGTTGTTATACCATCATTTGCAGTAGGGCGTACCCAAGAAATATTATTTGAACTAAATCAATATGTATCTAAAGATTTAGACAACGGAAAATATATTGAGGAATTAGCAGCGGTTCCGGTTGTAGTAGATAGCCCTTTGGCTAAAAACGCAACGGAAATATTTGAAGATAATTTTGACTGTTATAACGAAGATGCTTTAAGCTATCTTTTAACTGGAGATAACCCTATAGGGTTTAAAAATTTGAGATTTACAGCTTCGGCAGAAGAGTCAAAAGCAATAAATGAAGACTCTACACCAAAGATTATAATTTCTGCAAGTGGCATGTGTGAAGCCGGTAGAATAAAACACCATTTAAAACATAATTTGTGGAGACCAGAATCAACAATATTATTTGTTGGTTACCAAGCTGAAGGAACATTAGGTAGAAGAATTTTATCTGGTGAGAAATCAGTTAAAATATTTGGTGAAGAAATTGGTGTACATGCAGAAATAGTAAAACTTGATGCTTTTTCGGGTCATGCAGACCAAAATGGACTTTTAAATTTTGTTGAAGGTATTAAGGAGAAGCCAAAGAGAATATTTTTAGTACATGGAGAGTACGAAGGTCAGCAAGTACTAGCAGAGGTTATAAAAAATAGATTCGGAATAGAAACGGTAATTCCAGAAAGGTCTGAAAAATATTATCTTGGTGATGAGAAATTTGAAAAGGCAAGCTATAATCTTCGTGAAACAAATTTAAGATTAGATATATACGAAATGCTTACATACCTAAAACAAGATATGGAGCAGTTATCTAAAGTGGTTAAATTTGATGTAAAGCAAAACATAACTGAAGAAGAATTATTTGAAATAAAGGTAAAACTTGAAGGTCTAAGAGGCGAAATGAATAAAGTGAAAAATAGAGAGAGGGCGTAAGGATAGATGGTAGAATTAATAATATTAATCATTCTTACTTTCGTAAACGCAATGCTTGCTATGGCTGAAGTAGCTTATCTTTCAGTAAATAAAAGTAAAGTTGCGCTTCATGCAAAAAGGGGAGATAAAAAAGCTATTAGGGTGCAAAAAATACTAGACAATTCTGGTACAGTTCTTGCGACAATACAAATAGGTATAACTTTTGCTGGCTTTTTTGCAAGTGCTTTTGCTGCGGATGCTTATGCAGATGCTATAGTAGTTAGGCTTATGTTTTTGAATATAGACATTGAAGTATTAAGATCAATTGTTGTAGTACTTATTACAGTAATATTATCCTTTTTCAATTTAGTGTTAGGAGAATTGTTTCCTAAGAATATAGCAATTTACCATCCAGAGAAGATAACGTATCTTATGGCGGGCACATTAAATATAATGTCTAAAGTATTTTATCCTTTTGTATGGATTTTAACTAAATCAACAAATCTACTTTGTAAAACGTTCAAGGTGAAAGCAGACACTAAGGAGAAAATAACAGAGGAAGATATAAAGTTGCTTATACTGGAAGGATACAAAGAAGGTACAATAGAAAAGGACGAGAAAAACTACATATATAACGTATTTTCTTTTAACGATAAAAAAATAAAAGAAATAATGGTAAAAAAAGAAAATATAGTAGCATTAGATGTAGATAGTGATACAAAGAAAATCCTAGATACGATTAAAACAACTAAACGTTCTAGAATACCAGTATATTTTGAGACATTAGATAATGTTATAGGAATACTTAATATTAAAGATTTGCTTGTATCTCATGCTAACAAAGAAAAAATACAACTTAAAGACATATTAAGAGAACCGTTCTATGTAGCCGAGAATGATATTATAGATGATGTGTTTAAATACATGCAACATGAACAACAAGGTTTGCTTATAGTACACGATGAGCATCATAAAGTCGTAGGACTTGTTACACTGGAAGATATAGTAGAAGAAATTGTAGGCGAGATTTACGATGAGTATGAAGAAAATAGCGAGATAAAAAAGGAATAGACGTATATGAAGATTTGAGAATGCTCAAGTCTTCTATTTTATTGGTATTGAAAACCATGGGTAGAACCTATGGTTTTCAATGCCAAAAATAACACTCATTCGTAAACGAATAAGTGTTTAACCATATTATTTGGTAGGCACTCAACGTAGCCAGTTGAATGTTCCCTATCTTTTATATATTCGTAATAACATATCTATATTAATTTGTCAAACAAATTGTACAAATTAATCTTCGTTCGGGATGAAGTAATCAATTACACCATATACTAAAGCGGCTATAATGCTACTTAATACAGAAATATAATAACCAGATACTATAAATTGTGTCATATATATTATTACTGTTGCAGCTACAAACCCTACAATTCCACGGCCTGTTGGACTATCATGAATACCTGTTACAGTAGCAACTAAATAGTCAAGTATGACTATAGTAAATGCAGCAAGGAGTAGAGTTGGAAATGATTCGAAATTAAAATTTGGTGCAAAAATTGCAGTTGTTCCAAGTATAGCGACAGAAGTTATATATCTAATTATTAATTGTTTCATTCTAAGCAAATTTAAGTCTTTTGTGTTTTCCATTAAAATATCTCCTTTTTTGTATTATTTGTATATTTAAATTAAATATGCAAAAAATAATTTTATGGAGGTAAAAAAATGTTAGTAGTTTTTTTTCGAGCATTAATACTTTTTGCAGTTGTGTTTATAGTTATACGTTTGATGGGAAAAAGAGAACTTTCAAAAGTACAACCTTTTGAACTAGCAATTATAGTTATGATTTCAGACCTTGCATCAGCACCAATGCAGTCAAGAGATACACAAATTTTTTCGGGAATAATACCAATAATTGTACTACTTATTGTATATGGAATATTTACTCTTCTTATACGCTCAAACAATAAAGTTGAAAACGCTATTTGTGGTTCACCGAGCTTAATAATATTTAAGGGGAAAATAATACAAGATGAACTTGAAAAGCAACAATTAACTATAGAAGAATTAATGTCGCAGCTTAGGGAAAAAGATATATACAAAGTGCAAGACACTGCTTATGCTCTTCTTGAAACTAATGGAACACTTAATGCTGTAAAGAAAAGTGATGCAGTGGGACAGATGCCTTTAAATGTAGTAAGTGATGGACAGTATTTAGATAATAACTTGAAGATATTAGAGTTAGACCGTAAAGATATTGAAAAGCAAATGAAAAAATATAATATAGAGTTGAAAGAAGTATTAGTTGGAACTATAGATGAAAATGGTAAATTCTTATTCCAGAAAAAGGAGGAGAATAAATGAAACAATATATAATTATTGGTGTGGCAATACTCGTTATTCTATCTCTTAATTTTTGGCAATCAAGTTATTTAGAAGATACAAGCAGGTATTTGTTAGCGGATATAAACGAAATAGATAATAGTGTACAAATACAAGATTTTGAAGCAGCTTTAAAAGGTGCATATGGTTTGGAATATACATGGAAAAATGTGCAGAATATGTGGGATATATTTGGAGAGCATAATGATGTAGAACGAGTAACAGAACATATTGACAGTATTAAAGTTTATGCAAAATATGAGGATAAGGAAGAATTGGTAAACGAATATACTTTACTAGAAGGATTAATTAAACATATAGTAGAGGCAGAACAAATCAACATTGGAAATATATTATAATAAAGTAATGTGAAAAAAATAACTACACATTACTTTATATTAATATATATTTGTTATTTTAGAAGTTCGCCTTTTAAAAGTTCATAAGTATCTTCTGAAACATTAGTCAAAGGAAGACGACACTGACCTACGTCAAATCCTAAAATATTTAATGCTTCTTTAACAGGCATAGGATTTACTTCTTTAAATAGCAGTTTTATAAACTCTGTATATTTAAGCTGCAACTCTTTGGCATATTTTACATCACCACTAAAATATGCTTGGCACATAGTGTGTACATCTTTTGGAAACACATTGGATAAAACAGAAATTACGCCAGTACCACCTATAGATAAAAGTGGAACTATTGTATCGTCATTTCCAGATATTACACAAAAGCGAGCGGGTACTTTAGAAATAAGTTCTAGTATTTGTGAAAAGTTATTAGAAGCTTCTTTTATGCCAACAATATTTTCATGTTCTGCAAGCTTTGCGGCTGTATCTGGCAATATGTTCATTCCTGTTCTAGATGGTACGTTATATATTATAACCGGAATAGTAACGCTATCTGCAATAGCCGTATAATGCTCTATAAGTCCTTTTTGAGTAGTTTTGTTGTAATATGGTGTTACAATAAGTAGTCCATCAGCACCGACTCTTTCTGCATATTTGGACAGTTCTATAGTATGTCTTGTGTCATTTGAGCCAGTTCCTGCAATTACTGGTACACGACCATTAACGGTTTCTACAGTATATTTAATGACCTTTTTCTTTTCCTTATCTGTTAGTGTTGCACTTTCGCCTGTAGTTCCGCATATTACAATTCCATCTATATTATTTGCAATTTGGAACTCAATAAGTTCACCTAGTTTTTCGTAATTTACTTTTCCATTTATAAATGGAGTAATAAGGGCAGTGTATGCACCATGAATCATAATTATCTACCTCCATGCATATAAATATTTTATGTAAAAATTTTTTTCTTGTTAATTTGTTGAATATTTTTTTACATATTACACACAATATGTTTGAACAAATAATTTTTTAAGGAGGTATGAATATGAAAGTATTAAATACATTAGTGCTTGTGCTTATTATAATAGGTGCATTAAACTGGGGACTTATTGCGTTATTTAGCTTTGACTTAGTTGCATGGCTTTTTGGTAGCATGACAATGCTTTCTAGAATAGTATATGGTTTAGTAGGTCTTGCAGGCCTTTGGGCTATAACATTCTTTACTAGAATATCTGTTGACGAATAAAGCAAATTGACAAAGTTTACATAAAGTGGTATAATATATTTGGAGTTTAGATGTGGCTCCTAGATAATAATCTGGGAGCAAACAGCTTCCAGAAATTTTTGGAGGTAAAAAGTATGGCAAAGGTAGAGAGAATTATAGCATATGTATCATGCGGCTTGGCAATTGCAGTTGCAGTGTTTGTTCTCATTTATGTAGGGATTGGAATTTAAACATACTAGTCAAAAAATAAAAGCGGGTTCTATTTGAACTCGCTTTTAGCACATATAATTTTATCGATTGTAGAAATATAATTACAACAAATCACTAAGTTTTGTAATTGTACCAGCTCCTATGGTAAGGACAATATCATTAGGCTCAATTATTGTATGAATGTATTTAGCAATATTTTCTAATGTATGTAGATTTTGTGCATTAACACCATTTTTAACAAGAGCTTCAGCTAACATATCTGAAGATACAATACCTTCATCTTTTTCTCTTGCTGCGTATATGTCTGCAAGAAGAACAATATCTGCATTATAGAAAGCATTAGAAAATTTATCGAAAAGTGTAATTGTTCTAGAATATGTATGTGGCTCAAAAACGGCAATTATTCTACCCGTTGTTTTTTCTTTCGCAGTCGATAGTGTAGTCATTATCTCAGTTGGATGATGTGCATAATCATCATAAACATTTACATTGTTACCAATTGTCTTTTTATACTCAAAACGTCTACTAGCACCAGTAAATTCTTCAAGACCAGTTTTGGCAAGAGTAATATCTAAATCATTTGCAAGTGCAACAGTTATTGTTGCAAGAGAGTTAGATACGTTGTGAATACCAGGAGCATTAAGATTTATATGGCAAACTAATTTATCTTTGTTATATACATCAAATTCGTAACATCTATTATCTGCTAAAACAATATTTTTAGCATAAACATCTGCGTCAATATTTGTTGTAGAGTAAGTGTAAACATTAATATTTTTTGCTGTTATAATATCTTTTGCTCTATCTAAAACATCAACTACATTATCGTTATCTATGTTTACAACAAGATTTCCGCTATTGTGTATAAGCGAAATAAATTCAACAAAAGAGTCCTTAATATCTTCTAAATCCTTGAAATAATCTAGATGGTCTTCTTCGATGTTCAATATAACAGCAGTATGTCCTGGGAAGTTTAAGAAACTATCTACATATTCGCAAGATTCTAGTACAAAGTATTTATTATCTCCAATGCAATAGTTTAAATTGTTTAACTCTTTAAGCTTTGAACCAACTAGTACAGTAGGATTAACATTTGCGGTTTGAAGTGCAGATGCTACCATAGATGTAGTTGTTGTTTTACCGTGCATACCAGCAATACAAATTGGTTTTTCATATATTTTAAGAAGCTTACCTAAAAAAGGAGCTCTTTCAAACGTAGGAATACCAAGTTTTACTGCTTCTAAATATTCTTTATCTGTATTTTTGTTTATAGCCGCCGTGTAAACAACAACATCTGCTGAATGTACAAGTTCAGGATTAGAACCAATAAATACAGGAATATCTTCGCTTTCTAACATTTTAACCATATCTGAACCCATGCTATCTGAACCAGTTACTTCAAATCCGGCTTTTTTTAACATTACGGCAATACCACTCATACTTATTCCGCCAATGCCAATCATATGTATTTTGGATATATTTTTAAAATCTTCAATATCTATCTTGTTCAAAATTGTCACCTCTAAACAACGTTATTATACTACACGACAAAATTACTTTCAAGATTATATACTCCATTTTGACATATTAGTTGAAAAAAGTGGATATGTGGTATATAATATACCTACGTGGGTGATATATATGTGGTTAGCAAATGTAGTAGTAATAATTACCTTTTTGTTCTTTGTATTAAATATTGGTACAAGAGCAATAAAACAAAAAGAAATATATTTATATATAATATTAGGCTTAGCTAGTACATTCGAAGTAATATTTTTAAGTTCTTTATATACAGGCAAAGTGCTTCCGAATATTATACAATCATTAGTGTTAATATTTGCATACATAATCCCAATGGTAGTAGTTGTGTTAAACAGTGCTGATGTTTCTATTAGGCTTAAGATATTATATGCGGTAGCTAGTATCAGCTATTCATTAAAAAAATATGAATTTGCTGCTGGACTTCTTTTAGGAGCAATTAAAAACGATAAAAAGAATGTAAAATTCTATTACCTAAGAGGAAAAGCGCTAGAAAAACTTGGAGATTTAGCGGGAGCTAGGGATATGCTTTTTAAAGTAATAGAATTAGACAGGGATAATAAGGAAGTGTATTTAGAGCTAGCACAAATATTGGATAGAGAAAATAAGAAGGACACGGCGCTTGTAATGCTTTCACAAGTGTTAAAAATAGATTCAGAATATGTAGAAGCAAAAGAAATGATGGGAATTATATATTCTGAGATTGGTAGGTATAAAGAGGCTTTAAGTATATATGAAGAATTAGCTACAAGTGGCGAGGGTACATATAACACTTATTATAATCTTGCTATAATATATTGGCAAAACAATGAACTAGATAAAGCTATAAAAGCATATAATGTGGCAGTTGGTATGAATTCAAAATTATATGAAGCATATTATGCGTTAGGAAAACTATACTTCATGGAAGAAAATTATGAACAAAGTATATACAACTTGAATAAGGCTTTAAAAGACGAAGCACTAAAAGGGGCAGTAGAATATACTTTAAGCCAGAATTATATAAAACAAGAAGAACTAGAAAAAGCAGTAGAACACTTAGAAAACGCGATAAAGCAAGATAAATCATATTTAGAAAAGGCAAAAAGAAATGAAATGTTTGATGTTATTTCACTAGAATTAATAAGACTTGATGACGAAAACAAAGAACTTGAAACAATAACTTATGATATAGAGGGGATGTAATTATGAGCAAAGGGTGGAAAGTATACGAATGTTGCAAATGTGGATATGAATACGATGAAAAAAGAGAAAAAGAAGAATTTGACTACAAAAACTTCGAATGTCCAAAGTGTGGAAAGTCTGCAAGATATTTTGAAGAAGTTGTAGAGGAGTAATTAAATAAAATTATATAAAATAGTTTACAAATAAAAAATTGCGTGGTATAATAACCATGCAATTTAAAATTGTCGGAATGGTGGAATTGGCAGACGCGTCAGACTCAAAATCTGATATGGGTAACCATGTGTGGGTTCAAGTCCCACTTCCGGCACCAAAACAGCAAAATGGAGTCTAACAAGGCTCCATTTTGCCATGTTTAATAAGTAATGAATAATAAGTAATGAATAATAAGTAAAATATGCAAACTTTTATATAAAAAAGTATTTGCATATTTATTTTTTTATGGTAATATATCCGTAGATATTAGAAAATAATATCTATATAGGAGGTATAAATATGTCGGAAAGATTTGTTTTAAATGAAACATCATATTTTGGAAGAGGTGCAAGAGCTGAACTTGCAAACGAAATTACTACAAGAGGATTTAAGAAAGTACTAGTTGTAACAGATAAGTCATTAGTAGCTTGTGGAGTTACAAAGAAAGTTACTGATGTACTAGATGAGGCACACATAGAATATACAGTATATTCTGAAGTAAAACCAAATCCAACAGTTAAAAATGTACAAGACGGAGTTGAGGTATGTAAAACATATGGCGCTGACGTTATTGTTGCAGTTGGTGGTGGTTCAGCAATAGATACGGCTAAAGGAATTAGCATAATAATGACAAACCCAGATAGATATGACGTTGTATCATTAAATGGATTATCTAACACTAAAAATAAAGGATTACCTATGATAGCACTTCCAACAACTCATGGAACGGCTGCAGAGGTTACAATTAACTATGTAATAACTGATGAAGAAAGAAAAATAAAAATGGTATGTGTTGATCCTCATGATATTCCGGTTTTGGCAATTATAGATTCTGAACTAATGGAAACATTGCCAAAGTCTACAGCAGCAGCTACTGGTTTAGATGCCTTAACACATGCAGTAGAAGGATATATTACAAAAGGACATAACATGATGGCAGATATGTTCCATATGAAAGCTATTGAGTTAATATTTGCAAACCTAGCAAAAGCAGTTAATGAAAAAGATACAAAAGCAATAGAAAATATGGCTCTTGCTCAATACATCGCCGGAATGGGATTTTCCAATGTTGGACTTGGAATAGTTCACTCAATGGCTCACCAATTAGGAGCTGTTTATGACACACCACACGGAATAGCTAATGCGATACTACTTCCAACAGTCATGAGATTTAATGGTGAAGTGTGTGCAGATAGGTTTAAAGAAATTCTAGCAAATTTAGGTGTAGCAAATGCAAGTGAATTAACAGATTCAGATGCTGTAGAGATATTTGTAGCAAAAATTAAAAAATTATCTAGAGAAGTTGGAGTTACACAAACAGTAAAAGATACAGGATGCAAAGAAGAAGATTTAGAAATGCTTGCCCAAAAAGCTATGGAAGACCCATGTAAACCTGGTAATCCAAGAGAAGTAACTAAAGAAGACTTTATTAGACTATATAAAGAGGCTATGTAAGGAGCAGTTTATGGATATAATAGTAGAAGGAAAAGCAAAAAGGCATTTTAAACCAGATAATGTATGTATAAACATTAATTTTTATACATTGACAGAAACATATAATGAAGCTTTGGAGAAAGGAACTAAATCCGTTGAAACATTTGTAAAAGATGTATTTGAAAAGCTTAATTTTAATAAAGAAGAATTGAAAACTAGAAGCTTCAATGTAAGAGAAGAAACGGAATATAATGTAGACACAAGAAAACATGAATTTAAAGGATTCTCATATTCGCAAGCAGCAAAATTTTCTTTTGACTATGATATGAAACGTCTAGCGGAATTTATGGAAGAGGTTTCAAAACTGGAAAATCCACCAAGATACCAAATCTCTTTCGATATAAAAAACATGGAACAAGCAAAAAGCCTAGTTATGGCAGATGCTTATGCTAAAGCAGAAGAAAAAGCTAAAATGATAGCTTTAGCAGCTGGTAAAAAATTAAAGGAATGCATAAAAGTAGATTTTAGACCATTTGAAGAAAGTGTTACATCAAACAGTAGAATGGGTGGAGAAATGTATGAAAAAGCAATGTTTAAACAAGCGGATATAAGTGAAAGAATACAAAATACATTTGCGCCTGAAGATATAGAAGTTACAGAAACATTATATTGTTTATGGGTGACGGAATAAATAAAATATAAAGACAGTTATGTTTAATTCATAACTGTCTTTTAACATATATCTAACTATTAAGAATATATATAGCACTATTTAAAACTAAAGCAAATGTAACCCAAAGGGAATATGGTATTTGTAAGTATGCAGCAGTTTTGTTTAATTTTGCAAACTCATATATCATATAAATGATTAGGCAAAGAAGTAGCACTAACCATAGGCTAGAGAATAAGAACCAGTTAAGTCTAAAGAAAAATAATGACCATAGAGCATTTACACCTAATTGCATAAAATATACAGTAAGAGCAGTGTTGTTATTTTCTTCTTTAGATATCATATAAGAAGAGATACCCATTAATATGTATAAGATACTCCAAACAATGGGAAAAAGAAATCCTGGTGGCGCAAAAGATGGTGTATTAATTTGTTCATAAATATCTGTATTTCCACCAAGTAAATTGCCAACAAATCCTACTACTAAAGGAATAAGAATAAATATTATTAGTTTTTTGTATTTTTTCACATCAATCACCTTAATATATTTTATGAAGACAAAAGTTAAATATACGTATGTATATAAATTAAAACGGTATAATTAAGCAAACTTTGTACAAAATATTTGTATGGAAAAGATAAGAAAAATGTTAAAAAATATAATATTGATTTCTGTTATAATAGCAACTTTAATTATAGCGTTATATATTTCATATAATTACGATAGTCTTGAAATATATGACAGTGTTTATGCTGCTATTAAAGACCAAAGTTCTACAAGTACAAAGAAAAATACAGACCAAAGTTCAATAGACAACTCTGGAGATATGGTTGACCTTCTTGCAAGGTTAATAAATGGTGAAGCTAGAGGTGAGCCATACAAAGGCCAAGTGGCAGTTGGAGCTGTTGTAATGAATAGAGTTAAAAGTTCGGAATTCCCGGATACTATATCTGGCGTAATATACCAAAAGGGACAATTTTCTTGCGTAACTGATGGTCAGTTTAATAAGGCCATAGCGGAAGATTCAACGGTGTATAAAGCGGCTCAAGAAGCAATAAATGGTTCTGATCCCACAAATGGTTGCGTGTTCTTTTATAACCCCAAGACAAGCAAAAGCAAATGGCTTTATACAAGAACAACAGTTGTAACTGTTGGTAGCCACAGGTTCGCAAAATAGAGGTGAAAAAATGCTAGCAAAATTAGAAAAGAAAATAACAGAATTTAAGAAAAAACAAGATCCTAGATTTGTCGGGGTGTTTATGTTTGCTGTTTTTGGTTTAGTTACACTTATAGCTATGAACTTTGCAAATGTATATGGGAGAGAAAAACAAAGTACCACAGATGCATATAATAGAGCAATGTATGAAGTAATAACTAGTGTAAATAATGCGGACATTCTTGTTGCAAAAGTTAGAATTACAATGTCAAAAGAGTATAACATCGTTACACTTTCTGAAATTACAACAGAGGCAACTACTGCCAAGGAAAATTTAGGCCAGCTTCCCGTAAATCAAGGTTCAATGGGAAATGTGTCCAAGTTTTTTAGTCAAGTTATAGGGTTTTCACAAGCACTTACTAAAAAGCTTGCAAATGGTAATGAGTTAACAGATGAAGACCATAAGAATTTGAAAAAAATAAATGAAGTGTCGAATAATTTAAATAGTACTTTGCAAAAAATATATTTGGACCTTACAAAAGGCAGCCTAAAATGGGATGATGTGGAAAAAGTTGCAACAGATAAATTAAGCGAAGATAAAAACAAATTAGAGTTGAACGGTTTAGAAAAAATTAAAGACAACCTCGAAGATTATGAAGGCCTAATTTACGATGGTGCATATTCTAGTCATATTGAATCAGCAAAACCGAAAGCGTTAACTGGTAAAGTGGTGAGCGTAGCTGAAGCAAGTAAAAAAGTAATAGAGTGTGTGAAAAGCGCTACGGATAGAGAAATTGAAGAGGTTATATATAATGGTGAATCTAAAGGTAGATTGGAATTATACAATTTTGAAGTTAAATTAAAAGATACAGAGTATTCTATTGCAGTAGATATAACCAAACAAGATGGAATGCTTGCTCTTCTTATGTCAGATAGACCTGTTGCAGAAAAAAAGTTAGAAATAGAGACAGCGAAAGAAATAGGAGACAAATATTTGCAAAGCCTAGGACTCAAAAATTTTGAACCGACTTACTATCAAACAACACAAAATATGGCAACAATAAATTATGCGGCTGTTCAAGCTGGAGTCCTTCTTTATCCAGATTTAATCAAGGTGAAAATTGCGATGGACACAGGCGAAGTCTGTTCTGTAGAATGTACAGGATATATATTTAATCATAACCAGAGGAATAATTTAGTTCCAACAATAACAGAAGAACAAGCAAAAGCAAATTTGAGTAAGGATATGAAATTGGAGAAATCAAGACTTGCTATAATACCAACAAATTCAAATAATGAAGTGTTAACTTATGAGTTTAAAGGGACAATAGAAGATAAAGAGTTTTTAATATATATTAATGCTAAAACAGGAAAAGAAGAAAACATATTACTTCTTCTTAATACCCCCGGGCGGAATGCTTACCATATAGAAAAGTTAAATAAAAAGTTAACAAAAGCGAGGACTTACAGAGGTGTAAGTTCTTTATTTTTCTAGTAAAATTACAGTTGCAATTTTTTATTACATAGACTAAAATATATATAGGTGATAATTATGTATGGAGTTGCTTTAGAAGGTGGAGGTATGAAGGGAGCATATCATATCGGTGCGGTAAAGGCTATACTTGAGTGTGGATATGATATAGGAGCATATGTAGGAACATCTATAGGCTCTTTTAATGCTGCCGTATTGGCTCAAGGTGATTTTGAAAAATTGTATAAGGAGTGGTACAATGGTTCTACTTCTTTAGGAATTAATTTAAAGGAAAATGAAATAAACAAATTGTTCGGTAAGAAAATGGATTTTGGAAGTGTAAAGTATTGGACAAAGTTTATTACCGATAGTTTTGCAAATAAAGGGATAGATTCATCTAAATTAAAATCTTTATATGATAAATTTATCGACGAAGAGAAATTAAGAAGTTCTAACATAGAATACGGTTTAGTAACAGTTTCTTTAACCGACAGAAAACCAATATATATATATAAAGAAGACATTCCGCAAGGAGAAATATCTTCATATGTATTGGCCAGTTCGTTTTTGCCAGTTTTTAAACAAGATAAAATTTTAAAGGACGATAAAATTTATATAGATGGCGGATTTTATGATAATTGCCCTATAACTCTTCTACAGAAAAAAGGATACAAGGACATAATAGAAATAAGGACTGGGGCCATTGGTGTAAGCAGAAGAATAAATAGAAAAGGATTAAATATCATAACAATATCTCCTTCTAAAGAATTAGGCGGAATTGTTTTAAGCGATAATAAAATGGTAAGAAGCAACATGGAAATGGGATATTACGATGCTTTAAGAGTCATAAAAGGATATATTGGAGACAAGTTTTATGTTGTTCCTACGGCAAATGAAAAAGTGTTTAATATGCTTTTAAAACTTACGGACAAACAAATATTAAAAATAATTGATGAGACAAAAATAGCTGGCATAGACCAAATGGAAGCTAAGAAAATTTTATTTGAAAAAGTTTTACCATTAGTGCAGACTAAGCTTAGAGGCATGGATACATCGACTTATCAACAGGCGATTGTTTCAATGATTGAATATCTTACGGATAATGAAATTAAAATATATAAGTTGTATACTTTTGAAGAATTAATGGCAGAATTTAAAAAGAAAATACCCAAATTATTAAAAGAGGAAAGAAGCACTTTTATAAAGAACGGAGTAAATATTTTAATGCTAAAATTGTTGAAAGAACTCGAGATATAACAAGTAATAGCGAAAGAGTTTTTTTACGGATCTTTATGTGATACAATAAACTCATTGGAAATATATACCAAAAATAAATTTATTGGAGGAGCAAAAATGAAAAACAGAAATGAGATAGAAGTAATTCGGTATGCAATGTATTTTGTGAAACACCAGACGACGGTAAGAGTCGTAGCACGTCATTTTGGAGTGTCAAAGTCATATATTCATAAACTGCTTTGCCAAATGTGCGAACAAGATACTAAGCAGACAGCGGGGGCAAATCTTGCTAAACAAGTTCGTGAACTCTTGGATAAGAATAAGAGGGAGCGGCATATTAGAGGCGGAAATGCCACTAGATTAAAGTATTTGAAAGCCAAAAGAGGATAAGATACAATCTGATTATTTTATGTCTATTGGAAACCATATAACATGTGAATGTTTACATTACATAATATTTGTGGTATAATATTCTTACTCGAAAAAATAAACCTAAAATAAATTTATTGGAGGATGAAAAGATGAAGAATTTAGAACAATCGTATGACCTTTCGTTTTTGTCGGCCGAAGACTTCTATAAAAAGAGTTTGCCAAATCAGCGGAGGTATATAAACGAACAAATCAGAAGTGCAATGAATACCAGTGGTAATCCCATTATCAAGTTCCCTTTTTTGGTATATGAAAAGATCGTGGAAGAAATGACGAAACTTGGTTGGATAGAAGTTAGTGAAGACGAAACACATGAAGCGCTAGACGGTTCGATGTTTTATCCACAATTGTTTGAAGATTCAAGCAAGAGTTTTACGACAGATAACCCAAACGCGGAATTTGTTTCGGCTGAAGAATACTATAATAAAACGCTTGAAAAACAAGCTATGGATATCTCGGTCGCTATTGATTCAGCTGCAAAAAATGGTGAGCCTGAAATTAAACTTCAATATCAAGCGTATCCTATTGTTAAAGAATTTATGGAATCGCAAGGCTGGGAACATGAAATTTGGTTCCCCGACTCAAATAAAGAACAGCCTTGTTCTTTGTTCTATCCACAGTGTGGTTACTAATATTTTGCAGAGAGACAAAAGTCTCTCTGCAATTTTTCTTTATTTATAGTTAAGTTTTTCTATGTATTTTAACTTCTTTTTTCATTGACAAAAATGAGTATAGAAGGTATACTTTTACCAAGGTGATTTTGTGACAAAATATGCAGTTGTAGATTTCAGGATGAGGAAAATTGAAAAGGAATATATAAAGTCGTTAGGCTATGAAATAATAGAAAATGGATTTAATTTAAATACGTATGATGAGATAGCAGCACATGTAGATATATATTATTTAAAGGTGGGAGATATGGTGTTTTCTGCACCTGAGAAAAAAGGATTAGTACCTTTTACTACAGTGAGTTGTACTACTCCTATAGGAGCACAGTACCCAATGGATATTCCGTACAATGTATGTGTTGTAGGAAATAACGCAATTCATAACTTTAAATATACAGACAATATTGTAAAATTCTATTTAGAAAGACATGGATATAATTTAATAGATGTAGAGCAAGGCTATGCTAATTGTAGCACTTGTGTTGTGGATGACAATTCTTGTATTACATCAGATATTGGAATTGCTAAAGCTTTAATGGATGCTAGTATAGATACGTTATATGTGCATGAACCAGATATTAAATTAAAGAAGAGACTTAGTGACGTGTTTAAAGATGAGTCTCGCATGAGCTTTGTGGATTCTAAAATGCAAGGCTTTATTGGAGGTGCAATGGCACGTCTTGGAGATACAGTTGTCTTATTCGGAGACGTACAAAATTTAGTTAATGGAACTAAAATACAGAGATTTATAGAAAAGAAAGGGTTAAAATTCCATCATTTTGAGGGGTTAGATGTAGTAGATTATGGTGGAGTTCTAGAGGTTATAATAGATGAGTAGTTTGTTAGATGGATTAAACGACGTGCAAAAGGAAGCGGCGTCGTATACAGATGGTCCACTTTTAATACTTGCAGGTGCAGGAAGTGGAAAAACTAGAGTGTTAACGTACAGGATTGCGTATCTATTGGAACAAGGAATATGCAGACCTTGGGAAATTCTTGCTATTACTTTTACAAACAAAGCAGCAAAAGAAATGAAAGAAAGAGTAGAAGGTTTAGTAGGTGAAGACGCAAAGGATATATGGCTTGGAACATTCCATAGCATATGTGTAAGAATTTTAAAAAGGGAAATAGAATGTTTAGGATACACAAGAGATTTTAACATACTAGATGAACTAGATAAACAAAAAGTACTAAAAGAAATAATGAAGAAAATGGATATAGACGAAAAGACTTATGCTGTAAGTTATATAGTAAGTGAAATAAGCAAGGCAAAAGATGTGTTAAAAGGTCCAGAAATATATATTAAAGAAAGTATTGGAGACTACAGAAAAGAAACAATTGGTAAAGTGTACAGTGAATACCAAAGGACTTTGAAAGCTAACAACTCGCTAGACTTTGATGATATTCTATGTTTAACAGTAGAAGTGTTTAAACAAAATCCAGACAGGCTTATGTATTACCAAAATAAATTTAAACACATTCTAGTAGATGAGTATCAAGATACAAACCATGTTCAGTTTATACTAATTAGCATGCTTGCAAGTGCGCACGGAAATATTTGTGTTGTGGGTGATGAATCTCAAAGTATATATGCATTCCGTGGAGCAGATATATCTAACATACTAGATTTTGAAAAAGAATACGACCAAGCAAAAATTATAAAGCTCGAACAAAATTATAGAAGTACAAAAACGATACTTAATGCAGCCAATGCAGTTATAAATAACAATACTTCTAAAATAGAAAAGAATCTTTGGACAGAAAATGACGAAGGTGAAAAAATTAAGTATTTTACTTCTAAAAATGAATACGAAGAAGTAGATTATATAGTAGATAAGATAGATGCAATGTGTAGAACTGGAAAATACACATATAAAGATTTTGCACTTTTATATAGAACAAATGCACAAAGCCGTGTAATTGAAGACGTATTTATGCGTGCTGGTACACCATACAAACTTATTGGTGGAACAAAGTTCTATTCTAGAAAAGAAATTAAAGATATGGTAGCGTATCTAAAACTAATAAATAACTTAAAAGATAATGTCTCTTTAACTAGAATAATTAATGAACCTAAAAGAGGAATTGGAGATACTTCTGTAGATAGAGTAAGGGATAGAGCTGAAGAAAGTGGCATAAGCATATTTGAATATATTTCAGAGTTTGGTAACATAGCTGAACTTAGATGTGCAGGCGCAATTTCAGGCTTTGTAAAACTTATCTCGGATTTAAATGCTATGAAAGACGAACTAACTCCATCGGAACTTATGAAAAAAGTGTTAGAACTAACTGGTTATGAAGCAGAACTTATGAAAGAAAAGAATGCTGAAAATGAATCAAGACTAGAAAATATTTATGAGTTTATTGGTGTGGCGAAAGAATTTGAAGAGGAAGAAGCTGAAAATAGTTTGGCAGATTTCTTAGATAGCATTGCTCTTGTTGCAGACGTAGATAATTTAGAAGAGGGAACAGAAGCAGTAACTCTAATGACTATGCATAATGCAAAAGGATTAGAATACCCAGTTGTATTTATAGTAGGTTTAGAAGAGGGATTATTCCCTTCTAAACGTTCGTTAGATGAAGATAGTGGTATTGAGGAAGAAAGAAGACTTTGCTATGTTGCAATAACACGTGCAAAGCAAGAATTATTCTTAACAAATGCGCGTCAAAGAACAATGTATGGTATGACAACAACTACAATACCATCTCGTTTTACAGAAGAAATACCAAACGAATATCTAGACGAATCAGCAAGAGAAAATCTAGAACTAGGTAGAAGAAAACAAGAAAAATATACAGATAATGAATATGCTAAAGTTGAGAGTTGGTTGTCTAATACATTAAATTCTATGGATAGAGATAGTGACTATTCATATTCTGACTCATACAATTCGTCATATGGTAATTCATATAATTCGTATGGAAGAAAAGCTGGTGCTAGCGTAAGTAGTTCGGTAGGAATAGATGCATCAAGTTTCTTGAGGAATATGAATATATCAAGTGTGGTTAAAAACGAAGGAGCTTCTGAAGTTAAAACTGGAGATAAAGTTAAACATAAAAAGTTCGGAATAGGAATAGTAAAAAATATCAATTCTGATGACGATATGATAGTTGCAGAAATAAACTTTGAAAAGTTTGGAATGAAACGTTTAATTGTAACAGGAACTACATTAGAAGTTATTGGTTAATAATATTGATTGGTTGATGGAAAGAGGGTATATAAATGAATGTTGTAGTTTTATGTGGTGGAACAAGTACGGAAAGAGACGTATCAATATCTTCAGGTACACTAGTATGTAAGGCGTTAGAAAGCCGAGGATATAATACTGTGCTTCTAGATGTTTATTTAGGAATAGATAGTTTTTCTAAAGATTCAGTGTTTAGTTTAGGAGAACGAGGACTTAAAATTAAAGCAGGTGTTGGTGAAAGTGAACCAGATATATCTAAAATAAAAGAAATGAGGAAAAGTCCCGAGGTGTTCTTTGGACCGAACGTATTGGATATATGTAGGCTAGCAGATATTGTATATATAGCATTACATGGAGAAAATGGAGAGAATGGTAAAGTACAAGCGACATTCGATTTATTAGGTATAAAGTATACTGGTACAGGTTATGAAGGAAGTTTACTCGGAATGAGTAAAGATTTAACACGTAAGGTATTAATACCAAGTGGTGTTAATATGGCAAAAGGAATCACTTTATATAAAGAGGATAGTTATGAAAATGTAAAAGATAAATTGTTTGTACCGGCGGTAGTAAAACCTGCAAATGGTGGGTCTAGTATAGGTGTGGCAATTGTACATAACGAGGATGATTTAAAGGCCGCTATAGAGACTGCAAAACAGTATGATGATATAGTAGTTATAGAAGAATATATAAAAGGTAGGGAGTTTTCAATCGGGGTAATAGACGGTAAAGCTTTACCAATAATTGAAATAATACCAAAACAAGGTTTTTATGATTACAAGAATAAATACCAAGCGGGACTTACAGAAGAAGTGTGCCCGGCAAACTTAGATAGTGTAAATACTCTAAAAATGCAAAGCTTAGCAGAAAAAGCATACAAAGCATTAGGCCTTAATGTATATTCGAGAATAGATTTTATATTATCTGAGACAAATGATCCATATTGTTTAGAAGCGAATACACTGCCTGGTATGACACCAACAAGTTTGCTTCCACAAGAAGCGGCGCAGGTAGGAATGTCATATGAAGATTTATGTGAAAAAATAATAGAATTATCTTTAAATAAATAGTATAATAATGATTAAGAGATAATGTTAGTTGTAATACATGGAGGATGCTATGGAAGCTATAAAATTAGATGATGTTATAAAAGCGGTAGAAGGAACGGTTTTAAGTGGAAATGTAGAGAATAAGCAAATACTGTCTGTTGCAACAGACAGTAGAGAAAATATACCACAAGGATTATTTATTGCCATAAAAGGTGAAAATGTAGATGGGCATATGTATATTGAATGTGCAGCAAGAAATGGGGCCATAGCTACTTTAGTGAGTGATGAACAAGATACATATATAGATGAAATTGTGTATATTAAAGTAGAGGACACAATAAAAGGATTGCAAGATTTGGCTTCATGGTATAGAAGTCAATTTAACATACCAGTTGTAGCAATAACAGGAAGCGTGGGTAAAACTACAACCAAAGACATGGTATCTTCTGTGCTTGGGAGAAAATATAACGTGTTAAAAACACAAGGTAATTTCAATAGTGATATTGGTGCTCCAATGACAGTCTTAGGACTTAATAAATCACATGAAATAGCAGTAATAGAAATGGGAATGGACCATTTAAGACAAATAGCGGGTATAAGTAGAATAGTAAAACCAGATACGGCAGTTATAACAAATGTTGGAGTGGCGCACCTTGAGTATTTGAAAACAAGAGAAAACATATTAAAAGCAAAATGCGAAGTATTTGAAAATATGGATGAAAACACAGGCATTGCTATTTTAAATAAAGATAATGATATGTTATCTACTGTAGACAACAATTTTAAAAAAGTATGGTTTGGAAAAGAGAATAATGCAGACATATTTGTTAAAAATGTTCAAGTAGATTATACAGACGGAGTTATTAAAGCAGAGGCATATGTTAAAAATATAAAATACAACTTAATAATTCCGGGATTGAGTGAACATTTAGTGTATTCTGCAATGGCAGCTATAGCGGTGGGATTAAGATATAATATGACAGTAGAAGAAACTTTACAAGGGGTTTTAGACTATACTCATACAAAAATGAGAATGGATATATATAAATTAGAAGATAATATTTTGGTTATAGACGATACATATAATGCGAATCCAGATTCAATGAAATCTTTAATAGACACAGTAAAAAGAGGAAATAAAGAAAATAAAATATTAATACTTGGAGACATGTTTGAGCTTGGAGAAAACAGCATAGAACTACACAAGCAAGTTCTAGAATATGCTATAAATGCCAGGGCAACCAAAATTGTTGTTACAGGGGAAAACATGAAAAAAGCAGCAAATGAAATGAAAAATGATGTAATAATGGTATACGATAATAAAGAGGAATTAATAGAAGATATAGATAAAATAATAGAAAAAAATAGCATTGTTGCACTAAAAGCATCTAGAGGAATGAAGTTTGAAAATATAACTGAAAAAATCCTTGAAAAATACAAAGCTTTGTGATATAAACAGTGTAAATGGTGGAGGAAATATATGGATTTTAAAGATAAAGTAAAAGATGTATGGGAAAAGGCAGGAGATGTTGCTGAAAAAACATATAAAACAGTGGCAGATAAATCTAATAGACTTGTAGAAGAAGCTAAACTTAAAATAAAGGTGAGCGATACAGAAGCTGAAATTACAGGAATGCTTCAAGATATCGGAATTAAAGTTTACGAGAAATATAAGAGTGGAGAAGCTCTAGAAAAAGAGCTTGCTAAAGACTGCAAAGCAATAGAAAAACTATATAAAGATATAGAAAAAATGGACATTAAATCACTGTATCTTAAGGACTTGAGAGTATGTGAAGCATGTTCAGAAACAATAGGAATTGCTAATAAATTTTGCCCTACTTGTGGAGCCAAGCAAAAGAAAGTAAGAATTCCGGAAGAAAAGAAAGAACAAGTAGTAACAGAAAAAGTTTGCCCTGATTGTGCAACAGTTCATGGCGTAGAAGTAAACTTTTGTACAATGTGTGGACGTAAATTTGAATAGGAGATTTACATGATATTTTCAAAAATAAAAGAAGCATTTACAAATAAATTCAATGAGATTTTTAGGTCTAATGAAGAGATAGAGGATATATTAGACGAGATAGAAGAGCTTTTAATATTATCTGATGTAGGGATGAAAACCACGTCAGATATTTGTGCTTCCTTAAGAAAGAAGCTTAAATCTGAGCAAGATACTTCTAAGGAAAATATAATTAGGCTTCTAAAAGAAGAAATGGTAGAAATTTTAACTGCCCAAAATGACGAACAAAGGGAAAGTGCAGATAACTACAAAGATAAACACGTAATACTAGTTGTTGGTGTAAATGGTGTTGGCAAAACAACATCAATAGCTAAACTTTCTAACATATATAAAAAGCATGGGAATAAGGTATTGCTTGCAGCAGGAGATACTTTTAGAGCTGGAGCAAGAGAACAGTTAGAATTATGGGCAGAAGTTGCCGGAGTGGAGTGTGTATCTGGCGTTGATGGACAAGACCCATCTTCAGTTATATTTGATGCATCTAAAAAATTTGCAAACGGAGAGTATAACACTCTTATTTGTGATACGGCTGGCCGCTTACATAATAAAAAGAATTTAATGGATGAGATAGAAAAAATAAAAAGAACCGTAGATAAAAATTTACCAGATATACACGTAGAAGTGCTAATGGTAATAGATGCTACAACTGGACAAAATGCAGTAGAACAAGCAAAAGCGTTTTATGATAGAACAAGTGTTGATGGAATAATATTAACTAAGCTTGATTCTAGTGCAAAAGGTGGAGTAGTATTTGGAATAATAAACGAGTTAAATATACCTATTAAATATATTGGTATAGGGGAAAAAATAGATGATATAAAAGAATTTAATCCAAATGAATTTGTTGATTCTATAATATAAGGAGGAAGCAATGAGAATAATACTTATGAGACATGCGTATTGTAAAGGTTTGAAAGAAGGAATAATAAATGGATGGAGAGATTATCCTTTGACTCCTAAGGGTAAGATAGAGCCTGTAACTGCAGCCGAGAATATAGTAAAGCTTTTAGGACAGGTAAGAATAGATAAGGCGTACGCCTCATACATATCTAGAACTTATGATACAGCAAAAATATTTACAGAGAAGTTGAAATTTAAAGGCAAAATAAAGCAAGATTTAAGACTAAACGAAAGACACTATGGTATGTTTCAGGGAATGAATAGAGATGATGCCAGAGCTTTTAAAGAATACAATACATTATCGGATAGTGAAAAACGTTTAGACAACAAACTAGTGCCTGAAAATAATATAAGACGTACAGCTACATTAAACGAGTATTCTGAAAAGTTGAAAAAACCTGTAAAACAAATAGAAAGTATTATTCCATATTCTGAATCTATATTAGATGTAGAGAAAAGAGTTTGTGAGTTTGTAGAAGAACAAATTCTAATTCCTGAAAATGAAAATAAGACAATTGTTATAGTTACACATGCAAATCCTGCAAAATTAATAGCTAAAAAACTGGAAAATTTATCTTACAAGAAGACGGCCAAATTAAGATTTGCTACTTGTGCTATGAAAATATATGATATGAGATATAAAAATAATAATTACGAGATAGTTAGTGAATATAACATAAATAAAGAATGGCAAGGGTAAATGCGGGAGGAGCAATATGAAGAGACAAAAGAAAGGTATATCATTAGTAGTACTAGTTATTACAATAATAGTCACTTATTACGAAACACTCAAAGTCAGTAAAATAGGCAAAGTTCCTCCAAATAATAAAATAGAAATAATTAAAAAAATGATAAATATAGATAGAGTAGTGGATTTTGAAAGTCTACTACTTTTATTTTAAGAACAAATAGAGTATAATAAAGATGCAATAATATTTTGAGAGTGAGTTGGTTAAATGAAAAATAAAATCGCTTTGATAGTAATTATTGCTTTATTAATAGTTGGCATAGGAATAAGTATAATAGTGAGTTTTGAAAAATACTCGACTTTTAATCCAATATCGGCACTGAGTGGAATAATTAAAGTTACCACAACAGAAACAAGGTATGTAGTAATCCAAAAGAAGCCACGGCAAGTAATTATAGCAAAATCAACATACGATGATAAAAGTGCTCAAGAACTGCTGGATGAGTATATGGCAGAAAGAGGTTATTATTCAGAAGATGAAAAAAGAATGGGAGCATTAATTACCTATAGCAATGGAACAGATAGTCAAACAGTATTCTTCAGAGTAAATGGTTACTATTCAGTATGGGAATGGACTTAATATTATAAACCGAGAGGGATTGAAGATATGAAAAAAGGGAAAATGATAATCATAATATTACTAGTTGTTATAGGTGTGTTAATTATCGATACAGCACAGGCATTAATATTCAACAATAGTCCAATTATAAGAATCAGAGAAAATTACAATGGTGGCAATTTATATTGTAAGGACAAAGGAATATTAGTAGATACTTATACATGTAGCACAGGAAAAAAATACACAACATTTAAAGGTGGCTCATATTCTTGTTCAGATTATGAGGTTATACCAATTGATTATATAATAGTAGATACAACGAAAGACATAAAGGACTTTGCGTGTGCAGAAGTACTAGAAGAAATATATGAAGATTCTCAATATACTTATTATTTACCTTGCATGAAAAGTAAGTATATAAAAGTCAGATACAATGGTATAGAAACAACACTTAAAGAGGCTTTAAGGAATGGTATAGTTGAAATAGATAGTCTAGATAAATTTGAAATAGATTATATAAAATATGCAAAGTAAATTGAGGGGGAATTAGTATGAAAAATAAAAAGGGAGCGACTTTAATATTTGTAGTAGTAATGTTAATAGGTGCTACGCTAATATCTTGCGGAGTGATGAGCTCAATTAGAAACAAGGAATATACAAAATATTATGTTGAGACAAAAGGGGTGTTTTCAGGTGCGGATAAATATAGTGAAGATACATATAGTTTGGAGTATGAATATGTAGTAGACGGAGAAAAATATTACATTTCTACAGATTATAGTACTGGGATTATACCTAAAGAAGGAACTACTAAAACAATAAGATATAATCCGGACAATCCAGAGGAAGCAGTAATTGGTGGAGAGACAACAAATATGATATTTTATGTTATAGGGTTTATGTTTTTCTTTATCCCACTGGTGTTTATAATAACTAAATCGAATGAAAAAGAAGAAAATGAAATGAAAAGAAAAACAAAAGAAAAATTAATGCCAATATTAATTGGGCTAATTTTTGCGGGAGTAGGAATAGGCTTTTATATCCTAATGTGCAGTGGCGGAGATGATTTGTCGTTAAAAAGCGCCTGGGATACAGCTGGCTTTATAATTGTTATACCTATAATATTTACAGTTTTAGGCGTATATGTAACTATTTCTTCAATATTGCCTAGAAAAGCTAAGGAAATAGTAGTAAAGGTAGAAAATACAATAGATCTTGAAGATGGAACGTATACCGTTATATTTGCTGATCAAACTGAAACTTTAATGACTAAAAAAACAGGGATGTATGGTCGTTATATATATAATACAAAAAATGTTAATAAGTTTGCAAAAGATAAAGTGTTTAAGTTTAATTTATATAAATATAGTATAATGTTTCAAGTAGAAAATACTCCGGATTATGCTACGGGTATAAGTTTAAATGCATTTAGCGATGAAGATTTTGAAGAAACAATCTAATAAATATGGGCAAAAACGAATAATTGTAATAATATAAATATATAACAAAAAGGAGAGAAACAAATGAAAAAAGGTATATCATTAATAGTACTAGTAATAACAATAACGATTCGTTATGACAAGTGGCTCAAAGCAAGAACAACAGGCAAAAATTATGCATTAAATGCAATGGTGCCTGATTGAGCGAAGTAAATGTATATTATAAAAATAAATAATAAGGATGAATTAATATAGGGGTGAAATTATGGAAAAAAGAATGAATAAAGAAGAGTTGCTTGATTTAATCAAAAGTTTAAAAATTAACAGAAATGAGTATTGGATTTTATCTAGTTCTGCATTAGTTATTAGGGGGATTTATCCAGATGCAGGAGATCTAGACATTGCTGTTACCGAAAAAGGCTTAGAAGAATTAAAGAGAAACTATAGTTTAAAACAAAAGGATAATGGATGGTATATCATCAATGATAAGATTGAATGTGTTGTTGATACAAAAGAATTATGGAAGATAGAAAAATATGGTGATTATAATTTAGAAAGTATAGAAAAATATTACATGTATTTAAAAAGTAGCAATAGAGAAAAAGATAAATTAAGAATACCATTAATAGAAGAGTATATACATAAGAGGAGAAGATAAATGAAAAGTAACAAAAGAGGTATATCATTAATAGTACTAGTGATAACAATTATAGTAATGATAATTTTGGCTGGAACGGTAATTATGTCTTTGGATGATAGCAAAATTTTTGATAGAGCTCAAGAGGCAGTGAACAAAACAAACATTCAATCAATTCAAAACATTATATCCACAGCATGGGCGAAAGCATATATGAATGGGGCTAAGACAGATGAAGCATACCAACAATATATAGACAGAGCTCTTGCGGAAAATGGAATAGAAGAATCAGATTACCCCGGATATGTATTATCTGTAACCACTAGAGGAGCTGAACTATTAGATACAAGTTTTTGGAAACAAACAAGAACCACAGTTACAAATGGAGTGTTAACATTACAAGTGGGTGATTCAATAGAATATGATGCAACAAATGGCGGAAGCATAACAGGACTAACATCAACAGAATGGGCAGTATTAGGAGCAAATGAAAAAGGAGAACTTCTAATAATGTCTACAAGTGATATAGTAGAGGATTACTTAATAGGAGATGAAGATGGAGATAATCTAGAAGAAGCACAAAGAGATTGGTTAAATGCGGCGTCAGAACTAGATGAGGTGTGTGCACCATATGGAAAAGGAAGAAAAGCAACAGGTGCAAGAAGTATAAATGTAGAAGATATAAATAAAGTAGTAGGATATAATCCAGAGCTAGACAATTTGTATGATGGGGAAATATATGAATATGGGAATGAAGTAACATATTCATATAATGGAACAACGACCCCGGCATATGTTGCTAGCAATGGGTTAAAAGGGAATATGGAATATGCACATAGTAATGGTTTCCATTATTATAATGGAACTAGTTTTGAAGTGGCCGATTTAACAAAAACAACAGGCACAATAGTAAAGTTAAAGCATGACTATTACTATTATTATCCATCTGGAATAAATACATTTGATTCAGAAAGTAAAGCTAATGCAATGCTATTTGGAGATAATTATTATTGGCTTGCGTCCCGTTTTGTTGGTGCTGAAGCGTACTATGCTAACTTTGGTATACGTTATGTAGAAGAGGGTTGTGTGGATTACTACTATTTATGGGGATCTCATGGCGGTTCTGGATATGGTGAGTATGGAGTGCGTGCGGTAGTTTCATTAACTGGAGATATTAATTTGACTGGAAGTTCTGCAAGCGGTTGGATATATCAATAGAACAAAAAGTATCATATGAATAATATTTAGGGTGTAGATAGTTTTACTAGCTACACCCTAAATATGTTTATTTGTTTAAAATTATTCATTAATATAACTTTGTATAATATTTAATACTTTATCTAAGTTCATTTTACTTTCTGTAGAAAAAGGAATCATTTCATGAGCAGAGAACAACGCTTTTTCTATATCTTTTTTAGCTTGTTCTATTTTAGATTGAGATAATTTATCTGCTTTATTAAGTATTACTGTAAAATCCTTTTCATGAGCTTCTAACCAATCATACATATTTCTATCGTCTGTTGAAGGTAAATGCCTAATATCTATGAGCGAAAATATGTGTTTAATATTTTTATTTGTTTCTAAGAAATAGTTTGTAAGTTTATTTATATTTTGTTTTTCTTGTTCTGACATAGTAGAGTAACCATATCCTGGTAAATCTACTAAATAAAATTTATTATCTACTAAAAAGAAATTCAAACATTTAGTCTTACCTGGAGTTTGTCCAACTTTAGCAGTTCTTTTATTGTTTGTAAGTGTATTTATAAAGGAAGATTTTCCAACATTAGATTTGCCTACCATAGCAATAATAGGCAAATCGTCATTTATTAAGTCTTGTTTTTTAAATACAGATTTTACAAAAACTACATTTTTTAAATAGTTCATAAAAGCATTACTCCTTAACAGGTGTTATTTTTTCCATTCCACCCATGTATGGTCTTAATGCTACTGGAATAGATATAGTTTTATCTTCGTTATAGTTGTTTTCTATAAATGCTATAAGTCCACGTGGTGTAGCAAGTACAGTGTTGTTTAATGTGTGTAAGAAATAATTTCCGTTTTCACCTCTTGCACGGATTCCAAGTCTTCTTGCTTGAGCGTCACCTAGAGTAGAACAAGAACCAACCTCGAAATATTTCTTTTGTCTTGGAGACCAAGCCTCAATATCGCAAGATTTAACTTTAAGGTCAGCTAAATCACCACTACAACATTCAAGTGTTCTTACAGGTATATCTAAACTTCTAAAGAATTCTACTGTATAACTCCACATTTTGTTATACCAATCCATAGAATCTTCGGGAAGACAAAGAACAACCATTTCTTGCTTTTCGAATTGATGTACTCTATATATTCCTCTTTCTTCAATACCATGAGCTCCAACTTCTTTGCGGAAACATGGAGAATAAGAAGTAAGAGAAATAGGTAATTTTTTCTCGTCAACAGTTTGCCCTTTGAATTTACCTATCATTGAGTGCTCAGAAGTGCCTATTAGGTATAAATCTTCGCCTTCAATTTTATACATCATAGCGCCCATTTCTTCAAAGCTCATAACACCATTAACAACGTCAGATTTTATCATAAAAGGTGGGATGCAATAATTAAATCCTTTAGAAATCATAAAGTCTCTAGCGTATGCAAGCATGGCAGAGTGAAGTCTTGCCATATCTCCCATAAGATAATAAAAACCATTACCGCTTGTTCTACCAGCACTTTCTTTATCTAATCCATCAAATGAACCTAAAATATCTGCGTGATAAGGTATCTCGTAATCTGGAACTACAGGTTCGCCGAATTTTTCCACTTCTACATTTTCAGAATCATCTTTTCCAACAGGAACAGAATCATCTATTATGTTTGGTATAACCATCATTTTGTCTTTAAGTTCTAATGAAGTTTCAGCTTCTAGTTTTTCTATATTTACAAGCTCTTCGTTTATTTTAACAACTTCAGCCTTCATATTATTTGCTTCATCTATTTTTTTATCTTTCATAAGCGTACCTATAGATTGGCTTATGGAATTTCTTTTAGTTCTTAATTCATCACCTTGTTGTTTTAATGAACGCACTTTTTTGTCTAGTTCAATTACTTCATCAACTAAAGGCAACTTCTTATCTTGAAATTTCTTTTTAATATTCTCTTTAACAATGTCTGGGTTCTCACGAACAAATTTAATGTCTAACATATTGATTCCTCCTAAAATATGTATCTATTATATTACAAAAATATACTTTTTGCAATATAACAAAAGAAAAGCTTAACAAAAGGTTAAGCTTCTCTTTTAAACAGTCTTGTAAATGCCATATGTTTTTGTTATTGGGTCTAAAGTGAGCCCGAATTTAATAGGAAAAAAGGTATTAATTATGAACAAAGCAAAAAGTAACGTTAATGCACATGCTCCAAGTATGGTAGAATTGTGTGTTTCTTCTAAAAAGTCTCTGTTGTATATCCCGAGATAAAAAATAACATATGAACATATTATCCCAATAATATATGTTATAACATTAAAGATGGTATTGTCTTGTCCCAAAAATTTACTTCCAACGTAGTAAAGTGTTACAATAGCAAACATACCAGTTATATTACCTAAAAAAGATGTAAGTAAAATGTTAGAGAATTTCTTTTTACTATAGAAATAGAAAAGAATGCTAAACAAAGTGAAAGGTAAAAACACCAATTTTAAATGTTCCCACACACTTTCATTTATTGGGGCTAATATGCCAACAATGGTACTGTTCCCTGAAAGCTCATACGCAAAGTGAAGAAATACACCAAGCAAAATAGAAATGATGCATGCAACAATTATTACTTTTTTATATGTAATCGTATTATTCAAATAAATCACCCAATACAATTATGTGCAACCAACAACATATTAATGCATAAATTAAAATAATTTTGAATAGTAAATAACCATTTTAACTAAATAATGTATAATATACAAACAGTATATTAAGAGCAAAACAGATTGGTATACCTATGGTAAATGATGCTTGTTTGGTTTTATGGCGAAAAACATACATTGCTAAATAAATGCCAATTGATCCGCCAATTAAAGCTATTGTGAATATAAATGATTCACTTATTCTAAACCTTTTTTTCTTAGAATTTTTCTTGTCTATAAACATAATAATGTATGAAAAGATATTTATTAATAAAATATAAATCGACACGAACACAACTAACATTTTCTCACCAACAAGATTATATTACAAGGGAAAAAATAATCAATAAGTAGATTAAAATTTAATTAATTTATTTGTAATAAAAGATAAAAATTGGTTGAAAAAAAGATATATGTGTGATAGTATAATTGATAATAAATATTAATGGAATAGTTAACGTGCAAATGTTATAAAAATAGAGTTACTTATATGATAGGAGGGGATAAAGTGAAAAACAAAAAAGTATATATCGTTGTTGGAGTATTATTAATAGCGCTAACAGCCGGCCTGCTTATATTTACAGCTCCTAATGATGAAAAAGTGCCGCAAAATAATGCAAATGGGAACGAACAAATCGCTGGTACTGAACAAACCGCCCCTTCTAAAGTAGACCAAGATGAAAAGGAAGTATCTAAGAAAAAACAACAAGAACTATTTAACTTTATACCAAAAGTTTATGCTGAAGGAATTAAGCCTTTTACAAGTGCTTTTATGTTAGATGCTACTATGAATAAAATTATAGATGTAAATGATGATTTTGATTTTAGTGTTAAAAATGTTGACAATATGGTTCAAAAGTTATTTGGAAAGGATGCTAAAATAAACAAAGATGAGGTGTCGACTCCAGACGTCGCAAAGTCATTATTTTATTATTCTAAAGAAGCAAATTCTTATGCGGTAATACCGGTTGGATATGACGGAATATTTAAATACCAGATATTTAAGAACGCCACTGAAACAGATAAAGCATATTATGTATATACTTATGCGTTAATAGGCGGTTTTTCATACGACGAAGATTCAATAGTTCAAGATGAATTTGGGGATATGAATTATGATAATGCTAAGGTGCAAGTTATAGTTGGGGATAAAGACGGTAATGACCTAGTACATATTTTCGACAACTATACTTTCATGTATAATGAAGAAATATGGCTAAACAAGTATTCTAATATTATGCCAATATTTAGATATACTCTTGCTAAAGGAGATAATGGATATTATTTAACAGAGGTAGAGCAAATAAACTATTAATAAGTTTGGGGGAATAACAAATGAGAAAAGTGATCATCGCATTATTTATATTATTTATGATATACTTTTTGGTGATGGAAATAGTTACAGTAATTAATTTAATAAAAGATAATAATCCGCCATTGTGGATTGAAGAAATTTATGAAAAAGGAGCTTAAAGGCTCCTTTTGTCGCAACTTGTCATATATTACAAAAATATTAAATTTGAGTTATAAAAAACCTGAAAGTATTGCAAAATGTATAGTAGTATTATAGAATATACACATATCATATAGGAGGTTATATTTATGATAAAAGTAGGAATTAATGGATTTGGAAGAATAGGAAGACTTGTAATGAGAGCTTCTTTTGATAGAGAGGATATAGATGTTGTTGCAATAAATGACCCATTTATAGACCTTGAATATATGAGATATATGTTGCAATATGATACAATACACGGAAAACTAAATAAAGAAATAGAAGTATTAGACGATGGAATTATGGTAGACGGTAAAAAGATACTTGTATATAATTGTAAGGAACCATCTGAAATACCTTGGAAAGATGCGGGAGCTGAATATATAGTTGAATCTTCAGGCGTATTTGCATCAATGGAAGGAGCTTCAAAACACTTTGCTGGTGGAGCGAAAAAAGTAGTGGTTTCTGCTCCGACAAAAGATACTCCGATGTTTGTAATGGGAGTAAATCACAAAGATTATACTAAAGATATGGATGTTGTATCTAATGCTTCATGTACTACAAACTGTTTAGCGCCTCTGGCTAAAGTTGTACATGAAAAATTCGGAATTAAAGAAGGTCTTATGACTACAGTTCACTCTGTTACTGCAACTCAAAAAACAGTTGACGGACCATCAAAAAAAGATTGGAGAGGTGGTAGAGCAGCCACATATAACATTATACCATCATCAACAGGAGCGGCTAAAGCTGTTGGAAAAGTTATACCAGAACTTAATGGTAAACTTACAGGAATGTCATTTAGAGTACCAACTTTAGATGTATCAGTTGTAGACCTAACATGTACATTAAACACTCCAGCAACTTACGACGAAATAGTAGAAGCTGTAAAACAAGCTTGCCACGGCGAACTTAAAGGTATAATGGATTATACTGAAGATGCTGTTGTATCATCAGACTTTATACATGACCCACATACAAGTATATTTGACGTAAAAGCTGGTATAGCTTTAACAGATACATTTGTAAAACTTGTTGCTTGGTATGATAACGAATGGGGTTATTCAAACAAAGTATTAGATTTAGTATCACACATGTATGAAGTAGACAATAAATAGGAATGAAAATAAAGAGGTTTAGATTATAAAGAGGGATATATGGAACAATCAATAAATATAGCTGAAGAACTAGATAAACTTGAAACTACAATTGGATCGATTATTGTTGGTTCAGCACAAAAAGAGGCTGAAGAGTTAAAAAAAGAAATAAGAAATTTAGTGCAGAAGGTTGAAGAAACACTTACTAGTCAAGCAAAATTGTCAAGAAAAGAAGCGCGTATGCTAGTAGACAATTTGCAACAGCATTTGAATTTGAGATTGGGTCAGAATCTTGCAAAAGCAAGAGAAAAAGAATATTATGAAACTAAGTCTAATTTTTCGGCAGTAAGAAAGGCTGAATATCAAGACGTTTCAGATGGATTAATGCGTTTCCAATGCGAAGGCATAGCTTCGAAAAACAACGAATACTGTGATATAGTTGAACAGGTATCTAATGAGGTTATTAGCGCATATGAAAAGATGTTATCTAAGATTGGTACAAGGTTGGCAGTTGACGCATATATGGATATAAAGCATGGAGTTAGAAGAACATCTTCAAAGGTCAAAGACATTCATGAAGAATATACAGCGAGCATAAAACAAGGTGTGGTTAGGAAAGTTAGTGAACTTGGTGTGAAAATAACAGAAAGTTTGGATAAGAAGATAGAACAAAAAGTGGAAGAAAAAGTGCAAACAGAACTTACAGATTTTGAAAAAACAATGCAACAAGGCAAATATTCTCACGATGAACAGGCCGCAAATGATGCAAACCAAATGAGTAAAAATGAAGCCGCGTTTCGAGGAAGTGAAGCAACGAAGCCTTCTACAAGAAAAGATTTAGAGGCTCAGTTTAAATAAGGAGCAAATATGAATAAGAAAAGTGTACAAGATATAAATGTTGAAAATAAAAAAGTGTTGGTTAGATGTGATTTTAACGTTCCATTAGATATAGAAACAAAAACAACTATCACTAACGATAAAAGAATTAGAGAATCTCTTAAAACAATAAATTATCTAATAGATAATAATGCAAAAGTAATTCTTTGTTCGCATATTGGTAAAACTAAGGAAAAATTAAGCCTTAAACCAGTAGCTAAAAGACTTTCTGAACTGCTGAGAAAAGATGTACCTTTACTAGAAGATGTTATAGGGGAAAGTGTTAAAAATGTTATAGATAATATGAAACCTAGCGATGTAGTATTATTAGATAATGTAAGAAAGTTTGAACAAGAAGAAGCAAATGATGAGACATTTGCTCGTGAGCTTGCATCACTTGCTGAAATATATGTAAACGATGCTTTTGGAACAGCGCACAGAGCGCACGCTTCTACGGAGGGGGTGGCCAAACATTTACCGGCTGTTTGTGGTTTCCTAATTGAAAAAGAACTAAAAGCATTAGGGGATGCAATAGATAATCCTAAAAGACCGCTAGTAGCAATAATTGGTGGAGCAAAAGTTTCAAGTAAAATAGCTGTACTTTTAAATTTGATGGGAAAGGTAGATACCATCTTAATTGGTGGAGCCATGGCGTATACTTTTGTAAAAGCTCAAGGTGGAAATGTTGGTAGCTCGCTGGTAGAAGAAGACAAACTAGACACGGCTCTTGAAATAATGGCGAAAGCAAAAGAAAAAGGCGTAAAAATAGTGCTTCCCAAAGATAGTGTAGCAACCAAAGAATTTAAACAAGATGCTGAAAGCATAGTAGTAGATTCATACAGTATACCAGAAGGATATCAAGGTTTAGATATTGGTCCTGAAGCCATAAGAGAATATGCAGAAATTATAGCTAGCGCAGGTACTATTGTTTGGAACGGACCGCTTGGTGTATTTGAATTTACAAAATTTGCTGTTGGTACAAATTCGGTTGCAAAAGCTATGGCCGAAAGTAATGCCATAACTGTAATAGGTGGTGGAGATAGCGCATCAGCCGTTGCAAAAGCGGGATTTGAAGATAAAATGACACATGTATCAACTGGTGGAGGAGCATCGTTAGAATTTATGGAAGGAAAAGAACTTCCTGGAATTGTAGCATTAAACGATAAAGAATAAAACAAGGGGAAGATTTATGTTAAAGATAAAACCTATATATATATTTGCAACGATACTTATAGCAATAGTAATTATTGCTATAAGTGTCGTTGTGTCTTCATACAATGAAAACAAGCCTATTATACCGGACCAAAATATTGAGGTTGTCTCTTCAAACGATATGTTAAAAGTAAAAGCGGCTTATGAAGCCGAGGGAAAGAAACAGGAATTTCTGGATTTATGTTCTAAAATAGAATTGGGTGTTGCAAATAAACTTTTAGACGGAACTGTTACTAATGACAGTGAGCTAACAGTTGCTATAGAAAAAATAAATAAAGTGCTTTTAACAGATGATTGGTCATATATAAAGGTTGAAGCTTCTACCTATTGGATGGGAAAATGGGAATTAAATAGCAGTGGTGCGTTAACATTTACATTTAGAGATAGTAATCTAAAGCCAAATTGGGCAGATGACGCGGATGCAAAACAATATATAAAATAGGAGAGGTTGTATATGAGAAAGAAAATAGTTATAGGAAATTGGAAAATGAATATGACACGTGGGGAGACCAGAAGTCTTCTTACTATAGTGAAAGAGAGTGTAAAGGATAATACGGTCGATGTCGCTTTTGCAGTACCTTTTACAGATATAGAGACTGCTGCAAGTGTATTAGAAAACACAGACATTATGGTTGGCGCTCAAAATGTACATACTGAACCGCGAGGCGCATACACGGGGGAAATAAGTGTAGAAATGCTAAAGGATTTAGGTGTAAAGTGCTGTGTAATAGGTCACAGTGAAAGAAGAAAATATTTCGGCGAGACAGATGAAATGGTAAATAAAAAAGCAAAGGTACTTATTGAAGCTAATATTATACCTATAATATGTGTAGGTGAAACGTTAGCGGAGAGGAAACAAGGTATACATTTAGATTTAATACGTACTCAGGTGAAGAAAGCCATAGCAGATATCGAATCTACTCGCATAGAGGAAGTAGTAATTGCTTATGAACCATTGTGGGCAATAGGAACAGGTGTTACAGCAACTTCGGAACAAGCTGAAGAAGTGTGTTCGTTTATTAGATATATAGTAGCTGAAGTTTATGGTGTAAGTATTTCGGATAATGTGAGAATACTTTATGGCGGAAGTGTTAATGAGTCTAATGCGAAAGAATTATTTGCAATGGAAAATATAGATGGTGCACTAGTTGGTGGTGCAAGTTTAAAACCAACATTTATAGATATAATAAATGCTGCAAAAGAATAGGAGATTATATGAAAGATAAACAATATATGCTTATGATATTAGATGGCGTGGGTTTAAATGATGATGAAACAGGTAACGCATTTAAACTTGCAAAAACACCAAATATAGATAAGCTAGTAATGAAATACCCCAACTCACATTTGGAAACAAGTGGGCTTAGTGTTGGACTTCCTGAAGGGCAAATGGGAAATTCAGAAGTTGGTCACACAACAATAGGCGCGGGGAGAGTGGTATATCAAGATTTAACGTTAATAAGTGAAAATATAAGAAGTGGCGAGTTTTTTAAGAACAAAGTGTTATTGGATGCAACGGAACATGTAAAAAAGAATAATAGTAAACTACATATCTTCGGACTTTTGTCTGATGGTGGTGTACACTCACATACGGAACACATATTTGCACTTTTAGAATTAGCAAAAAGGGAGTCTGTAGAGCAGGTATATATACATGCCTTTATGGATGGAAGAGATACGTCTCCAACTTCTGGTATAGATTATATTAGAAACTTAGAGAATAAATGTAAGGAATTGGGACTTGGTAAAATTTCAACTATATGTGGAAGATTCTATGCAATGGATAGAGACAAACGTTGGGATAGAGTAGAAGCCGCATATAATGCTATAACTATAGGTGAAGGAAAGCATTTTAAAACTGCAGAAAGAGCAGTTGAAAATTCCTACGAGTGTCAAGAATTTGACGAATTTATACAACCGATTGTACTAGTTGACGATAATAATACTCCATTAGGATTAGTTGAATCAAAAGACGCTATAATATTTGCAAATTTTAGACCAGATAGAGCACGCGAAATATCTCATGCATTTACAGACAATGCATTTACATCGTTTGTTAGAAAATCTGGAAAACTTACATCTTTAAAGTATGTGTCTATGACAGAGTATGATGAGACGTTAGACAATGTAAGAGTGGCATTTAGAAAAGAAGAGATAAAGGAAACATTAGGCGAATTTTTATCTAAAAGAGGTTACAGTCAACTTAGAATTGCTGAAACAGAAAAATATGCACACGTAACATTTTTCTTTAATGGTGGAGAAGAAAAAGAATATAATGGAGAAAGTAGAATCCTTGTACCATCTCCAAAAGCCGCAACATATGACTTACAACCAGAGATGTCTGCTTATGAAGTAACAGATAAATTAATAGAAGCTATGGAATCTAAAGAGCATGATGTAATTATAATAAATTATGCTAATGGAGATATGGTAGGACATACTGGAAATTTAGAAGCGGCAATACAAGCGGTAGAAACATTAGACGTTTGTGTAGGACGTGTTATGGATAGGTTAGTTGAACTTGGTGGTGAGGCTATAATTATAGCAGATCATGGTAACTGTGAGCAGATGATAGATGTTAAAACAGGTGAGGTAATAACATCACATTCAACATTTGATGTCCCTGTAATTGTGGTATCAGATAGAGTTGGCGGAATTGAATCAGGAACATTAGCAGATGTAGCACCTACACTTATAGATTTAATGGGATTAAATAAACCAAAAGAAATGACAGGTAGTTCAATTATTAGAATAGAAAAGGAGTAGTAATTATGGAAAAATTTGAAATAGAATGTGATACAAGAATTAAAAGAGTTCACGCAAGAGAAGTGATGGATTCAAGAGGAAATCCTACAGTAGAAGTTGAAGTAGAATTAGACTGTGGTGTAATAGAACGTGCTATTGTTCCATCTGGAGCTTCTACAGGAGCATTTGAAGCTGTAGAACTAAGAGATGGAGACAAATCAAGATATTTAGGTAAAGGAGTTCTTAAAGCTGTTTCTAATGTAAATGATATAATTGCTCCTAAAGTAGTAGGAATGGATGCAACAGAACAAGAACAAATTGATGCACTTATGATAGCTTTAGATGGTACATCTAACAAAGGTGTACTTGGAGCCAATGCAATACTTGGTGTTTCCATGGCAGTTATGAGAGCGGCGGCAAGAGCACAAGGTGTAAGCGTTCACACATATTTAGGTGATGGGGAAGGAGTTACACTTCCTGTTCCTATGATGAACATTTTAAATGGAGGGAAACACGCAGATAATAGTGTAAATATACAAGAATTTATGGTAATGCCAGTAGGTGCTCCTAACTTTAGAGAAGCATTAAGAATGTGTGCAGAAGTATTCCATAATCTTAAGACAGTTCTTAAAGCTAAAGGTTATAGTACTGCTGTGGGTGACGAAGGTGGTTTTGCACCAAATCTTAATAAAGATGAAGAAGCATTACAATATATTGTTGAAGCTGTTGAAAAAGCAGGATACGTTCCTGGTAAAGACTTTAAAATTGCAATAGATGCAGCCGCTACAGAAATGTATGAAGAGGCTAAGAAAAAAGGCGAAGAAGGCAAATATTATTTCTGGAAAACTGGAGAATTATTTACTGTAGAAGAAATGGTAGCATTTTGGGAAGAGATGTCAAACAAGTACCCAATAATATCTCTAGAAGATGGACTTGCTGAAGAAGACTGGAAAGGTTGGAAACTACTTACAAATAAATTAGGAGAAAAACTACAACTTGTAGGTGATGACTTATTTGTAACTAATTCGCAAAGATTACAAAAAGGAATAGACTTAAAAGTTGCCAACTCTATACTAATTAAAGTAAATCAAATAGGAACTATAACAGAAACATTAGCGGCAATACGCTTAGCAAATGAAAATGGCATGACAGCCGTTGTGTCTCATCGTTCTGGTGAAACAGAAGATACAACTATAGCGGATTTAGTGGTAGCATTAAATGCTGGGCAAATAAAAACAGGAGCACCTTCTAGAACAGATAGAGTATGTAAATATAACCAATTATTAAGAATAGAAGAAGAATTGGGAGATAGAGCTAAATATTTAGGAGAAGACGCATTCTTTAACTTAAAATAAAAAATAAAAGAAAAATATTAAACAAACTGATGTGAGTGGTATACTGGCTTCAGTTTGTTTTGCTTCAGTTTGTTTTGCGTCAGTTGAAAATTATGTGAACGTGTGATATAATATTTAAGGTTTATAACTGGATTGAAAAAATAATTTTTGGAGGAAATATTATGACTGAAAAAACATTTTGGGAAAGATTTAATGCAAGTTTAGAGAATCAAAAGCGGTTAATTGCCAGTACGGACTATTTTGATTGGTTGTATGAATTTACCAAGAAGCATCCAAAGTTTACGGATACCTCATGGCAATACACGAAAGATGAAAGTATGTCTGCTACAGACCATAGCCAAGTGGAACTTCTTACGGATTTCTTTACTGCTATAGATCAGTATCATCGGAAAAACCTTTTAAAAGTCAATATGGAAGGATACGCTTGTTGGTACAATGTTAAGTACAAAGATACTTATTTTGCCATAGGTATGATTGTTGGCCAAGGGGCTACGAGCTTTGTTACAAGGCATGAAAACTATGAAGCAATGGAAGGAGAAGTGTTTATTGATTTTGAGTATATTTTAGGGCAGCAGGCTGCTCCTGGGCTTGTTAAAAAACAACAAATTCTTCAAAGAGTACAAGCAGATTCGGATAAGTTGCGGGATTTGGGGACTCCCAAATCTGCGGTATTAGAGGTAATAGAAAAGAGCTTTGCAAAGAAATAAAATAGAGGATGTTATAAAAACTGCGGTAGCAAATGCTATCGCAGTTTTTTTGACTATTTTGAAAGTTCTTTTTTGCAAGATTCACAAACAACTTTATCTTTGAAGTAGCTAACGTTTGTAGAATCGCCGCAGAAGATACAACATGGTTCATATTTTCTAAGTACAACGCTATCTCCTTCAACATAAATTTCCATAGGATCTTTTATTTTTATATTTAAAGTTTTTCTAAGTTCCATAGGAAGAACTATTCTACCTAGTTCATCTATTTTTCTAACTATTCCTGTTGATTTCATATTATTTCCACCTCAAAAGAATAATAACACAAAAATATTCAAAATACAAGTAACGCTTTGAAAAATGTAATAATTTGTAAAAGTGTGATATTTGTTAATGATGATAAGTTTCGTTATTTAATATTTTAAAACTTCTAAATATCTGCTCTAAAAGAAACATGCGAATCATTTGGTGAGGGAATGTGAGACGAGAAAATGAAATTATTTCACTTGCTTTATTTCTTACACTATCTGTTAAACCTAAACTTCCACCAATTACAAAGTTTAGAGTAGAATTCCCCATAGTCATTACTTTGTTAATTTTTTCACTTAACTGTATAGATGTATATTCTTTCCCTTTTTCATCTAAGACAAAAGTATATGAATTAGGTGCATTAAGCTTAGCAAGTATTGCATTTGCTTCTTTTTCTTTTACAATGTTACAGTTATTTTCATTTAAAGTAGAAGGTAATTTTTCATCTTTTAATGTAATAATTTCTAATTTACAATATTTAGAAAGTCTTTTTGCATATTCGGCTTGCATATCTTTAAGATAGTTTTCCTTTAAATCTCCAACACATATTATTTTTATATTTATCATAAGACATACTCCTCAAAAGATAGATCTCTAGTAGCACAGTTAATATTAAAGTCATTTAAATCAAAACCGTTATTAGATAGTGTAGTATTTACGCTAAATAAAGCTTGTTCCGGTTCGTTGTTGTTTTTACTAATGTGCCCCAGTATAAAATCACGTTTGCCGCATTTGGCTAAATCTAGAATTAGATTGGATGTGTCATCGTTAGATAAGTGACCGATATCACTTTGTATTCTACACTTAAGTGGATAAGTATAATTACCATACATAAGTAGGTTTCTGTCGTAGTTTGATTCTATTACACAAAGTTTAGAATTACACAAATGCTCATATACATTATCACTAACATATCCCAAATCTGTTGCAATTGTTAGTATACTATCTTCATGTTGTAAAGTATAACCTACAGGCTCGGAAGCATCATGAGATGTTTTAAATGGTGTTACTGTTATATCTTGAACACTTAAGTTTGTCTCAGGTTTAACTACATTGATGTTAGGATTATTTTTAAATTTACTAGTAAACTTATCTATAATATAGTTTTTCGTGCCATGAGTGGTATATATTGGTATATTTGTTTTATTTATAAATGTGGTAAGTCCTTTTATATGATCTGAGTGCTCGTGTGTAATGAAAAGGGCGGATATGTCATCTAGTGTCATTTGTAATTTATCTAGGCTTGTTACAAGTGACTTAAAAGAAACCCCAATGTCTACAAGCACTGCAGATGTTGGGGATTTAATTAAATACATATTGCCAGAACTACCACTATATAATGGGTAAAGTTTAAGCATATATTTTCCTTTCTAATCAGTTATATCATATTCTATATTAGCACCAAGTGCTTTGAATTTATCTACAATATTTTCATAACCGCGGTCGATATGGTGTATGTCATAGATTTCTGTTTTGCCATGAGCCATAAGTCCAGCTATTATCATGGCAGCGCCAGCTCTTAAATCCATTGCTTTAACAGGAGAACCGTATAATTCTTGAACACCAGTAAACATTGCTGTTCTATCGTGATAAGAGATATTTGCACCCATTTTAACAAGTTCAGCTGTATATTGGAAACGAGATTCCCAAATACTTTCTACTATTAAACTGCTTCCATCAGCTAAAGTTAAATATGTTCCAAATTGCGGTTGCATATCTGTCGGAAAACCAGGGTATGGTAAAGTTTTAATATTTATAGATTTTGGGGCTTTATTCATGTTAACTCTAATGCTATCTTCATATTCTGTAACTTCAGCACCAGATTCAACAAGTTTTGCTGTAATTGGCTCCATGTGTTTAGGAATACAGTTTTTAATTAAAACATTACCTTTTGTAGCTGCAGCAGCAACCATAAACGTACCAGCTTCAATTTGGTCTGGGATAATTGCATAACTAGAAGTTTGTTTAAGACTTTTAACACCAGTAACTTTTATAACATCTGTACCAGCACCTTTAATCTTGGCTCCAACTGAGTTCAAGAAGTTTGCAACATCAACTATATGTGGTTCTTTAGCACAGTTTTCGATTGAAGTAACTCCATCAGCTAAAGTAGCAGCAAGGATTGCGTTTATTGTACCACCAACAGTTACAACATCAAAAAATATTGAACTCGCTTTCATTTTACCAGCTTTAGCATAAACATTTCCACGCTTAACTTCAACTTCGGCGCCAAGACATTCAAATGCTTTAATATGTTGGTCTATTGGTCTTGCACCAATGTTACAACCACCAGGCAAGCTTATTTGAGCTGTACCAAAACGGCTAAGCAAAGCGCCTAAAAGATAGTATGAAGCTCTAAATTTTGAAGTTAAATCGTAAGGCGCGGTTGTTGTATGTATATCTGTGTTATCTATAATTAATTCGTGTTCAGAAATATATTCTATTTTCGAACCTAAACTTTCAAGTATTTTTATAAAAGCGCGAATGTCTGAAATATTTGGAACATTTTCCAAATGACATTTGCCAGCAACTAGTAAAGTAGCAGGTATGATTGCAACAGCCGCGTTTTTGGCGCCAGATATTGTCACTTCACCTTCTAATTTACAAGGCCCACTTACAACTATTTTATTCACTAAAAATCCCCCTCAAACGAAATATGTATATATGATATTCGTTTACTTTGTTTCACTCAAAGTATAGCACATTGATATTAAAAAAACAATAGCATAAAACAAATACCATATGTAATTTATTTTTTTGTGTTATCCCTAGGATTTAAACAGTTTCCCTTGGTTGAAACAAGACATTTACAGTTATTTGTGAAACCTGTAAGACAGTTTTCTATTTGAGCTAAACTTGTAAATAAAGCAAGGTTTGAACCACAAACATAGTGAGTTGGAGTTATTTGCATTCTAGGATTTAGACAACACAAAACAGAATTTATTAAATTGCCACCTGCCATAGAGACCTCCTAAATATATAAATCTCCTGCTATATTATATTAAATAATGTGGATTTCGTGAAATCAGATTGAAGCACAAATTGGATATTGACATTAAAACCCCTTTCATATAGAATATATACGTAGGGAGTGAGATTATGTTAGGAAATGGAAAAATACCAGTTATAGCTTTAACGATAACAATAATTGCTATGCTTGTTTTGGCAGCAGTTGCTATAAGAGGAGTTACTGCAGATGGATTAATAGATGACGTAGGCGATACAACGGGACAATATGTACAAGCGCAAGAAGAAAGCTCATTGAACTTGAAGGTTACTCAATGGAGATTAAATGCCAGAGGTACTACTACGCTAGAATCATATTTAAAGAAAGAATATGGAGAGGATAACGTTAGAACAAATACAGACAAAAGTATTATAGTAATAACAAAAAATGACAATAGGTACAAAGTAACAGAAGCGGGTGAAGTAACTTTAGTAAAGCAATTCAGTTATTAAAGAGCGGACAATTGTTATAGAGAACATGCAGGATGGTAGGTGAATGACTTGCCATCTAAAATTATTTTAGAGGATTTTGTAAGAAGGAGAAATATGGAAAGAATAGATGATTTAAATTTAAATGGAAAGAAAATAATACAAGACACAGATTTATTTTTATTTGGAATGGATTCGGTACTTCTTGCAAATAAAGTTAAAGGAACAAATAAAGATACTGTTATTGTAGATTTAGGGACGGGCTCGGGTGTTATGCCAGTTATAATTGTTGAAAAGAATAATGTAGGCAAAATAATTGGAGTAGAACTACAACAAAAAATGTATGATTTGTCAGTTAAAAATCTGGAATATAACAAGTTGCAAGATAAAATAATTGTGTTAAAAGAAAATCTAAAAAATGTAGATAGTATAAGAAAATATGTTTTAGAAACCACTGGAAAAGATACAGTAGATATAGTTATATCTAATCCGCCATATAAAAAGGTTGGTACAGGCAGTAAAAATGAGATTGATGAAAAGTATATTGCTCGTCACGAAGTAGAATGTGAACTTGAAGATATATTTAAAACTGCAGCTAAACTTTTGAAATTTAGAGGTAAGCTATATCTTGTACATAAACCGGAAAGGATAGCAGACTTAATAACCGTGGCTAGAAAATATAACCTAGAGCCTAAAGAAATACAATTTCTACAACCAACTATTACAAAGAAGCCAAGCATTGTTTTGATTGAATATGTATTAGGTGGAGGAAATGAATGTGTAGTTCTACCTAGTTTGATAGAATACGCCGAAAACGGTAGCTATACAAAAGATATTTTGGATGTATATGATATGACAAACGATTAACGTTTGTCATATTTTGTAAAGCAAAATTTGCTCAAAATGCAAAATAAAATTTGATTTTTTTGTAAAGTGACTAGAGGTTAATAAGAATAATTAAAAATTAACTCATAAAACTCTATCTTATAAAACGGAAAAACTTCTTTGCATTTACACAACTTTTGTGATAAAATACATCTAAATTTTGGAGGACAAAATGGAACAAGGAAAAATATATTTAGTAGGCACACCTATAGGAAATTTGAAAGATATAACATTAAGAGCAATAGAAACACTAGAAATGGTGAATATAATTTTAGCTGAAGATACAAGACAAACATTAAAATTATTAAATCACATAGAAATATCTAAGCCAATGATAAGTTATCACAGGCATAATGAAGTGGATAAAATTGATGAGGTAAAAAGATTACTTGACGATGGTAAACAAATAGCACTTGTTTCTGATGCGGGTATGCCTAGAATTTCTGATCCGGGTGAAGCGCTAGTTGAAACCTTAATTAACGAAGGGTATAAAGTGGAAGTAATACCAGGTGTTACTGCGCTTACAACAGCTGTAGCATATACTAATTTTGATGCTGCTACATTTGTATTTGAAGGCTTTTTACCAATGAGGCCAACAAGACGTCGTGAAAAATTAGAGAAGTTAAAATATGAAACAAGGGCAATAGTGTTTTATGAGGCACCACATAAGCTTTTAGCCACACTTAAAGATTTATATAAATTTTTAGGTGAAAGAAGAATTTGTATTGCAAGAGAACTTACAAAACTACATGAAGAATGTAGATATTCTACTCTAAGCGAACAGATAGAAAGAGTAGAGGCCGAAGGAATAAAAGGTGAAATTGTTTTAATAGTTGAAGGCAATGAGTATGGTGATGAAGAAAAAAAGAAAAAACAAGATGAAAAAATGGGAATAGACCTTCTTTCAGATAAAGAACTTGTGGAAAAATATATTGAACAAGGATTAGCTAAAAAAGATGCAATAAAAAAAGTTGCCAAAGAACGCGGTAAAAATAAAAATGAAGTGTATATGGAGTGTGTTTAAGTGAAAGAAACAGAAGAAGTAAGATTAGAAAAAATGTTAGAATATGAAAAAGATTTGTATGCTAAGGGTTATGAGTATATATGTGGTATAGATGAGGCTGGACGTGGACCTTTATGTGGACCAGTTGTAGCAGCTGCAGTTATACTTAAAAAGGGAGATAAAATAGAAGGGGTAAACGACTCTAAAAAGTTATCTGAAAAGAAGAGAGAACAACTTTTTGAAGAAATAAAAGAAAGAGCAGTTGCCTATTCGGTAGGAGTTGTGGATGAAAAAACAATTGACGAAATAAACATACTTGAAGCTACAAGACTAGCTATGAAAAAGGCTGTTGAAGGATTAAGTACAAAAGCACAGTATGCTTTAGTGGATGCTGAAAAGAGGGTGCCAATAGACATACCATATACGCCAATTATAAAAGGAGATGCATTAAGTGAATCTATTGCTGCAGCATCAATAATAGCTAAAGTAACAAGGGATAGAATGATAGTAGAACTAGATAAAACTTATCCAGAGTACAATTTTGCTAAAAACAAGGGCTATGGAACTAAAGAACATATAGATGCTATAAAGCAATATGGTTTATGCCCAGCACATAGAAGAAGTTTCTGCAAGAAATTTGTATAATATGATTTAAACTAAAATAAGTATAAAATATAGATAAAAACACAAACTAAAAACAACAAATAAAATATGAATAAAACCAAAAAGAAAAACAACAAAAAGTGTTGCTTTTCTTTTTGGTTTGTTATACACTAAATATGACAAAGATTAAAGGTAAAAAATTAAATAAAAAATACAATAAAAATTCAAACAAAGACAAATAATCTTTGCAAGAGAATATATACAAATAACGTACATTGAAAATAGAATATTATTGTTATGAAATAAAAAATGTATGAGTTTTTGTATGTATAAAAGACAACAAAATTAAAATACAAACAAATGAAAGGAGAATAGTAAGAGAAAATATGAAAACGAGAATAAATAAAAACGAACAAACTAAACAAGGTGTATCACTTATAGTATTAATAATAACAATAATAGTAATGATAATCTTAGCAACAACAATAATGTTATCATTAGAAAATACAGGAATATTAGACAAAGCAAATGAAGCTGTAGAAAAATCTAATTTGCAAGAAATAAAAAGTATAGCTGCACTGAAATGGGCAGAATTATACGTAGAAGACAAAACAAATGATGCGATTAGAGACGAAATAATAGACACACTAGAAAAATCTGGTGT
>JAZKXT010000008.1:0-1554 GCA_045611765.1 Clostridia bacterium
TGCGAAAGAAATTGTAGATAAGGTCAAGAAAGCAGCTCAGGGTAAATACCGTCTTAATGATGCTGAGTGGAAGGAACTGCTTGGTGCTGTTGATAATCTCTATCCTGAATTTACATACGAGGTTCAGTCAAAGTTCAAGAGGATAAATGAACCAATGCTTCGTGTCTGTTATTTATTGAAGATTGGTTTGTCAGGTCCTGAAATTGTCAATCTTACCGACTATCCCCGACAAACAGTGTGGGATAGAATAAAGCGTATTGAAAAAATCTTGTAATAGTTTATAAGAATTATATCTTCAATTCGTCAAGCAACTCTTTATGAATTTAACCATTAATTAAAATGAAACGTTTGCTTCTTCCTTTATTTTATTTCGTTTTAACATTACTTTCATCTTGCAGTAATAATGAAAACAATGCTTTATTGCGTAAACTTGATGATATAAAAACTATGGGCGATACCTTGCCAAGGAAAGCGATACAATGCCTTGATTCTATAAAGCCGTTATTTGTAGAAGAAACGGAGTATATGCAGAATAAATTGGCGTTGCTTGAAATAAGATTACGCGATAAAGCGTATATAATGCATACTTCGTCTGATACAATAAAGAAATTGTCTTCTTTTTTTGACAAACATGGTTCTGCTAAAGAAAAACAGGAAGCATATTATTATATGGGTAGTGTATATCGTGATTTAAACGATTATCCTAATGCTGTTGCTAATTTTCTTAAAACAATATTCATATCTGAAAAATATAAGAATATAGATACTATAGTTTGGGAAAATTCTTGTTCACAGTTATCACATATATATCATCAGCAATATAATTATACTGGTTCGTTAAATATTATTCTAAAAGGAGTTTCTATTGCTGAAAAATCTGGCAAAGCAGATGCCAGAACATATATGAATGTTGCTAGTAGTTATTCTGATTTAAACGATACAATACGAATTGTAGAATATATCAAATTAGCTTTGGATTTTATTGAAAACTGTGAACATCCTGAAAACTATTTAGACATCATAGCTACAGCTATGGGTGATTATTCCAGATTGGGCTATAAAGCAGAAGCTACAAAATGCTATAATTATCTAAAATTATTGCCAGAAAAAATAAAACCGTTTAACTATCTTATAAATTCAACTTATTATTTTGCTAATGTTGTATCTATAGATAGTGCTGCAAATGTAATGACTGAACTTTATAATACAACAGATATGATTGAGTCAAAATATGATGCAGCACGTTGGCTTACCATTTACTATGCATATAAAGGCGAAAACAATCAAGCTGCAGAATACGCCGTAAAATTTATAGAAGCAAATGATGCTGTAATTGAAAAAAGACAATTCGAACATACTACCAATGCCAATAACTTTTTTCAATATCAACGCGACAAGGAAGAGGAGATGGCAATAATGCATAAAGCATCCCGCGACCGGCAAAATCTTTTTGTTACAATATCCCTCTCGGTTATTTTGTTGCTTGTTGGTGTTGTGTTCTATTTTTACCGCAAGAAACGATTGCTCGATATTATCCTGAGTAAAGAGAATAAT
>JAZKXT010000009.1:0-16700 GCA_045611765.1 Clostridia bacterium
AGCGGTGTAATAACAATAGAAGGTGGAGAATTCATAGGAAACACTGAAAATGAAAAATGGGGTACACGTTACACATTAAATTCACATGATGCAAGTTACACAGAAGGAACAGCTAACATAATAGTAAAAGGTGGAACATACTCAGGATTTGATCCGGCTAATAACTTAGCAGAAGACGAAGGAACAAACTTTGTAGCAGAAGGATATAAATCTGTAAAAAATGGAGATACATATACTGTTGTACTAGCAGAATAGATTATTATATTTAAATATATGAAAAGCAATGTTTATAACATTGCTTTTCTCTTTCTGGTATTGAAAACCATAGGTAGAACCTATGGTTTTCAATGCCAAAAAAATACCAAACCTTGAGAGGCTTGGTAACGCTGGTTGCGGGAGTAGGACTTGAACCTACGACCTTCGGGTTATGAGCCCGACGAGCTGCCGACTGCTCTATCCCGCGATGTATGCATTTAGTATAATACAATTATATGTAAAAGTCAACAAAAATATTAAAAAACATTAACTTTTATTGTAAATTTAATATTATTATGGTATAATACACAGTGTCAAATTAAGACTGGAGGGAAAAATATGATCGGATGGATGGCGTGGGTCCTTATAGGATTAACTTTAGCAGTTGCTACTGCTTTAATTATAGTTGTTATGATGCAAAGTTCTAAAGAAGGAGCTTCTTCTGCATATGGAAACAATACATTTTATGGTTCAAATAAAGGAAAAACATTAGATGGAATACTTTCTAAGCTTACAGTAGTTCTAGGTGTGGCTTTTATAGTTCTTTGCTTCTTGACTACAATTGCTGTAACTAAATAGCAAGGTGAATATGAGTTACGAAGATAGAAAAAAAAGAATATTAGAATATATAAATTCTGGCGAATACAAGTTAATGACTGCAAAGCAAATTGCGGTCTTGTTTGCTGTTCCTAAGGATGATATGAAAGAATTTGAGAAGATAATAAACAAATTGGAAGTAGAAGGAAAAATATATATAGACGACAGTAAACGTATATGTATAGTAAATAACGCTTCTAAATTTGTTTGCAAATATGAAGCCAAATCCAAAGGGTTTGGCTTTGCTCGTGTTATATCTGATAGTTCGGAAGTTCAAGATATTTATATATCTAGAGAAAACATAAATGGAGCTTTCGATAAAGATATTGTTTTAGTGGATGTTATACACTCAAAACAAGCAGACAAAAACATGGAAGGCCGAGTTGTTAAAATAATACAAAGAGGAGAAGCTACATTTGTAGGAATTGTTAGAAAAAATGACACCTTTGGATTTGTAGAAGTTTTAAATGGTAGCATAAACGACATATATATTCCATATAAACTAATGCAAGGTGTTGAGAATAATGATAGAGTTATTGTTAAAATTACAAAATATCCAACTGAAAATAGAAAGGCAGAAGGAAAAATAATTGAAATAATTGGTCATGAATCAGATAAGGATATTGAACAAGCAGTAATACTTGCAAGTCGTGGAATAGTAGACAAATTTCCAAAGATAGTTATAGAAGAAGCAGAAAATGTTGCAAATAACATGAGTATCGACAGTACAAATAGAGTTGACTTAACAGATACGCTTGTATTTACAATAGATGGAGAGGATGCTAAAGATTTAGATGATGCCATTTCTATAGAAAAAATATCTGATGAAGAATACAAGCTTTCTGTTCATATAGCAGATGTTGGCCATTATGTAGAAGAGAATTCTAATATAGATAAAGAAGCTGTGAAAAGAGGAACAAGCATATACACTCCTGGAAGAGTTATACCAATGTTACCAAGAAGTTTGTCTAATGGTATATGTAGCTTGCAAGAGGGAGAACCAAGACTAGCTTTATCTGTTGATATGATAATTAATACTAAAGCTGAAGTTACATTTAGTACTATATACAAATCAATAATAATATCTAAAAAGAGAATGACATATGATAAAGTACAAAAAGTATTAAACGGAAGTATCCCTGAAGGATATGAAAACTATGCCCGAGAGATAATGCAAATGAGAGAATTGGCAAGCATATTAAAGTCTAAAAGAGATAAAATGGGAAGCATTAATTTTGATATCCCTGAAACAAAATTTGTTTTAGACGAAAATGGGGACCCAATAGAGGTGGGACCATATATTACTGGTGAAGCAAATAATATAATTGAGGAATTTATGTTAGTTGCTAATAAAGTAGTGGCAAAAACATTTAGAGACCTTGATGCCCCATTCCTATACAGAATACACGAAGTGCCGGACATAGATAAGCTAAAAGAAATAAATGAAACTTTAAAGAATATGGGAAGTAGTATTAAAGGTATAAATAAAATACATCCAAAGGCGTTAGCAACAGTTTTGGAAGATTTTAAATATGATAACCAAAAGTATATGATAGTATCCAAAATGCTGTTACGTTCTCTAAGACTAGCAAAATATGCAGATGTGTGTACGGGTCATTTTGGATTAAACTTTAAAGATTATTGTCATTTCACGTCACCTATAAGAAGATATCCGGATTTGTTTATACATAGAGTAATATCCAAATATTTAGAAAATGGGTACATTATAGATGAAAAAAACTATGAGAGATTAAAAAACAAAGCATCAAAACTTGCAGTTAAGACAAGTGATTGTGAAAAAAATGCAACAGAGGTAGAAAGAGATTTTGACGATTTGTTTATGGCAAAATACATGGCAAAACATTTAGGCGACGAATACGATGGAGTTATATCATCTATAACATCATTTGGAATGTATGTAAAACTAGATAACACGGTTGAAGGGCTAGTTGGTCTAGTTAACCTAGAAGATGATTATTATATATATAATGAAAAAACAATGTCATTACTAGGAGAAAGAACTGGCAAGAAATATGAAATTGGCCAAAAGGTTAAAGTAAAGGTTATAAGAAGCAGTGTGGAGCTTAGGCAAATAGATTTTGTAACTGTGGAGGATTAAATATGGAAAAAGAAAAACAACAACGTGAAAAAAGCACAAATAAGAAGAAACCTAAATTAAAGGAATACCTAAGGAATTTCCTATTGTTTATAGATAAAAACATATGGAACACAATGAAAATATTAATAGTTATTGCTGTACTCTTAACGGCTATAAGTATTAAGCCTTTAATAGATTATACTAGTTTATTAGAATGTGAAGGAAGTTGTTTTGACAATGCGACAATTTGGACGGATTATGTTGCGAATATTAAATTGTTATTATTTACGCTCGTAGCAGGTGTTGTGCCATATGTATATATTCCGGTTGTAGGTTTTATTGCCCATATTTTACAAGAAATGTTAGATGTTGCTGTTATAATAAAAGAGGCGGGCATATTAGGGGCCTTTGTTAGCGGAATCATTCCATTAACATTAAGCTCGGTTGCAATTTGTTTAGTAACTTCCACCGCAATATATATTTGTAAATCTATGACTATATCATATAGGATTACAAATATTAAAAACATGAATTTTATGAATTTTAAAATTAGATTATATGAAACATTGCAAAACGAAGAAAAAGTACAAGCTTTGGTAAAGAAAAAAGAAGAAAAACTGAACAAATTACAAGCTAAAAAGGAAAAACTAAATTATTTACAAATATTAAATGTGATTATAGTTGCAGGAATATTAGAATTTATTGCCGTAGCAATACAGCACATTTTAGTTTAACAGGAGTAGTTATGAGACAAAGAAATGTAAAGAATTGTGATGAAATATTACAAGCTTCGGATAAGTATATAAATAATGTAGAAAAATTAAAGCATATAATAGAGAAATCAAAATATGAAAACGTATATTTAGAAATAGGAATAGGAAAAGGGGCATTTATATCTGAATGCGCTAGACGACACCCAAAAAATTTATATATTGGAATAGAATTAAATAAAGGCGTTGTAGCTTTGGCAACCAAAAAGATAGCTAGGTTCGAAGATGAAATAGGACAAAGGTTAGACAATTTAATAGTGCTAGATTATAACGCGCTTGAGTTAGAAAATATATTTGCTAGTAATCAGGTGGATAAAATATATTTAAATTTTAGTGATCCTTGGCCTAAGAAGAAACATGAAAAGAGACGTCTTACATCTGACGTGTTTTTAAATGTATATAGAAAAATATTAAAGAAAGATGGTATTATAGAGTTTAAGACTGATAACAGAGGATTATTTGAATATTCTATTTTAAATATCAACAAAAATCAAATGAATATTCAAGAAATATCGTTAAATTTACATCAAGATATTGAAACAGATAAATATATAGACCAAGAACCAAATATAATGACAGAATACGAACAAAAATTCATGGTAAACGGCCCTATATATAAATTAAAAGTTAGTTTTAATTAACCTTAAGGAGGTTTTATGAGCATATATTCGAGAGCTAGAACGAAAATCGTAATAAGCACAGTGTTTGTGTGCGTTGGGATAATTGTTGGTTTATGGTTAGTAGTGTTTGCTACAGACTATACCATGTTTTCAAATGGTAATCCAATGCTATTTGCTAAAACTACGGTAGAACAGTATGAGGATAAATATATTACAATAGAAAAAGGACTAGGGTATTACGCAATAATGAATGAACAAAATAAACCTGTAATGTATCTATTTGGACATAAAATTAAATAGAGGTAATAATATGTATAAAGATGACAGAAATAGTGTTGAACTTTTGGCTCCAGCAGGCAACTATGAATCCTTCATAGCTGCTATTAATGCTGGGGCAAATGCTATATATATGGGACTTAAAAAATTTAATGCAAGAGCAATGACAAACAATTTCTTATTGGAAGAGTATATAGCAGCTATAGATTATGCACACAAAAGAGATGTTAAAGTATACCTTACATTAAATACGCTATTATTAGATGAAGAAATTAAAGAGGCGTTAGAAAATGTTTATCAACTATACAAAGTAGGATTGGATGGAGTAATAGTTCAAGATTTGGGAATTGCAAATTTAATACATAAAATAATGCCGGATATAAGTTTGCATGCAAGTACGCAGATGAGCGTTTGTACACTTGAACAGGTTAAGGCCTTGGAAAATATGGGGTTTGAAAGGGTTGTACTTGCTAGGGAGTTGTCACTAGAAGAAATTAGTTATATTGCACAAAACACAAAACTTGAAATAGAGGTTTTTGTACATGGGGCATTATGTGTTGCTGTTTCTGGTCAGTGCTTAATGAGTGCTATGATAGGAGGTAGAAGTGCCAATCGAGGTAGTTGCGCTGGACCATGTAGGAAAAAATATTCGTTATATAATGTAGAAGGCAAACTAATTGAAAAAAACAAATATTTATTGAGCAAGAAAGACATATTTGGACTAGATAAAATACAAGAATTAATACAGGCCGGAGTTCATTCTTTTAAAGTAGAAGGAAGAAATAAGACACCGGAATATGTTGCGGGTGTTATTAAGAATTATAGGGAAGCAATAGATAATGGGTATGAAGGTGCACAAGATAAAGAGGTGTTACAACTATTTAATAGAAGTGGTAAATCTGACGGTTATTTGAAAGGTGTAAAGTATAGACAAAGTATATCTGAGTATACTCCCAAAAACACCGGACTATTGCTAGGGACAGTATTACAAGTAAAAGGAGACTATATTAAAGTACAATTGGAAGAAGATATCGACTTGCATGATGGAATAGAAGCGTTAGACAATGCGGCAGCTTCTACAATTGTTACTTGTATACGTGATTATAAATTTAGAGTTATAAACGCACATGTGTATAAAGGCGATCTTGTTTGGTTGGGAGACATAAAAGGAATAAAAAAAGGGGATACAATATATAAAACCTCTAGTAATAAGTTAAACGAAAAATATAAGTTCTATGCAAGCTCAAACTTAAGAAGATTAGAATATGATGTGAAGGTAGATATACAAAACAATTGTAATTTAACAGCAAAAGTAGACAATACAGAAGTTAGTATAGATTATATACCAGAGGTGGCAAAAACAAGTGGAGTTACTTTAGATAAAGTTATACAAGCCTTTTCTAAAACAGAAACGACATCTGTGAAATTCAATGTAACAGCTAATATAGATGACGGGCTGTTTGTGCCAGTCTCAAAGTTAAATGAATTAAGGAACGCTTTAGTAGAAAAAATAGAAAACCTTAAAATTACAAGAAGAGAAATAAAAGGTGTATCAAATAAAATTGAGCAGGCATTAGATACAAGTTTAGTAAAATCTGTAGAGATATCTACTGCAAAGAGAAACATAATACATATCTTAAAATTTAATGGCTCGTTAGATTATATTGAAATATATAAACAAAAGCATAATGGCAGGCCGAATATTATGTACGTAAATGCAAATGACTTTGCTCTTAATGAAACTAAGATTTTAGAATATTTAAAAAGTTGTGAGGTGTATTTTGTAATTCCGAACGTAACTCTTATCAATCTAACAAAATATATACATGAAAATATTGAAAGGCTAATAAAACTTGGCGTTTCAGGAATAGTTATTGGAAATATAGGATATTTAAAAATGTGTAAAGAGCTGAAAGCAAAATATAATATTGAGCTTGTGGCAGATTATACTTTAAATGTAACCAATAAATATACTGCTATGAAACTAAACGAGTTTAATATAGACGTATTAACCTTATTGCCTGAAGGAAATCTTAATACGAGCGACTTGTGTAAGTATTATTCATGCGAAGTGGCACAAGATTTGATATGTGTAATGACTAGTAGATACTGTATAATAAGTAGTTTTGTAAGGCAAGCCGAAAAAAGACAGGATTGTAAAATGGAATGTACTAAATCACAATATTATATACTGGATGAACAAAACAAACGCTATGATATAATAACAGAAAACTTAGATTGTATTACAAAACTAATAACAACATATCCAACAAAATATGTGGGAGAGTTAGCTAGATGTAGAACAAGCGTTTTATAACAAATTTGACATATGACGGATAGTATGCTATAATTTTCAATGTTCGAAAAATTAAACTTTACTTATAATTAAGGAGGAAATGGAAATGTTGTGTTGTGAAAATTTAGTTGAGCAGAAGTGGGAAGACGACATTCTTGTCATAAATCATGTTTGCAATGGCCGGGACGAGCCACATATAGCTCGTATCAGTAAAGAGCAAATCGCCTTAAGACCGAGTGGCTACAAAGGAGCATTCCAAGCATATGTTAAATGCCCGGGATGTGACACGGGAATTGTAATAATGAAGGAATACATTCCGGAAGATGTATGGCTGTACCTTATTGACAAGTGGATATTAAAATAGCATAGAGCTCATTATAGCATTAGCAAGATTTAAATAATCCCCCTGTTGGGGGATTATTTGTTTTTTCTATTGACATTATTTTGAATAAATAGTATACTAATGTTGTTAAATGCGAAGACGAGGGAAGAGTAAACTTTTTGGAGCTTAAGAGAGAAAGATACCTAGGCTGGAAGTATCTAAGTTAAAGATTTTGAAAGACACCCTTCAAGCAGACTTATGAAAAGTAAGTACGTGTAACTACGTTAAAGTAAATGAGAAGAAAATAGGGTGGCACCACGTGGGATATATTGTCTCTCGTCCCTAATATGATTTTTTATGCATATTAGGAACGGGAGACCTTTTAATATGTATGTATAGTTTATTGTTATTAAAGGAGGATATTATGAGTGAATTAATAACAGGACAAAAAAGAACAAAAAGATGTGGAGAATTTACAGAAGCCGATGTTGGTAAAAAAGTTGTTGCAATGGGATGGGCTGACACAAGAAGAGATATGGGTAAAATTATATTTGTTGACCTTAGAGACAGAAGTGGCATAATTCAAGTTGTAATTGACGATAGAGTATCATCTGAAGATTTTGAAAAAGCAAGCAAAATACACAATGAATATGTAATATCTGTAGAAGGCACTTTGCAAAAAAGAGATGAAAGCAAAATAAACAACAAGATTCCTACAGGAACAATTGAAATAGTTGCAGATAGCATAAGAATTTTATCTGAATGTGAAACATTACCTTTCCAAATAGGAGAATCAGATCAAGTTGGAGATAGCACAAGATTGAAGTACAGATATCTAGATTTAAGAAGTCCTTTCATGCAAAGAAATCTAAAACTTAAAAGTGAAATATGTAACTTAACTAGAAACTTCTTCCATGATGAAGGATTTATTGAAGTTGAAACGCCAATGTTAAATAAATCTACTCCAGAAGGAGCAAGAGATTATCTTGTACCAAGTAGAGTAAATCCTGGCAACTTCTATGCACTACCTCAATCACCACAATTGTTTAAACAAATACTTATGCTTTCAGGATATGATAGATATATTCAAATAGCAAGATGTTTTAGAGATGAGGACTTAAGAGCAGATAGGCAACCAGAATTCACACAAATAGATATGGAACTTTCATTTGTTGATGAAGACGATGTAATTGATGTAAATGAAAGATATCTTAAAAAAGTATTTAAAGAAATACACGGTATAGATATTCAGACGCCATTTATGCGTATGCCATATGATGAGGCGATGAGACGTTTTGGTTCAGATAAGCCCGACTTAAGATTTGGTATGGAGCTTACAGATATGTCAGATATATTTGCGGGCTGCGATTTCAAAGTATTCGCAGATACAATAGCAAAAGGTGGAAGTGTTAGAACAATAACAGTACCGGGCGCGGCATCATATACAAGAAAACAAGTGGATGAGCTTATAGAATTTGTAAAAATATATAAAGCAAAAGGTTTAGCATCATTTGCTATAGAAAATGGAGAATACAAATCTAATATATTAAGATTTATGTCTGAAGAACAAATTGCTAAAGTTATTGAAAGAGCAAATGCTAAAGAGGGAGATTTAGTACTATTTGTTGCAGATAAGAATGATGTAGTATTTGCAGCTCTTGGAGCATTAAGATGTGAAATGGCTAAACGTATGAATTTAATTAACAAAGATGATTTTAAATTCTTATGGGTAGTAGATTTCCCAATGTTCGAGTGGGATGAGGAAAATAACAGATGTAAAGCGGTTCACCATCCATTTACAGCACCTAAAGATGAAGATTTGAAATTTATGGAAGAAAGACCTTTGGATGTTAGAGCAAAGGCTTACGATATAGTTCTAAACGGAACAGAACTAGGTGGCGGAAGCATAAGAATACACTCAAGAGATGTACAAAGTAGAGTATTCAATTTACTAGGATTCACAAACGAACAAGCTCAAGAGAGATTTGGCTTCTTACTAGATGCATTTAAATATGGTGTGCCACCACATGGCGGATTAGCGTATGGTCTAGATAGACTTGTAATGCTAATATTAGGACTAGATTCAATAAGAGATACTATAGCATTCCCTAAAGATAAATCTGCAACATGTCAAATGAGTGAAGCGCCAAACGTAGTTGACCAAAAACAATTGGACGAATTGCATATAAAATTGAATTTGGAACAAGAATAGTATATAATTTAAATTGGGGAAAATGATACGAGGTATGACAGAAAAAGGTAGAGGTGTAATATATGAAAATAGGTATTTTAGGGGCAGGCGCATTAGCCATAGCTCTAACAAAAGTAATAGATAATGAAAAGCATGATATTACTTTATGGACGAAATTCGAAATGGAAAAAGAAGACATTCTACATTCAAGGGAAAATACTAAACTATTTCCAGGGGTAAGAATTACAGAAGATGTAAAAGTTACTAACGACTTGCGTGAGACGGTTTTAGATGCGGATGTAATAATAAACGTATTACCATTTATAGCAGTGCAAGATATAATACCGTTATTAAAGCCAATATATAATGAAAAACAAATTATACTTAGCACAACTAAAGGAATTGACGAAGAAAACTTCACAACAACTACTAGATTGTTTGAACTGGGGTTGGGAGCTAAAAAAATAGCAGCACTTTCTGGCCCATCGTTTGCGATAGAGATTGCTAGTGGAGATAATATTTCTTTTATGTTAGGTTCGAAAGATGAAGAAACAATAAAAGTAATACAGGAATTAATAAATGTTGATAGTATAAAACTAGAGCCTACTGATGATATAGATGGAATACAGTTGGCGGGTGGAATAAAAAATGCTATTGCCGTAGGTTCAGGAATGCTTGATGGCCTTAAGGCTGCAGATTCTACTAGAGCTGCATATATAGCAATGGGTATGGCGGATATGGCTAACCTTATAGTTTGTCTTGGCGGCAAAAAGGAAACCGCATATACATATGCGGGAATTGGCGATTTACTTCTTACGTGTATGAGTAGTACTAGCCGTAATTTCACTTTCGGTTCATTCGTAGGTCAAGGATTTACAGTTGAACAAGCTTTTGCTAGGATGGGTGGAAAAACAGTTGAAGGGTATAAAGTTATAAGAACACTACACAAATACGCGAAAGAAAGAAACTTAAAATTACACACAATAAATACGCTATACAATATTATATTTGAAAACGGAGACAAAAAACAAATAAAGAAAGTATAAATTAGGAATAAATATTAAAGTGAATAGTATAACTAATATAACCGGGAATTTCCCGGTTATATTAGTTCTTGGCTGGGTATTGGAATGTAAATTATAGAGGCCCTCTCGTTTATGGGAATAAGCGAATAACCTATTTTTTCATAACTTTTTACCAAAAATTCCGTCGGGGACTCTAAGGAGTAAAAAACAATTTTTATTGGGAAATTAATCACCTTTATCCAACCCAGCTTAATAACTGCAAAGTCTTCCAAATCTAACACCTTTTTTTGAGTTCGTAATTTAAAATACTCTTTCATTATTTCGGAAAACCGTTCTGTATCCCTTTCTTTTAATTTAAGCAAATAACGCTTAACAACTTCTTTGTGACCACACAAGTTATCGCAAGAGATACATTTTACTTCAAACATATCAGGAAGAATCCAACCAGACATAATCATAATAACACCTCCAAATTATTGTGAGTGAAAAAATAGGTTGTATAGTATTATATGCACAATATCCAAAAATGAAACCAACATATTATTTACAATTAATGCATTCTATGGTAAAATTTGTGTGCGGAGGATGTTATGGATAACATTAGAAATTTTAGTATTATAGCGCATATAGACCACGGCAAATCTACAGTGGCAGATAGACTATTACAAATAACAAATACTATAGAAGCAAGAGATTTAAAAGCTCAAGTATTAGACAACATGGATATAGAACGTGAAAGAGGAATAACGATAAAGTCTCAAGCGGTAAGAATGACATATAACAAAGATGGAAAAGAATATATATTAAATTTAATAGACACACCAGGACATGTGGACTTTAACTATGAAGTGTCGCGTTCGCTTGCAGCGTGTGAGGGCGCAATACTTGTTGTAGATGCTTGCCAAGGCGTTGAGGCGCAAACTCTTGCAAATGTATATTTGGCTTTAGAAAATAATCTAGAAATTATTCCTATAATTAACAAGATAGATTTGCCTCAAGCAAGACCGGATGAAGTAAAAAATGAAATAGAAAATATAATTGGAATTGAAGCGATGAATGCGCCATGTGTTTCTGCTAAGACAGGACTTAACATGGAACAAGTATTAGATGAAATAGTAGAAAAAGTTCCAGCACCAAAAGGTGATGTAAACGCACCTACCAAAGCTTTAATCTTTGATTCAAAATATGACAATTACAAAGGCGTTGTGGTTCACATAAGACTTATTGATGGACAACTTAGACGCGGAGATAAAATACTAGCTATGGCAAGTGGTAGAGAATACGAAATAGTTGAAGTTGGATATTTTAAAGTAGGAGATTATACTGAGGCAGAGGAGCTGAAAGCCGGAGAAGTAGGATATATAACAGCTAGCATTAAAGATATTTCGGATATACGCGTAGGAGATACGTTGACTTTAAAGGCTAGTCCTGCTATTGAAGCATTACCAGGATACAAGGAAGTTAAATCGATGGTTTATGCAGGTATATTCCCAGCAGATGGAAGCGATTATGAAGAACTAAAAGAGGCGCTTTTAAAATTAAAATTAAATGATGCATCTTTAAATTTTGAACTTGAATCTTCGGCTGCCTTAGGACATGGTTTTAGGTGTGGATTTTTAGGCCTTCTTCATATGGAGATAATTGAAGAAAGAATAGAAAGAGAGTATGGAATAGATATAATTACGACAGCACCATCTGTTATATACCAAGTGTATAAAACGAATGGAGAGGTGTTGGAATTATACAACCCTGCGGACATGCCAAACCCTCAAGAGATTGACCATATGGAAGAACCAATTGCAAAGGCAGAAATTATAGTACCAAAAGAGTATGTTGGAAATGTAATGGAACTAGCAACTGAAAGACGTAGTGATTTTATAAACATGAAATATATAGATGCAAACAGAGTTTGTCTAGAGTATAATATGCCATTAAATGAAATTATATATGATTTCTTTAATAGCTTAAAATCAAGAACAAGAGGTTATGCTTCTTTTGATTACGAAATTTCTCATTATACAAAATCTCAATTAGTGAAACTAGATATATTACTTAACGGAGATGTTGTGGACGCATTGTCGTTCATAGTACATAGAGCTAAGGCTGAAACAAGAGGTAGAAAGATTGCAGAAAAACTTAAAGAGGTCATACCAAGACAATTATTTGAAATCCCTATACAAGCAGCAATAGGTGGAAAGATAGTAGCAAGAGAAACAGTTAAGGCGATGAGAAAAGATGTACTTGCAAAATGTTATGGTGGAGATATTTCTAGAAAGAAAAAACTTCTTGAAAAACAAAAAGAAGGAAAGAAGAGAATGAGACAGGTAGGAAGTGTAGAACTTCCATCAGAAGCATTTATGACAGTATTAAAAGTAGATGATTAATTAGCATGAGTGAAGCATGAACTTCGCTCATGTTTTCTGTTTACATAATTGACAGGCGATAGACGTAGTGATATAATTAACAAGGACAATCCTGTTACAATCTTTAATAATTTAAGGGAGGAAGCTAATGAATAAGAACTATCTTTTGCTCGAATTTCCGAGTAAAGAGACTAATGAAGGTATTGCAAAAAAAGCGATTTCGGAATTTGCAATGCAGTTAGATCCGACGACCGAAGAACTGGAAGACATCAAGCTCGCCGTGCAAGAAGCTGTGGATAATGCTGTAATTCACGCTTATCCTCAAGGCTGTGGACCAATTACAATTCGGTGCCGAATACTAAAAGGCAATACGTTAGACATTACAATAAAGGATGCTGGAGTAGGAATTGCTGATGTTGAACAAGCGCGCACCCCAATGTATACGTCTTGCCCTGATTGCTCAGGAATGGGCTTTACGGTGATGGAAAGCTTTATGACTTCTTGTGAGGTTAAATCTGTTGTTGGTAAGGGCACCACGGTAACTTTAAAGAAACGTATTGCGCCAAGAAAGTAACGCGGGTTAAACTGTACAACGATAAAAAGTAAGCAAGTATGCTTACTTTTTATTTTGATCTTTTAAATTTACAGCAGCCTTAACAGCCTCGTAACTACCGTTATATATTTTAGCTTTGTTAGCTTTAATTATGTTTTCGCACATATCAATTATATTATCACGTTCGTTAATTAATAGTTCTAACATTCCTGTAGCTTGATTAAATGTTCTACATTCAGTAGTTCCGTCGCCTATTTCTGAAGCTCTAAGAGCTCCATATGCTTCGTGCGCACCAACTCTTCTTATTAAAAGTTTAGGAATAGGGTAAAAGGCAAGCTCGCTAGGCTTAGTTATCATAACGTCAGTTTGACGCATTAATAAGTTGGTGGAGTATACAGCCGCAAATATATCTTTGTGACAAAATACATGTATTCCTGTTAAATCTTCGTTGTATGATGCTTTAGTAACAAAAGCTTCTGTAACTTCAAAGTTGTCTGCATGAAATTGTGCTATTTTTGTAAAATTAGGTATTTTTTGAGCAAGGATGTCTAACACGTTTTTATGGTCTCCTAAATTTAAGAATACACATACTTTACCTTCTTGTGCAAGAGGCATCAATTTAATTAATAACTTTTCAATCATTTCTAGTCCGGCACCAGCCCCGCCAACGGGTATTAAGAAACGGATAGGCTTGTTATCTTGCATTCTTTGTATTCTTCTTTTGCAATCTATTTCTATATTACTTGCAATTTCGTGGTCTACGTAATGACCAGCCATTGTTATATCTTTATCTTCCATTATATGAATATGACCATGGCGCATACCTTTTAGTGTTTTGTATCCTAAAAGGGAAGAGGGAGTTTGAACGGTATGCAAAGCTCCTTCGGCCAGATGCAAAGCCATTGGATAGTTATCTGGTATGGCGTTTACAACAGAACTCATGCCGGCGTGTATAGCTGCTTGAGCAGTCCAAGCGTGGGTAGCTACATATGGTGTGTTTTTAGGTATGTCTTGAAAAACTCTTGTCATAAGCTCACTGTTTTTTTGATCCTTGGCGTTACTTTCTAAATGTTTATACGCATTTTTGCTTCCAGGCTCCCAAAAAAGGAGATCGAATAACTTGTATCGTTGAGATAATCTTGAACCTAAAGAATATAAATCATTTAGATAGGAAATTACTTTACTGCCTGTTGTATCTGTAAAAGATATTAAATCTAGCCAGTAGGGAGTATATCCCAAAGCTTTAGCACAAGAAGCCATGGACATAGCAATTCTGTAATGACCAAATCCCATGCGGATATTTCCTATAATAACAGCGTTATTTGGCAATTCTAACTTTTTGTCTGAACGCACTAAGTTTTGAACTTCGAAATATTTGCTTAAGACTTTATTAGGCACAGCTCTTAAATGATATATTTGTTTGGTATCATCTCCGTATTTTAATGCAAAACGTCTCTTTGTAAAACAAGCCTGCATATATGTAAATCTATCTATTTCGTTCCCAAAAACCTTTTTAGAATGTGGCATATAATCACCTCGTATATATTAAGAATATCACATAAGAAAAATTAAGACAATAACAGATAATAAAGTATACACAAATGTCATAATTATGAAATGTTTGAAAGTGTGATTGTAAAATGTATAAATATGTGTTAGAATTAAGAATATGTTGAGGTGTTTGTATGGTTGAATTGTACAATAGCTTTACTGCCAAGGAATTTTTAGAAATAGTTGAATCAGCAGGCTTCAAATCTTATTCTGAATCACAAGTGAAAAAAGCACTAAATAATACTATGTATATGGTAAAAGCTACTGTTGATGGAAAGCTTGCGGGCATTGGAAGAGTAGTAGGAGATGGGAGCATAGCCTGTATGCTAACCAGCATTTCTGTAAAGCCGGAATTTCAAAAACAGGGAATTGGTTTAAGAATAGTAGAAAGGCTAAAACAAATGGTAGAACATGGTGTTAAGCCTGGCGAAAGAATACAAATTGAACTTGTCCCTACTGCGGGCAACGAACAGTTTTATATGAAAGCAGGATTTAAGTATAAGCCAGAAAAAGTAACAGGAATGTATTTGTGGATTGAAAAATAAAGGAGAACAAATGGGATTAATATATGGAATAAATCCAGTGCACGAAGCAATAGTGTCTGGTAAAACAATAAATAAATTATACGGTTCTAAAGGAAGCAAAGAAGTATATGAACTTTTAAAGTTAGCTAAATCGAAGGGAATAGTAACTGTAGAAGCGGATAAAATAAAATTAGATAAGATGATAACACAGGATAATGAAAAACTTAAAAATTCTCAAGGAATAGTGGCATCTGTTACAGATTATGAATATTTTGAAATCGAAGATATATTGGAGTATGCTGCGTCAAAAGGGGAAAAACCATTTGTAGTTATATTAGATAAGATAGAAGATCCGCATAATCTTGGGGCAATAATACGTAGTTGCGAGTGCATGGGGGTACACGGTATAATCATACAAAAAAGAAATGCATGTCAGATTACAGATATAGTTGAAAAAACGGCGGCTGGTGCAGTTAACTATATGAAGGTGGCTAGAGTAACAAATATAACTAGGGCAATAGAAGATTTAAAAAAAGCCGGGCTTTGGATATACGGTTTAGATATGGAAGGAGCTACAACTATATATGAGACGGACTTGACAGGAAGTATAGGCATAGTTGTTGGTAATGAGGGTGAAGGCTTATCTAGACTGGTTAGAGAGTCATGCGATGGCATTATTAAAATACCAATGGTAGGTAAAACTGAATCACTTAATGCTTCTGTAAGTACGGCAATAACAATATATGAAATAGCAAGGCAAAATGCTATAAAATAAAGAGAAAATACAAACAATAAAATATGTAAAAATTACCACATAATTTCGTAACATTCTTGTAATATTTGTATTGACTTCTCAAATATAATATTGTATAATGAATATAGTGATTTGAGAGTCTAATATATATTACTAAATATATATTAAGATTAACTACATTTTAACCTTTGTAGTTAATTTTTATGGTCTTAAAATCACGAAAAACATAGCTATTAAAAAAAGTTTAAAAAAATTGTAAAAATTAGTTGACTTTGTTTGAATGCTGTGTTAGAATATAAATCGTCGCAAGCAATTGCGAAAAGCACATTGAAAAATAAAGAGTAAGAAAGCCAAGTAAAAGGGGAATTTATGGAGACATAAATCCCGTTAATTTAACAAAGTAATTTATAAAGATAGCTAACGTTATCTTGAGAGAATTTAAGACAAGAGTTTGATTCTGGCTCAGGATGAACGCTGGCGGCGCACTTAAGACATGCAAGTCGAA
>JAZKXT010000010.1:0-113326 GCA_045611765.1 Clostridia bacterium
TTCGACTTGCATGTCTTAAGTGCGCCGCCAGCGTTCATCCTGAGCCAGAATCAAACTCTTGTCTTAAATTCTCTCAAGATAACGTTAGCTATCTTTATAAATTACTTTGTTAAATTAACGGGATTTATGTCTCCATAAATTTCCCTTTTACTTGGCTTTCTTACTCTTTATTTTTCAATGTGCTTTTCGTCATGCTTTTCGCGCGACGTTGTGAATATATTTTAGCATAGCATTTAGGCATTGTCAACAAAAAAACGCAAAAAAATTAAAAAAATTTGTTTATTTTTTCAAACCTTTATTTTTAGGCTGTTTTGAGGCTTAAATTTCTACTAAAATTACATCTTCACCTATAATTTTTACCTTACTCCATGGAATAGTAATATTATTTTTTCCGCTAAGGCTTTTTAAAACCTTTCCAACTTGAGCGACAACTATACTTTTTATAGCGCCTTCGTTTAGTTCAGCATCAACGTCTACTACAAAACCTAATATTTTACCGTTATTTATATTTACTACCTCTTTTTGCCTAAAATCTATTCCTCTTGTCATATTTCCCCCTTTTAACATAGTTTCAATGCAAATCCTTTCTCTATTCCTATTGCTATAGCTTTTCCTATATTCTCTATATTGTAAATTATCCAATTCGCATCTTCTTTATTCTCACGATTGCCAAGTTCTATTTTTATTGCGGCTGAATTTACCTTGTGTATTTCTGTAATAGTTTTATCATATGTAAGGCCGTTATCCATATTTTTATTATAATAGATTGAAAGAAGTTGTTTATATATTTCTTTTCCTATTCCATTTGACAAGTCATCTTCAACCCTTACGTAACAATTACATCCCAATTTATTACCATAACTACTATGTATTGCAACATGCACATTTGGGCCTACATCATTACTATCTTTTATAATTTCATCAATTGTCATGCCATTAACATTTCTATAAACAGCAAACTCTCCCGTTTTCAATAGTTCTCTTTCTACAATATCTGCTATTTGATTCATTCTAAACTCTTCTGTTCCAAAATTATTAGTGCCAAAACTTTTCGCCCTAGTAGATGGACTTAAATATACTTTATACATACTATCACCTAATTTAATATATATGCATAAAAGGGATATATTATTTTACCCCTTTAACATTTTTCTTTTCATTCTTTCTAATGCAACTTTTTCTATTCTAGATATTTGTGCTTGTGATACTCCAATCTCATCTGCTATTTCTACTTGCGTTTTATTGTCAAAAAATCTTCTTTTAATTATATTTCTTTCTTTTTCAGAAAGTTTTTCAAGTGCTTGTATCACAGATAGTGTTTCTGTAAGTGTTTCCATTTCGTTTTTCTCACTCTTTAATTGGTCTAATACATAAATCGTATCTCCATCATCATTATATACAGCATCATATAGCGACATCGGTTGAGCAGTACTATCCAAAGCAAGCACCACATCTTCTTCACTTAAATCCAAAGCCTTCGCCAAATATTGAACTGTCGGCTCCTCATTATGCATAGCTATATAGGCTTCCTTTTCTTTAGATATTCTATAAGACATATCTCTAATAGATCTACTTATGCGCATAGAACTACTATCTCTCAAATGTCTTTTTATTTCACCAGCTATCATAGGTACAGCATACGTCGAAAACTGAACATTTTGAGATATATCAAAATTATCTATTGCTTTTATTAATCCTACAACACCAACTTGAAATATATCATCTACAGAGTCACATCTGTGATTAAATCTTTTCACCAAACTTAATACTAATCTTAAGTTTGCTCTTACAAATTTGTCTTTTAATTCTGTACAGCCTTCCTTTATCTTTCTTAACATCTCCATTTGCTCTTTAGTAGATAGCACAGGTAGCTCAGCTGTGTTAACACCATTTATTTCTACTTTTATTGTTTTCATTGGTTCACTCCTTCATATTTCCATTTAATGGTAATATTTTGCTTTCATTTGTTCGTATTATTCACTTGTTTTCATTAAATTGTTTTTTTAGACGTTCTATGACCTTTTTTTCAATTCTTGAAATATACGATTGAGAAATGCCCAATTTGTCCGCAACTTCTTTTTGAGTAAGTTCGTTTCTTCCATCAAAGCCATATCTAAGCTCCATTATTTCTTTCTCTCTACTATCCAAATTCTTGATTGCCATATCTATTACTTTCTTGTTATCACTGTCTTCTACTTGTTTAAATATATTATCGCTTTCAGAACCCAATATGTCCGAAAGTGCAAGATCATTTCCTTCAGCGTCCGTATTTATCGGCTCATCAATAGATATTTCTGTTTTTAATTTCTGTGTTTTCCTAAGGTACATTAATATTTCATTTTCAATACATCTTGATGCATATGTTGCAAGCTTAATATTTTTCTCTATATTAAAACTATTGATTGCTTTCATTAATCCTATTGTTCCAATAGAAATTAAATCTTCTATGTTAAACATTGAATTTTCGAATTTTTTAGCTATATATACAACTAACCTTAAATTCTTCTCCACTAATTTCTTTCTTGCTTCATCATCACTGTCAGCCAAACGTAATAATAAATCTTTCTCTTCTTCAGCTGTAAGTGGTGTTGGTAATTTTTCTGAACCAGATATGTATAACAATTCTTCATCTTCTATTTTTAATAATTTCAATATATATTCATACAACTTTTTTAAATTCATATTTTAATACCTCCCATATCTTGTGTATAAAGAATATAATTAAGTAGCATATTGTAACTGCCATCTCTTGATAATTTAGATTTTTCAAACACAATAGCTATTTTTACAAACCAACTACTTTCTTTTTTTGTTATTTCAACATTATTAAATATATATGCTTTTTTACTAGCTTCACTAGACAATGTAACTGTACGTATATCAAAGAAATCTTTACACGCCAAGTCTTTTAGTATGTTATCATCAAAAATTTCAGCAAATATTACTGCCAAATTATTGGTATAACTGTATACATTATTCCCAGTGTCTAAAAATGCCTTATATTTATAAATATTGCCATTTAGCTCTAGTTTTACATCATATATTAGATCATCACTTTTAATTTCCCTCTTATATATTCTCCACATGTAACTCGCAAAGGCTTTACTTAATAACAAGCTTACTGTATACACAGCAAACTTTAAAAAATAATTTGTATATTGCATATTAAGTAAATTTGTGATTACTGTTAAACTTCCTACATTAATAACAGAAATTAAAAAAAATAATGACGTCAATTTTAAATATTCACTTGCGTTTTTAGGTCTAAAACAAATATATATTATCGTTATTGCAAGTAGCATTTTACAAAATACATAGCTTAATTCTTGTATTTTTAGATACATCATAACAACGACGTAACATGACGCAATAATTGATGCACTAATTGCTCTTTGATGTAAAACATCTTTTCTTGCCATATACGCAGTTTCTTTTATGAGAATGTAATCTATAAGCAGATTTTCAATAAATATATAATCTAAATATATAGTCATGTTTACCTCGATACACATTATAATCCAGAGGTGATTTAAAATTTTGTAGAATAAAAGTTAAGATTATTTTTTTTCATCTTCAAAAAACATAATAAAAAAGCAAATTGTTTTATACAATTTGCTTTTTTGATATAAAATTCATTTATTGTTGGCTAATTTGGTCTAAATTAGTCTTTATTTCTTCTTAAGAAAGGTGGGATGTCTAAATCAACTGTATAGTCTGTTCTTGAAGAAACTCTTCCGCTAAATCCCGTTGATTCATTTCTTTCTATATTACTATTGTTATTTATGCTGTTTCTCATACTTTCTAAAATATCTTGTGCTTTATTATCATTAGAATTCCATTTGTTAAATCCTGTAGCAATTACAGTTATAACAATTTCATCTCCTAGATTTTCATCTATCACTGCACCAAAGATAATATTTGCTTCTGGATCAACAGATTTTTGTACTAATTCTGCTGCTTCATTTATTTCTAATAATCCTAAATCTTTACCACCAGTAACATTAATAAGTACTCCGCTTGCTCCTTCGATTGAAGTTTCAAGAAGTGGGCTGTGAATTGCTTGTCTTGCAGCTTCTCCAGCTCTATTTTCTCCTCTCGCTCTACCAATACCCATATGCGCTACACCTGTATCTAACATTATTGTTTTAACGTCAGCAAAGTCTAAGTTAACTAATCCTGGAACTGTAATGAGGTCAGAAATACCTTGAACACCTTGTCTTAGTATATTATCTGTTTTTAAGAAAGCTTCTTCAACAGTAGTGTCTCTTTCTACTACTTGAAGTAGTTTCTCATTTGGTATAGTAATTATTGTATCTACGTTTTGTTTTAATTCTTCTATACCTTTTTCAGCTTGATTCATTCTTCTTTTTCCTTCAAACGGGAAAGGTTTCGTTACAACTGCTACTGTAAGTATTCCCATTCCCTTAGAAATATCTGCAATAACAGGAGTTGCGCCAGTACCTGTTCCTCCACCCATTCCAGAAGTGATGAATACCATGTCTGCTCCTTTTAATGCTTCTGCTATTTCAGCTTTAGATTCTTCCGCACTGCATTCACCAATTTCAGGGTTTGCACCAGCGCCAAGACCTCTTGTTAATTTTTCACCTATTTGAATTTTTGTTCCTGCTTTAGATTCCTCTAATGCTTGTTGGTCTGTATTTATTGCTATAAATTCTACACCTTTTAGACCATCTTCTATCATGCGGTTTAATGCGTTTCCGCCACCGCCACCTACACCTATAACCTTAATATTAGCAGTTCCTGCTTTGAACATTGAATCTTCCATCTTAAAAATCCCCCTTCTCATCTTCATATTCCTCATTTTGTCTTTTTAGTGTATTTGTTAATTTTTCTTTAGCCTTATTAAACATTCCAAATATTTTATCTTTAATGTCTGGTTCTGTCATTATTTCAACGTCACTGTTTACTCTTCTGCTAGTCCCAACATTTGCAATATATTTTGTCATACCATAAGCTACAATATGTTGTGGCTTTATAACATTTATTAGTTTTGGACTACATATTCTTACTTGATTTATTTTTAACGTTAAAACTGCAAGTTCTTCAACTCCAGCTATATTGCTTATACCTTGTCCTGTTATAACTACGCATTCTATTTTTCCAATAAGATTATTTTCAGCCATTATTTTTCTTGTGATTTGGTAAATTTCTTTTATTCTCGCCTCTATAATTCTTACTACATCACTACATTTAACTCTATCTGTTTCACCTTCAGCAACTCGTCTAGTATTTAATTTAATATCATGATTATTAGATATCATTGCTTCGATAGCTAAGTTATATTGTCTTTTTAACTTGTCCGCTTCTTCCATATCTACATTAAGAGATATTGCTATATCGCTTGTAATATGGTCTCCACCGACTGGTAATGTGTTGTTGTATTCTAAACTACCATTTTTATATACAGATAGTTCCGTGTGTCCGGCTCCTATATCTAATAAAAGTACCCCTAAGTCTTTTTCTTCTGGCATTAATACTACATTAGAAGTTGCAAATGTTTCAAGTACAAATCCATCTATTTTAAGTTCTGCGAGTTCCATTGCATGTGTTATTTCTTCTATAACAGATTTATCTGCAATAATTACATCTGCATCTATTAAAAAATATTTTGCAAAAGCACCTATTGGTTCTTCTATATATTCTCTATCATTTACAATATAGTTTGTAGGAATTATATCTACTATTTGTTCTTTACTATTTTGTCTAATTCCTAATTGAATCTTTTCTAATACTGAAGTTATATCTCTATATGAAAGACCATCATCTGGTTTTTCAACTTCACCTTTGAATCTTATTCTTTCAATTCTTGTATTTAGTCCTTTTATATTAACATATGCTGAGTTTATGTATAACCCCGAAGTATCTTCAGCTTCTGTAATAGCTTTGACTAATGATTCAGCAACTGTTGTGCTGTTTATTATTCTTCCTTTTTTTATTCCACTAGACTTCTCAAGACCATAACCTCTTACTTCAATCTCGCCAAACTTATTAACTTGTCCTACTACAGCAGCGGTCTTTGATGCTCCTATGTCTAAAGAAACAATAATGTCACCTATAGCCATTTAAACTACCCCCGTTTGTCATGGCTATATAATACTCTTTTTTTCCGGAAAAATCAATAGTTTTTCTGAAAAAATGTAATATTTCTGTAACATTTTTGATATATTCGTGAATCGCTGTTATTTCTAAGGCTAGAGCCTTGGATAAAAATGTAAAACACCATCAAAATTATAGATATATTTCCGAAAATAACAAACTGGCAAATACCAAGTGTTATAAGCAAAATTATTACCATAATTTCCGTGAGATTTTGTGTTTTTTTTATTGCTTTTTGGCTTTTTAGTAATACTTTTAATATTATTTCAAATATATTATATCCGTCTAAAGGTGATATGGGAATTAGGTTTATAATAGCCAAAGCTAAATTAATGGTGTATACCAATGGAATATTTTTAAATATATATGCAAGAATTATGTTAGACATTGGGCCTGCACAAAATATAGCAAGCCATTTCAAACCACTTCTGTTATAGTTATCTAAATTAATATTTAATCCAGATATTCTAATACAAAGTCTCGTTGTTTTTGTGCCAAATATACTTGCAGTAAACATATGCGCAAGCTCGTGGAATGCTATAAAAAGATAGCATACAAAATAATTTTCAAAGTAATCTCTTACTTCTCCAAAAAATATGCATAAAAAACCAACTATTAAAATAGTTTCGTCTAAATATATATTAAACTCTCTTACTTTAAATTTCATAAATCTACAATCATCTCTGGATCTATCTTTGTTCCGTCATATACTATTTCAAAATGTAAATGTGGTCCCGTGGAAAGACCTGTTGAACCTATTTCACCTATCTTAGTCCCAGCTTTTACTTTATCTCCCACTTTTACAGATAATTTACTCATATGACAATATATTGTAGCAATTTTTCCATTTGTTACTTCCACAAAATTACCATTGTATTGGTTGTATGCAGCACGTGTAACTTTTCCCTCTATACTGCTAACTACTTTTGTTCCTGTTTTAGCAGCTATATCTGTTCCTGTATGGTAACTATCTATTCCTTCAAATATTTCTTCCCTTGCTCCATAATGCGAAGAAATGTTGCCACTCACAGGTTTTATAAATTCTACTTCTGTTTCTTTTATTTTATCTATAATACTACTATGACTACTTATACTACTAGAAACTGCTACTATTTTTTCATCTTGTTCATTAATATCTGCACTTACACCCACATTTTCTTTTACCGTATTTTCTTTATTAATAACACTACTTTCTTCATATATTTGAACCTCTCTATTATTATCTAAATAAATATTAACTTCTTCCTTTTCTTGTTGTGTTGTTATTACTTTATATAATTCTTTAACTTTGTTTTCTACCGACTTAGGAACAATTGGTTTTACAAATGTATATGTGGTCTTTGCTATATTTTTTGTTCCAATCTTAATTTCCTCAAAAGAATATGATGTGTTATAATAATTAACTAGTTTCTTTGTAAAATCCGATTCTAAAACTACATCTATTTTTAAATATTTAATTGCTAGTACAAATGCTATTATGCTTATTACAGTAATTGCTTGTATTGACATTTTAAATAATATCTTTTCTTTAAAAGTTTCAACTTTGCTTTTTTCTTTTTTTACTCCTTGTTTAGGTTTCATAATTGTAAAATTAGTATAATCTATATTATTAATATTTTTATTATTATAGTAACTTTTCTTTAATGTCCTTTTTGCAACAATTCCTTCCATATAAACCTCCAAAAAAGAACTTATCCATATTACAATATATATGGATAAGTTCTTTTTTATTACTATAATTTTTTATTTATATTTAATTGTACTTGTTTTTTTATTATTGCCAATCAAATTTATCTGCAATTCCAATAATATATTTTTCTAATTGACTAGCTTTATATAATTTATTATCTAATGAAACTATACCATCTTCATAAACTAGGAGTAAACTTTTTGTTCCAGCTTTATATTGCAATATTAATCTATATTTTTCTAAATTTTTGCTTGAGAATGATGGTTCATCTATTTCTTTTATATAGTCATTTATTTTAATCATTTCACTTTCAGATAAATTCATTGTTTTTTCATAATATTTATTTGTTTCTGAATTTCTTTTATACATTGTAATAGAATTGGTAATACTCTCTGTTTTCTCCCAATCAAATTTATATCCAATTGTATCAAATACTTCAATTGATTGATCTTCTACAGAATATAACTTTCCATCCATTATTACGCGCATACCTGGTAATACTTTTAATTCTGCCTCAATTCCATTTTTATATTTTATTATAGCTCTATACATATCTTTGTCTTGGGTCGTAATATTATCACTTACATAGTTTAAGTTTTTTAGTAGCTCTATTACACTTTTTATTTGTTCTTCTGTTAATGTCATAGTTGCAGGATAATATTTATCTGTATATTTTTCATTTCTCTTATTCACACGTATACTTTCTATATGTAAGCCTTCCTTTATGTCTATGTATTTCTTCTTTTTAACATCATAATAAGAATCTCCCAGATTATATTTTATTATATTCTTATTATCTGACATTGTAATAATCATTGTTCCTTCATATTCTTGACTATATGTATTAATAGATTTAATTATACCTTTTTCTTGGCTTACTTTATAAAGATCATCAACATAAATAATTTGATTGTCTTCTGTTATTATAATTGCAGTATATCCCGTACTACTATCTTGACCATACATTTCTTTCGCCTTAACTTTATTTCCTTTAGTATCCGTTAGTACTTTATAGTTAGCATCATCCTTTTTAGAATAATATACATATCCTTTATCATCAATATATAAACTAAATCCTAATGTACCAAAAGAACTTACAAAATTTTTGTTTAATTCTTCAAAAGTATGTCCATTTCTATCTATCATTTTTCCTTCTGACGTTAAATAGTATATAGTTCTATATACAACACCTTTACCATTACCACTTGTAAAATCTACAATGTTATATTTACTTAGTTCTTTTAATAGTTCTGCTGTTGCTGTTGTGTCTGACCATTCTACTCTATATATTTTCGTTTCTTTTCCTTGTTGTGTTAATATGTAATAATACATAATTCCACCAGCTACAGTTCCTGTAACTTTTTTAGGTGTTCCGCTAATATTCTTAACTTGTACCGTTTTATTTGAAAATGTTAAATATACTTTATTATTTTTTATTTCTATCTTTTCTTTAGAACTACTATCTGCTTTAAATATTGTGCTGCCCCATTTATAATCTTTATAATTAGCATACGGATCAAGTTTCTCTTCTTCTACTTTTTCTTGCTTTTTCTTCTCAATTAATTTATCATTTATATAATCATATTTATACGTTGTTATGCTACTTCCATTTGGTGCGCCTGTTCCAGCCCAATCTGTGTATGCATTTGTAATTTCTAAAGTTAAAATTCCTTTTTCTGTATCCATATCTGCTGTATATGATATAGTTGTATTTCTTGAGCTACTTTGAGTTGATTCTTTACTTAAATAATCTTCAGTATAAAATTTATATGTTTTATCTATTTCTTGATTTATTTGATTTGTTACTTCTGTTTTTACTTTAAAATATGGTAACACCATATCTAATTTGTATTTAATACTGTCTATTTTTTTCTCAATAGGATTTTTTTCATGAACTAAATCTTCTATTAAATCGTTAACATTACTGTATTGCACTTTTTCTAATTCATCATTTTTATTTTCTTCTTCGTTATTCTTATTAGCTTCATTATATATATCATCTAAATTAGAAATAGCATTGTTTATTATTGACATATTTTGTTTTGAAATATATCTTATACCTAAAAATACTAGTACACCTATTAATAATATAGATAAAATTATTATTACTACTGCTTCAATATTTTTTACTTTTTTTGTGTTATTTTCCATTTTCTTTTGTCTCCTTTTAATTATAATTTATCTTCTAATACATGTCTTGTATATCTTATCATGGCAACTCTAGTAATTGCATCTACCAATGTACTTATTATCATAGCAATATACATATTTGGTATTTGTATATTATATATTTTATTTAGTTCTTCCTGTAACATTACACTAGAATATAGTTCTTTATACTGTTCAATATGCTGTTCTGTATATTGTTCTATTTGAGCTACTGTACTCTTTATTTCAAAAATTTCTAAACAAACATATATTATTAAAACTATTATAACATATATCCAAAGACCTTTAATTATCTTAGAAATATTTTCTCTATCTGTTGTTTTCTTTTTTATTACAGATGATACTCCACATTTCCAAATAAAAATAGTTAATATTATTTGAATTACTAAATTAATTGCAAATACTATCCACTCTGATGAAATAATATTTTTTATTATATTTAATGGTATCATACAAATTAATCCAAATAGTATTGTATAAAATATATATCCAAATATTAATTCTGATATAAATTTACCGGATGTTACCTTTTTCTTTTCATTTTCCATTTTTCTTCCCCCTAGTTTACATTTAGTATACACTAAAAAAAAAAAACGTCAACATTACATAATATATTTATGAATATTTTTATACAATATAATGAGACCTTAGAAAAATCTAAGGTCCTATGATTTATATATTACTAATTAACTATTTTCCCTGTTAAATACCACTTGTTATTTTTAACAATTTCAATTTTTTTGATTTTACCTACGTCTTGCATAAATCCTTCAAATACAACAACTTTATTGTCTAGTGTTCTTCCTGTATACATATTAGGATTATTTTTACTTATACCTTCAACAAGAATATTTTCTACTTTACCAACTTTCTTTTCATTTTCTTCATCTATTATTCTTTCAAATAACGCTTTTAATCTTTCAAGTCTTTCTACTTTAACCTTTTCATCTATTTGTTTTTCCATTTTTTCTGCTCTAGTACCACGTCTTATACTGTAACAAAACATATATATTTGGTCAAATCTAGTTTTTTCCACAACATCCATTGTATCTAAAAAGTCTTGTTCTGTTTCTCCTGGAAATCCAACTATAATATCTGTTGAAAAAGAAACATTTGGTACTTTATTTCTTATTTTTTCTACCAGATTTAAGAAATGTTCTTTTGTATATTTTCTATTCATTAATTTTAATATATTTGTACTTCCAGATTGAAGTGGCAAATGTATCTGTTTTGCTATTTTATCACTTTCCGCAATTTTATCTATCAATGCGTCTGTAAAATCTTTTGGATGAGGAGAAATAAATCTTATTACATCTATTCCCTCTATTTTTTCTATTTCTTTTAATAAATCTACAAATGTATATCTCTTATCTTTAAAATCATTACCGTAAGAATTTACATTTTGACCAAGTAAAGTTATTTCTTTATATCCTTTTGAAGCTACTTCTTTTACATCTTTTAAAATATCTTCTGGTAGTCTACTTCTTTCTCTTCCTCTTACATAAGGAACTATACAATATGGACAGAAATTGGTACATCCATATATTATACTAATTGATGCTTTATATCCTTCTTCATATTTAATTGGAACATCTTCAACTATTTCGTGCTCATTATCTTGAAGTTGTTGTGTTTTCTTTTTATCTTTAATTGCAATATATAACTTTTCTGCAAAATATTGCATACTCTTTGTACCAAGAATAACATCCACAAATGGATATGAAGATTTTAACTTTTCTAGAATATGTCCTTGTTCTGTCATACAACCAACTATTGCTATATACATGTCTTTATTTCCAACTTTTCTAGATTTTAAAAGCCCTAATCTTCCAAAAAGCTTATCTTCAGCATTTTCTCTTATACAACAAGTATTAAATAACACAACATTTGCTTCTTTTATATCTTGTGCTTTAGAAAAGCCCATTTCCTCTAATATTCCAGCATATTTCATTGAGTCATTCTCATTTAAAGCACATCCCATTGTCTCTATGTAATATGTGTATTTTTTGTTTAGACTGTATAATAATTCTTTTATTCTCTTTTCATAATCTATTTTGTATCTCATAAAATTCACCTGCAATTAATATTGTAGCATAAAATCTCCCTAATTACCATATATACAAAAAAAGTGTCCTCAATTTATTGTTTTGAGAACACTTTATTTTATAAACTTTGTTAATATTGCTTTTATTCACCTAGTAAATCTTTGCTTTTTACTGTTATACTCTCTCCGTTTCCTTGTACAGCAACGATTAAATCATGGCCTCCCCACACATTTCCATTATTTCTTATTGCCTTAATCTGTTCTAATCTTACAACGTTAGAAACTCCTGATATCTTTCCTGTAGAAACAAGTTTTCCACTACTTATATATATACTTTCAATTGTTCCATCTTCCATTATAGCAATTACTGTATCTGCTGGTGTTTGACCCACGTGACCTTTATACAATCCAACCACTTTTTTCTTAAAGTTATTAACAGTATAAACTTTATCTTTTTTTAGGGTTATACTTCCTTCTTCTGAAATCTCTGTTACTTCATCTTTTACCTCCCCCTTCTCTGTTAAATAAAACTTTAATATTCCTTCAGCATATGATGCTTCAAAAGGACCTACTACATATGATTCAAATTCAGATGACATTTTAGCTTTTACAGGTACATATTCGTTTTTGACAACCGTTTCTGTTTTGTTATTTTGAGCTTTTAAATTAGCTATTTCAGTGTCTTTAGACGAAATTGTTGCGTTTAAGCTTGTTATTTCTTCTCTTAGTTCTTTATACACATTATCTATATCTGTATTTGAACTTCCTGATTGTGAATTATTTGCTTGTGAATTACTGTTTCATTCTTAACAAAATACATGTTCCATACCATAAAACCTAATACACCTACTAGTAGTACTACTAATACTACAATTACTATTGCTTCTGCGTTTTTTCTTTTTTCCATAATTTTTCTCCCCCTCGTATGCTTCTAGTATACACTAAAAAAAACGTCAATATTACATAATTATTTTTTTATAACTTTTTGTTATATAATTAAAGACCTTAGATTACTCTATGGTCTGATTGAATTTATATTTTCTTATACTCTTTTAAAAATTTTCCATTCTCAATTAATAATAAATCTCCTAACAAGAAGTTGTCTATAACATACTCTTCAATTCCCATTTTCTTAACTCCATCATCAAAGTTAAGTTCTTTATCATTTTTTATATCATAAAAATAATTAAAACGTACTATTCCATCACCAGTACCTTGATATTCTGATCCACTATTTTCAATTATACTGACATATATTGCTATTATATTATTTTTTATAACTTTATCATATTTTACAGTAAACCCATCTTTACCATATTCAATAACATCATCGTTATATTGAGCTCTACTATATGTTACTGGTACAATTTCATTAAGTATCTTTTTATTTAATTTTTCTGCATTTGTCCCACCATTTTGTATTTTTGGTAATTTTACTTTTAATTTTTCGTATGTATAATTTACTGCCTCAACTACCTCTACATCATTTTTTTGATTTTGTTGGACTTGTTGGTTTTGATCTTTTAAATTAGCTATTTCAGTGTCTTTTGCTGTTATTGTAACTTTTAAGCTTGCTATTTCATCCCTTAGTTCTTTATACACATTATCTATATCTGTATTTGAACTTCCTGATTGTGAATTGTTTGCTTGTGAATTAGATATTACTGTTTCATTCTTAACAAAATACATGTTCCATACCATAAAACCTAATGCACCTACTAGTAGTACTACTAATACTACAATTACTATTGCTTCTGCGTTTTTTCTTTTTTCCATAATTTTTCTCCCCCTCGTATGCTTCTAGTATACACTTAAAAAAAAAAATGTCAATATTACATAATTATTTTTTTATAACTTTTTGTTATATAATTAAAGACCTTAGATTACTCTAAGGTCTAGTTGTTTTTTTCTATTTTGTTTTAACATCTTTCCATATATTCGCCAGTTCTTGTATCAATTCTTATTCTGTTTCCAATTTCAACAAATAAAGGTACTTGGAATGTAGCTCCTGTTTCAACTGTTGCAGGTTTAGTTGTTCCTGTTGCAGTTGAACCTTTTATTCCTGGTTCAGTATATGTTACTTCTAATTCTACAAAAGTAGGTGCTTCTACACCGAATATATTACCCTTGTAAGATAAAACTCTAACGTTCATGTTATCCAATAAATATGGAAGTATATCTTCGATTTGTTCTTTCTTAAGTTCCACTTGTTCATATGTATTATTATCCATGAAAGTATAAGTATCTCCATCATTGTATAGATATTGCATTTCACTTGTTGTGATAGATACTTCTTCTACTTTTTCTGATGGGTTGAATGTTTTTTCCATTGTAGTTCCAGCTATAACGTTTTTAAGTTTAGTTCTAACGAAAGCTGCTCCTTTTCCTGGTTTAACATGTTGGAATTCTACTACTCTATATACTTGAGAATCAAGTTCGAATGTAGTTCCATTTCTAAAATCTCCTGCAAATATCATTTGATTTTCCCCCTTTTTTACTTTTAAAATTAAGCTTTTACTGTTTCAACAAGTTTTGCAAATCCTGTAGCATCGTTTACTGCCATTTCAGCAAGCATTTTTCTGTTTATATTGATATTTTTCTTTTTAAGACCATCCATTAATCTGCTGTATGAAATTCCATTAATTCTAGCTGCAGCATTTATTCTTGCAATCCATAATCTTCTGAAATCTCTCTTTTTATTTTTTCTTCCTACAAATGCATATTGACCAGATTTCATAACAGCTTGTTTAGCCATTTTAAATCTTATGCTCTTTGCACCAAAATATCCTTTTGCTCTTTTTAATACTCTTTTTCTTCTTGCTCTTGTTGTTACGGCTCCTTTAATTCTTGCCATTTTGTATTTCCTCCTTTTTTAGATTCCTTTTTCCATTTAATTATGAATAAGGTAATAATTTCTTTACAGCTGCTGAGTTAGCTGAATCAACATATGATGCTCCTCTTAGAGACATCTTTCTGCTTGAGCTTTTTCCTGTTAATTTGTGAGCTCTGTTTGCAGTTGTCTTTTTTACTTTACCAGATTTTAATACTGATAATCTTTTCTTTGAACCACTATGAGTTTTCATTTTAGGCATTTTACTTTCCTCCTTTTATTTTTTATCTTTAGGCAACACTATTACGTTTAAGAATCTACCTTCAAGTTTTGGTTCTTTGTCTATTTTACCTTCTTCAAGCATTTCAACAAATTTAAGAATTGTTTCTTTTCCTTTTTCTACAAACCTAACTTCTCTACCCTTAAACTTTAGTGATACTTTCACTTTATCTCCAGCTTTTAAAAACTTATTAGCATTTTTGGCTTTAGTTTCTAGATCGTGTTGATCTATAGTAGCTGAAAGTCTAATTTCTTTAAGCTCAACCACTTTTTGGTTTTTTCTAGCTTCTTTTTCCTTTTTAGCCATTTCAAATTTAAATTTGCTATAGTTAAGTATCTTACATACTGGTGGATTAGCATTTGGCGCTACCAACACTAAATCTAAATCTTCGTCGTATGCTTTCTCTAGAGCTTCTGATGCAGACATTCTTCCTAATCTTTCACCACTATTGCTTATAACTTCTACTTCATTTGCTCTTATTTGTTCATTTACTAGAAAGTCTTGTTTTATATCAATACACCTCCAACAAAAAAAGATTGCTAAAGTCTAGCAATCCTCTCATACAAAATCCACCCTATATATTGGTTTAAATTTGCATTACCTTGTTAAGACAATACCACAAGGTGAGAAGACTACTTCTACTTTACAGTATTATTCTAACATAAATATTATTTTTTGTCAACATAAATTTATTAATTTATTTTTATGCCAAAATGTGCAGATAAATTTATCTGCACATTTTTTAGATAAGCCTTTAGATAGGTCTTTGTATTTCTTTTATTACAAAAAGTTTTACTGCGGAGTTATCGCCATTTTTATCAAACGAAAGATCTGGGATGTACTTTAACATCAAATCGATATACCCCTCAATCCATTCTAATACCTCAACATAAAATTGAGCCATTGTTATTTTTATTGTTTCGCAACCATACATAACTTTGAATGCATGAAGAAATTTGTCTATGTATTCACTATAAGCCACCTTCTCTTGCCTGGTCATTCTCTCTGTAATATCTGTCATTTTTTTACCCCTCTCTTATATTAATATAGAAATTTTTACCAGATACCTTGTTAATTATAGCATCATTTAGACTTGTTGTCAAGTTTATGTTAACCTTATTGTTAAATATTTCCATTGGCACTTGCGATAAAATAACAAAAGAAAGTAGATTAACATATCTACTTTCATATAATCTATACATCCAAATTAGTAACATATTTAGCATTTGCTTCTATAAATTCTCTTCTTGGTTCAACATCCTCTCCCATTAAAACAGTAAATATTTCATCTGCCTTAACAGCATCTTCCATTGTCATTTGTATTAATGTTCTATTCGCTGGATTCATTGTCGTTTCCCAAAGTTGCTCAGAACTCATCTCACCAAGACCTTTATATCTTTGTATTGCGACAGATTCTCTTTTTATTCCTTTTGCTTCTAATTCTTTGAATGTATCTTCTAAAGAATGTTCGTTATAGCAATAAATATCTTCCATTCCCTTTTTAGATAACTTAAATAGTGGTGGGCACGCAGAATATATCTTGCCTTGCTCTATTAAAGGTCTCATATATCTAAAGAAGAATGTTAAAAGAAGCGTTCTAATGTGTGAACCATCGACATCGGCATCGGCCATCATTATAATCTTGTCGTATCTTATTTTTTCAATATTAAAGTCATTACCAATACCAGCACCAATTGCAGTTATAACTGGATTTAATTTCTCATTTCCATATATTTTATCTGCTCTTGTTTTCTCAACATTTATCATTTTACCCCAAAGTGGAAGTATGGCTTGAAATTTTCTATCTCTTCCTTGCTTAGCACTTCCTCCCGCAGAGTCTCCCTCGACAATATATATTTCACATTCAGCAGGGTTTTTACTACTACAGTCTGCAAGTTTACCAGGTAAAGTTGTAGATTCAAGTACACTCTTTCTTCTAACAAGTTCACGTGCTTTTCTTGCAGCTTCTCTTGCACGAGATGCAGATAAAGCTTTATCTAGTATTGCTTTAGCTTCCTTAGGATGTTCTTCAAGATATGTAGCAAGTTTTTCATTCATCATAGAGTTAACTATACCTAGAACTTCACTATTACCAAGTTTTGTTTTAGTTTGTCCTTCAAACTCTGGTTCAGTAACTCTAACACTAACGATTGCAGATATACCTTCACGTATATCATCACCTTGAAGGTTAGCATCTTTTTCTTTTAATATATTAAATTTTCTTCCATAATCATTAAATACTTTTGTAAGACCACGTTTAAATCCATCTAAATGTGTTCCACCTTCGATAGTATTAATGTTATTTACGAAAGATAATATATTTTCTGAATATGATGTAGTGTATTGAAGCGCAACTTCAACTTCTACTTCACCTTTTTGTTCTAAATATATAGGTGGACATACTAATTCTTTGTTTTTGTTAATATATTCAACGAAAGATACAATACCACCTTCATAATGGAATACTTTTTGTTTTGCTTCATGATCTCTTTTATCCCACAATGTTATTTTAAGACCTTTATTTAAGAATGCCATTTCTCTAAATCTATTTTCTAGAGTATCTGCATTATATATTGTTGTTTCAAATATTTCAGCATCAGGTTTAAATATAACTTTTGTTCCACGTTTAGTTTCTTCTCTTACTTTGTGAAGTTTTTCAGTAACTTTACCTCTTTCAAAAGATATTTCGTAAGCACCATCACCATTACAAGCTTCAACTGTAACACGCTCAGACAAAGCATTAACAACAGACGCACCAACACCGTGAAGACCTCCGGATACTTTGTATCCTTCTCCACCGAATTTACCACCTGCGTGAAGTATAGTATAAACAACTTCAATGGCAGGTATTCCCATTTTAGGATGTATTCCTAAAGGTATTCCACGTCCATTATCCTTTACCATTATACTATTATCTTCTAGTATTTCTACATTTATTTCATTACAGTAACCAGCTAAAGCTTCATCAACTGCGTTATCCACTATTTCATATACAAGGTGATGTAGACCACGTTCAGATGTACTACCAATGTACATACCAGGTCTTTTTCTTACAGCCTCTAGACCTTCTAATACCTGTATTTGACTCTCATTATATTCTGCCATTTTATTACCCCTTATCTTTTTTTTACACTTACCCCTAATCGTCTTTTTGCATTTTATCATTAATTATTTATTTTTTCAACAGTTCCGTTTTTTATTTTAAAAATTTCTTTATTTTCTATATTATCTATACTCTCTATTTCAGTAGTAGTAATAAACACTTGATATTTAGACACATAGTCTATCAAGAAGTTTATTCTACCTCTATCTAATTCTGAAAAAACATCATCTAAAAGAATTATTGGTGTATTTTCTTTCTCTTCTTTTAATATTTCAAATTCAGCAAGTTTCATACTAAGAAGTGCTGTTCTATTTTGTCCTTGTGAACCATATATTGCAACTTCTTTATCATTAACAAATACTAATATATCATCATGTCCCACTGCTTTGTTTGAAGTTTTTCTAAAGAAATCATTATCTCTAGACTGAACTAATATATTTTTAATTTCTTGCTTATTTTTACCTAAAAAATCAGAAACATATTTTAAATTTAAAATTTCTCCTTCTTTAGATAAACTTTTTTGGATTTTTGTAGCATACTTTTCCACAGTATCCACATATTTGGTGCGCATATCAACAATAAATTCTATCTTTTCAGCGAGTTTCTCATCTAGTATATCTAAATATGTCATATCTACAAATGATTTATCTTGTTTTAATAAATTATTCTTTAGTGTAAGAATCTTATTATACTCTTGAAGACATATCACATAACTTCTAGATAATTGACTAATTAATATATCTAAAAACTTTCTTCGATTTTTTGGACTTCCTTTAACTATATCCATATTATCTGGTGAAAATATAACTAAAGGAACTCGTCCAATAAAATCTGAATACTTATTTATTTTTATACCATTTTCTTTTATTTGTTTTTTATTTGACTTATCCAAATATACTTCAACATCTATTTTTGAATCCCTATAATCTAGATATATATGACTTGTTCTAAAATACTCTGATTCAAATTTTATACACTCTATATCTTTATTAGTTCTATACGACTTAGTAATACTACTTAAATATATAGACTCAAGTATATTTGTTTTTCCATGTGCATTATCTCCTACAAATACATTTACACCTTTAGAAAATTCTAATTCTAAATTTTCATAATTTCTGAAATTTGTAAGTTGTAGTTTTTGTAAATACATCAGTCTCTCCTACTTTTATACTTTAACTAATTTTATATTTATTATTCATCTTTTAATTTAACTGGAAGAACCATATATACATATCCACTTCCTACAAGTGGTCTAATTATTAATGGTAATACATTAGATGTAAAGTTAAGTTCTATTTCATCATCATCTATTACTTTTAATGCTTCCATTAAATATCTTGGATTAAATCCAATTTCTAAATCTTTACCTTCTACTACAGCATTAACTTTTTCTTTAGCATCACCTGTAACACTTACACAAGATATTTCAAACATATCTAAAGACATATTTATCTTAACAGGCACTTTTTTATCCTTTTCAGCAACTTCTTTAGCAAATATTGAAACTCTTTCTAATGCTTCTAGTAAGCTCTTTCTTGCTACTCTTACTTTAGTATCTGTATCTGCTGGTATTATACTGTTATAATTTAAGAAGTCTCCTTCTATTATTCTGCTTACAACAGTACAAGGTCCCATTCTAAATAATGCTTGATTTTTATTCTTTCCAATTTTCATTATATTTTCATCAGAATCAGATAAAGTTTTAACAATCTCTGTTAATGATTTAGCTGGAATAATAGCTTTAAACTCTGAACTTCTTTCAAGATATTCTTTTCTTATAGCCATTCTAAATCCATCTATAGCTACAACATTTACTAATCCATCCCTTACATCCACTAATGCACCTGTGTATACAGGTCTGTTTTGGTCAGAACTTGTAGCAAATACTGTTTTCTTAACCATATCTTTAAACATTTTCTCTGAAATTTCTATTTCTTTATCCACATTAAACACAGGTAATCTTGTGAATTCATCTGGATTCATTGTTAATAACTTAAATATTCCACTAGTAGATTTAATAATAAATATACTATTTTCTATTTCAAATGTTATTGATTCAGATTCTATTTTTCTAATAATTTCATTAAATGTTTTTAAATCTACAACTGTACTTCCAGAAACTTCTATATCTGCTTTAATTATATATTCACTTCCTATTTCCAAATCATTAGTTGTTAATTTAATATTGTTATCATAAGTTTCAATTAATACCCCTTCAAGTATTGGCATTGTTGTTTTAGCTGTTACGGTTCTACTTACATTGTTTAAAGCAAGTATTAAATCATCTTTACTACATTTAAATTTCATTTTTTTTAATCCTCCTAAATTTTTTTCACAGCACTATATAATATAATTAATATATATCTATATATAATTAGTAGTAGTAGTAGTAGGTGCTGTGGATTATGTGGAAAAACCACTCTACCCCGCTACACACAAAGGCAAATCCATGTGGACAAACTTGTGGATAAGTGATGTTTTTTATCCACAAAACACATGTTTTTTGTGAATAAGTTTTAGCCTATCAACTTTTCAACAATTAATTCACAGGTTATTCACAGTAAAATGTGGATATCTCAGAACACTGTAATATTTCGAAAATATTTTTGTAACAATTTCGAAATAATTGTCTCTAACCCTTGGTAGATAAGCTTTTCTTAATATCGTCTATTAAATCTTTGGTACTTAAATCTGTTAAATATTCATTGTTAATTTTGTTGTACGCATGCAAAACTGTTGTATGGTCTTTTCCACCAAAATCCTTCCCTATTTGTGGAAAAGTCATATTGATTACACTTCTACATAAGTACATTGCTATTTGCCTTGGATAAGCTACGTTTTTAGAACGATTCGCACTTACCAAGTCCCCTACTTTAATATTAAAGAATTTACAAACAACTTGCATTATTAGTTTACTTGTAATTACATTTGTATTTTTAACAAGGACAGATTCTATTGTATTATCTATAATATCATCTGTAAGTTCATTATTTGTAAATGATGTATATGCTTTAAGCTTATTAAAAACCCCCTCTAGTTCTCTAATATTAGAAGTAACTCTAGTTGCTATTTTAACCAAGACAGAATCGTCTACCATATATCTTTCTTTATCTCTTTTCTTCTTTAGTATAGCAAGTCTTGTTTCATAATCTGGAGCCTGTATATCTACGGCAAGTCCCATTTCGAAACGAGTCTTAAGTCTTTCTTCTAACATGTTAAGTTCTTTAGGTGGCTTTTCACTTGTTAGTATTATTTGTTTTCCACTTTCAAATAAAGTGTTGAAAGTGTGGAAAAACTCTTCCTGACATTTAGCTTTTCCAACTAAAAATTGGATATCATCTATAAGTAAAACATCTATATTTCTATATTTATTTCTAAATGAAGCATTTTCTATCTTTTCATTCATTATTGATGAAACAAGTTCATTAGTAAATCCCTCACCTGTTGTGTAAATGATATTCATCTCAGGATGGTTTTCTAAAATTCCGTGTCCTATTGCTTGCATCAAGTGTGTTTTACCGAGTCCTACTCCACCATATATATATAATGGATTATATACTTGGCCTGGTGTTTCAGCTACTGAGTTTGCTGCAGCATATGCAAAACGGTTATTTGAACCTACAATATAGTTTTCAAAAGTATATTTAGGATTTAATCCACTGTTTGTTAATGAATATTGTTCATTTGGTTTTGAATTTAATGATTGACTTTTTATTGTATTTGTCGTTTGCTCTACAATATTCACTTCTTCTTCTGTTTTAATTTCAACATTTTGGCTTCCTAGTTCTAAACTATCATCACTTATTAACATCTCTTTTGATTCAAAGTTGATAATAAAGTTTTTGTTTGTTAAGAAAGAAAGTGTATTAGAAATTAAGTCTAAATACTTCTTTGTAACAACTTCTATATGATAATTTGAGGGAGCTAAAAAACAAACTGTGTTTTCGTCTGAAAGCCTGGGAATCATGACTTCTACGTATGTCTTATACCCTACTGGAGAAATTTCTTCTTTTAAAATTTCTAAAGCTTGTTCCCAGATTTTTATAAAATCCTCGTTCAAAAAATACTCACCCCTTACATTAAGTTATCCACAAAGTTATCCACACCTGTTGATAACTTTTCATTGATTTAAAGGCAATTTATACTATAGTTTTACATAATGACTGTGGGTTAAAAAAATCACCTAAAAATGGACACAACTATTTGCATTAATATATCAAATATATTGGAAAAAAACAAGGCTTTTTGTAAAAAAATAGCCTTAAAAACATTAAATAAAATGTTATGTAAAATTACTATGTTATCCACATCTTTTACTGTGGATAACTAACAAAAGTAAATGTGGATAACCTGTTGAAAAACGGTAAAAAATAACATGGTTATTAACAAAAATGTTTTTGGCAGTTGAAAATGACATAAAACTGTGATAATATAATTCACAGCAAAAATATTAATCCAAAAATAATTTTAAGGAGGCAAAAGAGTATGTTGACGATTTTGATAGGTATAGGGGTATGTATAATCTTTGTTTTAGGAGTATTAAAATTTGGAAATGTACGAGAAATTGATAGTAATGGTCTTGCTGCGCTTGCTGTAATGATAATATTATTTTCGATAGTCTTATCTATTATAATCACACCTAACTATTCTGAACTAGAACTTTATCAAGAGGTACAACTTATTTCTTTGAACAGTATAAAAGAAACAGAAGGTGAACCTATTTATGTGGTAGTTGCTTCAAACAATGTATATAGTTATAGGCATAAAATAGATAACGAGTATAGTATTGGGGGAGAAACCTATAAAATAAATACACTTTCGGGAAAGGTGACAGAAATAGAGAGTAATAATTGTACAGTACCTATTTTAAAGGTGTATGAAAGAAAACCTGTATTTTCATGGTTTTCGCTTTGGTTTGTTCATAGTAATAAGTACGAATATGTATTCTTTGTTCCTCAAGGGACTATTGTAAAAGATTAAATATTAAATTAACGTAAAAAAATGTAGAATTTCATAAAACAAAAGATGGATATTGGAAGATTTAACTATAAGAAGTGGTCATTTTTATGGCCACTTCTTTGTTACATAAAATATTTTTTTAAAATTGTTGACATTAAACAAACTACGTGTTATAATTCTATCAGAAATTTGTGAATTTTTTACAGGAGGTGTATTACTTATGAAAATGACATTTCAACCAAAAAATAGACAAGAAAAGAAAGAACACGGCTTTAGAAAAAGAATGAAAACTGCTTCTGGAAGAAAAGTATTAAAAGCTAGAAGAACAAAAGGAAGAGCTAAACTTTCTGCATAATTTGTGAATATTTTTATTAAAGGCGAAAGCCTTTATTTTTTTTATCTTTTATGGTAAAATATTTGTGTAAAGGTGAATTTATGAGATATACAAAATCATTAAAGGGAAGTGTAAACTTCAAAAGAGTATTAAAACAGGGTAAATATGTATCTAGTAAAAACATTGCAATATACGTAAAAAGAAATGATTTAAATAATGGAACTAATAGACTAGGAATATGTGTTAGTAAAAAACATGGAAATAGTGTTATAAGAAACAAACTAAAAAGATGGGTAAGAGAAGCATATTATTCTTTAGAAAATAGTTTAGATAAAAATTATAACATTGTTATTTTATACAGAAAGGGTATAGAAGTAGAAAAATTAAGTTATAACGCTCTAAAAGACGAAATAACGCATTTATTTACAAAAAACGAATTGGTGCATGAATAAAATAATAAAACGCCTTAAAATAGCTCCTAGAAAATTTGCAATGTTTTTAATTAGCTTATACCAAAAATATATTTCAGGCCTATTTGGGAGAAAATGTAGATTTCATCCAACATGTTCAGAATATACAAAACAAGCTATTGACAAATATGGTATAATTAAAGGTAGTTTAAAGGGGATAAAAAGGATTCTAAAATGTAATCCGTTCCACAAGCGGAGGAGTAGACTATTTAAAGTAAGGAGAATGAATAGATGATAGATTTTATAGCAGAAATTTTAGGAGCTCTCATTAGACTGATTTATAATATTGTTGGACAAAATTATGGTTTGTCTATAATAATATTTACAATACTTACAAAAATATTATTATTCCCAACAACATACAAACAGTCTAAAGCAATGGATGAAATGAACAAATTAGCTCCACTTGAAAAAGAAATAAGAGAAAAATATAAAGGCAACAAAGAAAAGATGTCTGAAGAGTTAATGAAAGTATATGAACAACATAAGGTAAATCCAATGGGTGGATGCTTACCACTACTTATTCAATTACCAATTATATTTGCAATGTTTTATATAGTAAAACAACCATTAACATATATTATGCAAACGCCTACAGAACAGTTACAAGGATATACTCAAGAGTATTTGGGAAAGGAAGAAGTTACAGAGAACGAAATAAAATCTTATGAAATACAAATTGCTAATAAATATGATTTAATAGATATGAATTTTTTAGGGATAAACTTTGGTGATGTTCCTTCAAATGCATTTAGTAAAGATGCAGAAGAAAAAGCAAGCTATTTCACATTAATAATACCAGTACTATCTTTAGTATTTTCAATAATTCAAACAAAGTTAACGCAAAAGCAAAGCAATATGACAGATGAGCAAAAAGAACAACAAAAAATAATGAACTTAATGATGCCGTTGCTATCAGCGTATATTTCGTTTATAATGCCGTTGGCACTTGGAATTTACTGGCTTCTAGGTAATGCACTTCAAATGTTAACACAATGGTTAGTAAACGTAATGTTGAAAAAGCAAAAGATAATGCTAGGTGAGGGAGGAAAATAAAATGAAAAGAATGACAGAAGAATATGGTAGAACAGTTGAAGAAGCTATAAGAAAAGGACTTGAAACGCTTAAAGTTTCTAGAGATGATGTTAAAATAGTGGTAATAGACGAACCATCAAAAGGAATGCTAGGAATGCTTTCTAGCAAAATGGCTAAAGTAAGACTTACTGTAGAAAAGAAAGTAGATGAGGATCAGCTAGAAAAAACAGTTGTTAAAGCTCATGAAATATTAGGTAAAATATTTGAAATTACTGGCGATGATTCAAATTACATGGTAGAAAATGTAGATGGGAAAGTGTTAATAAAAATAGATTCTGGAGCATCAGCACATCTTATAGGATATAAAGGAAAAACAATTGAAGCCATTCAATCTACAATAAATTCAATACTTCAAAAGCAAGAAGAAGAGTATTCTAAAGTATTTGTAGAAGTAAATGACTACAAAAACAAAAAAGAAGAAAGATTAAAAGAATTAGCAAGAAGACTTGCTAAAAATGCGGTAAAATTTGGAAGAGATGTACGTTTAGAGCCAATGTCTGCATATGAGAGAATGGTAATACATACAGAACTTGCAAATAGAACCGATGTAACAACTGAAAGCTATGGTGAAGAACCAAGAAGAAGAGTTGTTATTAAGAAAGTAAGAAGATAAAACAAAAGGTCAGCAGAGGCTGACTTTTTAAAAGAAAGGAATATAAAATTATGTTAACAGAAACTATTACTGCTATAAGCACAGGTGGAAATAGTAGTGGTATAAATATAATAAGAATTAGTGGGAAAAATGCGAAAGTTATTATAGATAATATATTTACAAACCACTCTAAATTAGAACATCAAAAAATAATATACGGTAAGATAGTTAACCCCTCTAATACAAAAATATTAGATGAGGTTCTTGTTTCATATTTTAAAGCACCCAAGAGTTTTACTGGAGAAGATGTGTGTGAGATAAATTGTCACGGTGGGAGAAAGGTTACGCTAGACATATTAAACCTTGTAGTGGCAGGTGGTGCGCGTTTAGCTGAACCAGGAGAGTTTTCTAAAAGAGCGTTTTTAAACGGTAAAATGGACTTATCTAAAGCTGAAGCAATAATTGATGTTATAAATGCAAAAACTTCTGCACAAGCAAAACTTGCTACAAACCAATTAGAGGGCGGACTTCATGATAGAGTAGAGCAAATTAGGGATGAGCTTGTAACGTTAATGGCAGAAGTAGAAGTTAGTATAGATTATCCAGAATATGATTACGAAGAAATAGATAATGGTAAATTAAATTCTAAATTAGAACAAATAGAAAAAGAAATTAATTTGCTAATTAAGACATATGATGATGGAAAATATATTAAAGATGGTGTAAACTTAGCTATAGTAGGCAATACAAATGTAGGCAAATCCTCGTTATTAAATACACTTCTCAACGAAGAAAAGGCTATAGTTACAGATATAGAAGGAACTACAAGAGATGTTATTGAAGAAACTTTAGTTATAGGAAACTTAGTACTTAACGTATCAGATACGGCAGGTATAAGAGATACTGAAGATGTAGTAGAAGCAATAGGTGTAACAAAGAGTTTAAAAGCAATAGAAGATACCGATATGATAATATACCTTATAGATATAACTAGAGGAATAGATAATAAAGATATAGAATTATTAGATAAAATAAAAGGATTAAACAAACCATATATAATTGGTTTAAATAAAATAGATATTTCACGTGAAAAGTTAAATGAAATAAAAGACAAATTAAGTGGTTACAATAATGTAATTGCAATATCCACAGCTACAAGAGAGGGAATAGATGAATTAAAAGAAACAATTGAAACAATGTTTAATATTAATTCTTTTGATAGCGAGGAAAATAGAATAGTTGTAAATGAAAGACATAAACAATTGTTAGAAAAAGCAAAAGTTCATTTAAATAAAGCAAAAGAAATAACAGGATTAGGCGAATCATTAGATATAGCAACAATAGATGTAAAAGAAGCTACTAGTCTTTTAGGAGAAATAACGGGAAAGGATACAAGTAGTGACGTAGTAAATAAGATATTTGAGAAATTCTGTTTAGGAAAGTAGGAAGAATATGGAGTATAAAGATATAGACTATGATGTTATAGTAATAGGAGGAGGGCATGCTGGAATTGAAGCGGCGCTTGCCGCTGCGCGCCTTGGAAAGTCTACGGCTATGCTTGTAATGAATATGGATTCTGTTGCAAATATGCCATGCAATCCAAGTATTGGGGGAACATCGAAAGGACATCTAGTTAGAGAAATAGATGCCTTAGGTGGACAAATGGGTATTGCAGCTGATGAATGTTTAGTGCAGTCTAAGATGCTAAATTCTTCTAAAGGGCCGGCTGTACACTCTTTGAGAGCACAAATAGATAGAAAAAAATACCATATGTATATGAAGAATGTATTAGAGAATCAAGACAATTTAGATATAATACAAAGTGAAGCAGTAGAGATATTAGCAGCGGATAATGTAATTACTGGCGTTAAAACAAAAAATGGTGCTATTTTTGGCTGTAAAGCTGTAATTGTGGCAACAGGAACATATCTAAAAGGTAAAGTTATAATAGGTGAAGTATCCTATGAAAGTGGCCCAGATGGAGTGTTCCCGGCAAATGAGCTGTCCAAAAGTTTGATTAATTTAGGTATAGAATTAAGACGTTTTAAAACAGGAACTCCAGCTAGAATAAATGTAAAAACTATGGATTTAAGCAAAATGGAAGTTCAAAAAGGAGATGATGAGATAATACCATTCTCATTTACAAATGAAGAGAATGAAGAATTACGCTCAAGACCACAAATAGACTGCTATTTAACGTATACTAACGACGAAACACATAAAGAAATTAAAGCCAATATACATCGTTCGCCTATGTTTAATGGTGTGATAGAGGGAATAGGACCAAGGTATTGCCCTTCTATAGAAGATAAAGTAATGAGATTTGCAGATAAAGAAAGACATCAAATATTCATTGAGCCAATGGGAGATAATACTAACGAGATGTATATTCAGGGGATGTCTTCATCACTTCCGGAAGAGGTTCAAAAGAGACTATATAAAACGGTTCCGGGCTTAGAAAATTGTAGGTTTATGCGCTCAGCATATGCAATAGAGTATGACTGTATAGATTCAACAAATCTTACACTTGGACTTAAATATAAAGACATAACTGGACTATATTTTGCAGGTCAAATTAATGGAAGTTCAGGATATGAAGAAGCTGCTGCACAAGGCTTAATTGCTGGAATTAACGCATCAAGAAACATAGACGGAAAAGATGAATTTACATTAGACAGGTCTGAAGCATATATTGGTGTATTAATTGATGATCTAATTACAAAAGGAACAAACGAGCCATATAGAATGATGACTTCTCGTTCAGAATATAGATTAATGTTAAGACAAGATAATGCTGATTTAAGACTAACAGAAAAAGGCTATAAAGTAGGCCTTATAAGCGAGGAAAGATATAATAAATTTTTAGACAAAAAAGCTTTAATTGAGCAAGAATTAGAAAGAGTTAAAGCTACTGTTATAAAGGCAGATGAAGAAACAAATAAAATTTTAACAGAAAATGAAAGTTCAAACATTACTAGAGGCACAAAACTTTCAGAACTTTTAAAGAGAACAGAACTTACATATAACATGTTAGAATCAGTGGATAAAACTAGAGACAAACTTCCTAAATCTGTTGTAGAACAAGTAGAGATTCAAGTTAAATATGAAGGATATATTAAGTTACAACAAGAACAAATAGACAGATTTAAAAAGCTAGAGGAAAAGAAATTATCTAGCGATATAGATTACGAACAAATAAAAGGTTTAAGTTTGGAAGCAAGACAAAAATTAAACAAACAAAAGCCTACATCTGTAGGACAAGCTTCAAGAATATCCGGTGTATCTCCAGCGGATATATCTGTATTATTAATATATATTGCACAAAAAGACTTTAGTAAGAAAGAGGTGTAATTTCACGTGAAATTAACAAAAGAACAGTTTAAACAAAAAACAGCTGAAATGGTTGCTAACACTGGCATAGAGCTAAATAACAATCAACTAGAAAAGTTATATTTATATAAAGAAATGCTTGTAGAATGGAATGAAAAAATAAATCTAACGGCCATTACAGATGATGAAGAAATTATAGCAAAACATATAGTTGACTCATTAGAAATAGTTAAATATATAAAATATGGACAAAGTATAATTGATGTTGGAACTGGTGCTGGTCTTCCAGGAATTATTATTGCAATATATTTTGAAGGTAATGTAAATATTACTTTGTTTGATGCTTTAAATAAGAGAATACTTTTCTTACAACAAGTAATAGAAAAATTAGGACTAACTAATGTACAAGCAATTCACGGCAGAGCAGAAGAAACATCTAAAGATATAAACTTTAGAGAATCTTACGATGTAGCTGTAAGTAGGGCTGTAGCAAGACTTAATATTCTTTTAGAGTTAACGGTTCCATTTGTAAAAGTCGGTGGTGACTGTATATATATGAAGGCAGATAAGACAAAAGAAGAACTTGACGAATCTAAAAGAGCAATAAAAGAATTAGAATTAAGTTTAACTAGTGTAAATGAATATAGTGTACAAATGGAAGAGCAAAAATTAAATCATACTATAATTACTTTAAGTAAACTAAAAGGCACTAAAGATAAGTATCCTAGGCAGTTTGCAAAAATTAAGAAAAATCCGCTATAGTTGAAAAATAAGTAAAAATATGATATAATCACTCTTGTAGATAAGTAAATCTTAAGAAAACTTTCAAAGGAGTGATTTTTTTGGCAAAAAAAATTAATTGCAAAGATGGGCTAGACAAAAAGCAGGAGATTGAAGCAAGAAGATTAAGAGTTAAACTTGAAGAAGGTGACGAAGAGACTTTAGAAAAATATCATGACATATATGTTGCTTGGTATAATTCTAAAGAACCCAGTTTTGCAGAGTTTCTGAAAAATAAAAATATTGTTTATGCTTCGGCATATGCAAGAATTAAAGATAAGTTTAAAAGAAATGAAGTAAAATTAAGAATTATAAACTACAATAAAAAGAAATGTGTAGAAACATAATCAATAAACTTGAGAGCAAATCTGAAAAAATTCAGGTTTGCTCTTTTTTTTTGTAATTAAATGTAATATAATAAGGCAAGAGGTGAAACTTGTGACAAAAATAATAGCAATAGCAAACCAAAAGGGTGGAGTAGGAAAAACAACTACTGCAATAAATTTAAGTACTTGTGTAGCAGAAAGAGGGAAGAAGGTTCTATTAATAGATATAGACCCTCAAGGAAATGCAACAAGTGGCGTAGGTATAAATAAACAACCAGACGACAAATCAATATATGACGTTCTTGTAAACGACGAACCTATGGTTAACATAATAAAACCAACGATGGTAAAAAATTTACATATATGTCAGTCAAGTATAAATCTAGCGGGAGCAGAAGTTGAGCTTGTATCTTTAATGGCAAGGGAAACTAGATTAAAAAAAGCAATTGAAGAGTTAGAGCAGTATTACGATTATATAATTATGGACTGTCCACCATCATTGGGATTAATAACTCTTAATGCTTTTGCTGCTGCATCTAGCGTACTGGTACCAATACAATGCGAATACTATGCTTTAGAAGGATTAGGGCAGCTAGTTAATACTATAAAGCTTGTTCAAAAGAATCTAAATCCGGATTTAGAAATAGAAGGCGTAGTTATGACTATGTATGATTCTAGGACAAGATTATCTAATCAAGTGGCAGAAGAAGTTAAAAAGTATTTTGGAGCAAAAGTATTTGATACTGTTATTCCAAGGAATATTAGGCTTAGTGAGGCGCCAAGTCACGGCTTACCAATATCAGTATATGATCCATTGTCTAAAGGTGCTAGAACATATAAGAAATTGGCTAAAGAATTAATAAGTAAAAATAAAGAACAGAAGAAATAGGAGGTAAATATGGCTACTAAAGGATTAGGAAGAGGATTAAATGCTTTTTTTGATGATATTGAAGAAGTCAAAAGTGTGTCTGAAGATAAAAAGGCAGTAGTAGATAAAGTTGTAGAACTTAATATGGCTGAGGTTGAGCCAATGTTAAACCAACCAAGAAAAGTTTTCGATAAAAAGAAGTTAGAAGAACTTGCAAACTCTGTTAGGGAGCATGGTGTTATACAGCCAATTCTTGTTGTGAAAAACGAAGACGGATATAACATCGTTGCAGGTGAAAGAAGATGGAGAGCAGCTAAAATAGTTGGTCTTAAAACAATACCAGCTATTGTTAAAGACTATACAGATACAAAGAAAAAACAGGTGGCTCTTATAGAAAATATTCAAAGAGAAGATTTGAATGTGATGGAAGTTGCTGTAGCGTTAAAGGAACTTATGGATATGGAAGAATACAGTGTAACAGATGTAGCTAAAGTAACAGGAAAAAGCCAATCTACTGTATCTAACATAGTAAGACTTTTAAAACTTACTCCGGATGTTCAAAAATTAGTTTTGGATGGAGAACTTGTTGAAGGGCAAGCAAGAGCGCTTTTAGCAGTAGAAGATGCCGACGAACAATTAAGAGTAGCAAAGAAAATTATAGAGAAAAAACTTACTGTAAGAGAAGTTGAAAAGCTAATTTATGATGATGCAAATAAATATAATGTAAAAAAGAAGAAAGTAGCAAAGAAAAATAGCATTTATAGAGCCGTAGAAGACAAATTAAGTGAGTATTTTGGTATGAAGGTAAAAGTAGATGCCTCAAGACCAAAACCTCGTTTAATAGTGGAATATTACAATAACGAAGGATTAGAGAGTTTATTAGATAAATTAAATATTAAATTATAATATAAGGAGCAATTATGGAATTTAATATTACAAATATAATAATTATACTATTATCTGTAGTTACAGTGACTAATCTAGTATTGTTAATTATAAATAATATTAAAGTTAAAAAGTACCAAAATCTATATGAAAAAGCACTTGCTAAGTTTAATTCCCATAAAGATATAAACATCGAATTTGATAAATTATATGATAGATTGACCGAAGTAGAATGTAAAGCAAATTCATCTGTGGACAGTGTGAATAACTTAACAGAGAAAATAAAGAGCAACGTGCAAAAAATAGGTTTTGTGAAATATAATGCATATGATGATACAGATAACAAACTAAGTTTCGCGCTTGCATTATTAGATGAAAATGAAAATGGAGTATTAATTAATCATATATATTCTAAACATGGTTCTAACATCTATGCTAAACTTGTTACAAGTGGTAAAGTTGAAGACAGAATTTCAGAAGAGGAAGAAAAGGCATTAAAAGAAGCATTAGAAGATAGAGGCTTTAAGCAAAGAAAAGTAATAGAAACGAGCAAAACAATGAAAAAGAAAGCTAACAAAAAATAAATTTTACTAAAACTATTGACAAACAAGATTAATTTGGTATAATTAGTCTTGTACTTAAGGAAGAGTGTCCGAGTGGTTTAAGGAGCCAGTCTTGAAAACTGGTGATGTCGAAAGGCACCGTGGGTTCGAATCCTACCTCTTCCGCCACAATTTGGAAGCTTAATCAAGCTTCCTTAATTTATATGGAGAGTTACCCAAGAGGCCGAAGGGGACTGTTTGCTAAACAGTTAGTGTCCAATTACGGGCAGGGAGGGTTCGAATCCCTCACTCTCCGCCAAAGTAGCATTATCATTAGATAGTGTTATTTTTTTACTTTTAATTTGTTTAAAATCATAGTATAATAAGAAAAATGTTTTTATGTAAGGAATGGTATAATGAATTTTGGAGAAAAAATACAAAAATTAAGAAATCAAAACAAATGGACACAAGAAGAATTAGCTGAAAAGTTATATATATCAAGAACTGCAGTATCAAAGTGGGAAAGTGGAAAAGGATATCCAAATATTGATTCATTAAAAGAAATAGCAAAAATATTTAATATAACAATAGATGAACTATTATCTGGTGAAGAAATAATAGGTATTGCAAAGAATGAAAACAATACAAATATAAAGAAAGTTAATAATTTAATATATGGATTATTAGATGTAATCAGTATATTGTTTATATTTCTACCTTTATATGCTAAAAAAACAGAAAGTTTTGTTTATTCAGTATCATTATTTAATGCAAATGAAATAAGTAGTTTTTTAAAGATAGGATATATTGTGTTTCTGTTGGTTTTATCATTAATAGGTATTATTGAGATTATAATAAATTTTATAGATAATAAAAAAATACAAAGAATTATTAATATAATATCTCTTATACTACAAACAGTATCAATTTTATTTTTTGCAATATCAAGGCAAACTTACTTAACTTCAATTATATTTATTATATTAATAATAAAAGTGGCTATAGTAATTAAAAATATAGCAAATGAAAAAGATGTATTATAAAAGCTTTGAAATGATTAATGTTACTAAAAGTGTCAAATAAAATAACAATGTGAAATAAAGTTTCTTTACTCATTAGAATATATATAATAAACTCCTTTTGGGATTAACCTGAAAGGAGTTTATTATGAAAAAGGGAAAAAGTAATTTTTTAGTTAGTACAATTTTAATTTTATCAGCAATAGTATTTACAATTTTAGTTAAAGTAGTAGATGTGCAATCCGTTGGAGTAAACGGAACTAGTATTGGATTTGCAACAATTAACATGCTAATATTTAAATCTATAGGTGTAAATATGGTATGTTACCATATTACGGATTGCCTAGGCTTAGTTCCTATTTTGATAGCAACAGTTTATGCTATTATAGGCGTCATCCAATTAGTAAAAAGAAAGAGCTTATTTAAAGTAGATAAAGAAATCATATTATTAGGAATATTTTATATTGTAGTAATAGCTATATATGTATTATTTGAAAAAGTAATAATTAACTATAGACCAATACTAATGAATGGATATTTGGAAGCATCCTATCCTTCATCGCATACATTAATGACGATATGTTTATGTGGAAGTTCCATTATGATAAATAAGAAATTGTTTAATAACAAGTTTTCAAAACATATTAATATATTATCTGTTATTATTATTTTAATTACAGTTATTGGTAGATTGATATCAGGAGTTCATTGGTTTACAGATATTGTAGGAGGAATAATTATATCAATATCACTATTAATGACATTGCGTTCAATAATAGAAAAAATAACAAAAGATGATTAATTATATTTAATTAAAAATTAAGTAAAAGAGACTGAATGAAGTGCACCCCAAATGTTAGACAAAAAATCTAACATTTGGGGCGCACTTCACATAGAAGACTAGTCTTTAGCATATTTTTCTATAAATTTGTCATGTGCTTTTTGTTCTATATCAAAATCAAATGGTTTAAATACAAAACTAGAATCTTTACCTAATACAAGTTCTTTGCATATTTTTTCTAGCAATTTAGGATTTCTCGCAAGTACTGGACCAATTAAATAAGTACCATAGAAGTTTTTTTCTCTAAATCCTTCGGATTTGGAATTTAAGTCTGAACCAAATCCTTTTTCAACTGTAAATAACGGGTCGGCTATTCCAACTATTTTTCCTTGGTGATTTTCAAACCCTAATATTTTGTCATCAATTTCGTCATAGTCAAATACACATTCCGAAACAATTCTTTTATGAGTTCTTTCGGTTGTATAGTTGAAAAAATCTAATGTTTCAATTACTGTGTCCTCGTGCGTAATGGATTTTCCGAACAGTTCAATGGAATTTCCTGTAGCGATGAATAGTTTATTATTAATTATCATTTGATTTAAATTCTCTTTATATTTCATAATAGTATTTAACGCAAGCATTTGGTTTTGTTCAGTTCCTGCTCCTATATAAACTACATCTAAGTTATCTAAATCCCAAGGTTCATTATCGAAGCTCAATTGTTTTATTTCAACTTCAATACCTTGTGAAAGTAAAGCTTTTTCTAAAGCCATAACATTACCGTTTTCACCATAGAGATTTAGTAAATCATGAAATAAATGTCCTATTGTTATTTTCATTTTGTTTCCTCCTTTGCTTCAAATAATGCTTTGAATGGAGCAACAAAGTCGAAGTTTAAAATGCCAAAGATGTATTTTGATGGAGTATTAAGTATTGCATCTTTGGCCGCTGGTAAATTATCATAAACTTCTATATTGTTAAGCCCAGCCAATTTTATACGTGTAGCTATGTCGTATGCATGAGGGCCCGCACAAATAACTTTATCTACATCAAGATTATTTAAAATTTCAAAATCTATATCATATAACCAAGATAAATCATCAAAGTTATATCTTCTGCTTATTTCTTTCCAACCAATAACAATTGTTTTGCTTCCTTCAAAACGTTCTGTGAAAAGCAAAGATTGATTAAAAGTAGTACTATTTTCATTCTTGTTGTTTAGAACATATACATCTTTTTCGTTATGACTATAATGATTATACATTTTAGTATTTTGGTTAAGTTCATTGATATATAATGAAACCTGTTCTTTATCTAACCCCAACTCTGAACATAGAGTAAAAGCGGCCGTTGTGTTATACACACTATACAACAAATCATATTGGAGTTTTAGTTTTATATTATTGTTTACTGTCATTTCAAAGTTTGAATAATCTAAATCTGTTATGTGGTATTTTGACGCCGGATGTGAAAAATCACATTTAGGGCAATTGAATTTACCCATATTCTCGAAGTGATAATATTCATACTCTAGTTTTTTATTGCATTTTGGGCAATATACAAGATTAAGGTTTTTAAATTTGTTATCCGTGTAAGACCATTGAGACTTGTCTAATGTATAATATACGCAGTTACATTCACTCTCCAAATTAAACTTCATAAGATATGGATCATCACCGTTAAGTATTAATGTTACACCCCTAGGCAAAGCATTTTTCACTTCATTAAATACCATATCAAAATGACCTTGACGTGGTGGTTGGTCACGAGTAATATTTGTAATAACAATGTGAGTTGGTTTTACATCATTAAAAACAAACTTTGCATATCTTTCATCCATTTCATAAACAAGAACATCACCAACAACATTTCCATTCATATTACAATTTTCCAAAAGCATAGTTGTAATACCTGCAGTTAAGTTTGCGCCAGAAGCATTGTGTACCACTTTATACCCCATTTTTCTATAAACGTGAGCTATTATGCTAGATGTACTTCCTTTTCCAGAAGAACCAGTAACGGCTATAATAGCTTTTGGTAGTTTAAACTTCTTAAGCAAATTTTTATCTAATTTTAGTGCTATTTCTCCGGGTAAGGAACTCCCTTTTCCTAATAGTTTGCCGGCAAGCACGACCATTTTACCCAATAATATTGCTATAAATTTCATATTGTTACCTCACTTATGGGTATATTATACTCAAATGTGAAGCTATATACAAGATATACAGCAAATAAATATGACACCTAAGAAAAATAGATGTCATATTTATTATTTTATTCAAACCTATCAAATACTTTATTAAGTATAGGAATGGATTTTTGTTCGTCTTTGGTTAATGTTTTTTGCACTAGTAACAATATGAAATATACTAGTGCGCCAACAATTATACTAATTACCATATTTAATATGCTACTTGTAATTAACATGCCTAATCCTTTATATGTGAAATATACTGCAATTCCCATTGCCATAGCTGCAAACAGTGGTTTTACAATAACATTTTTAATGTCTCGTTTGCTTCTTAAAGATTTGTAAAGTACAGTTGTAACGATTAAACAGTTAACTAGGTGATAAACAATTGTTGTAATAGGCACTATAACTTCACCATAAACAGGAATAAGAGTTACGTTTAATATATATTTAACTATTGCTGCAACAACTACAGAAAGTCCTGGAACTATAAGTTTACCAATACCATTTAATGCTCCTTGTGCAACCTGCGCAAGTAATGAGAATATAATTGCCCAAGCTTCTATTTGAAGTAGCAATGAGCCTTGTGGCGCATTTGGGAATATTGCTTGGAATACAGGCTCAGCTAAAATAACAAGACCAATTGTACAAGGTAATGCTATTATAGAAGATAATTTCATTGAGAAGTTTATTCTATTTTGAGCTCCTTTATAGTCTTTCTTTACCATAAATTCCGTAATCATTGGTATAAGTGGAGTAACAATTGCAACATTAAATGTGTGTGGAATTGAAACCAATATATCTACTTTACCAACAATAATACCATAAATTTCATTTGCTTTTTCGATGGAATAACCATAATTTTGAAGACCCTCCATAACAGATAGAATATCTACAAGACCAGATAGAGATACAACTATACTTGCAAATGAAATAGGAATAACGTATTTCATTATTTTTCTTACAGTTACTTTTGTGCTTTCTACAAGATGTGGTGTAGCATTACATATATTTTCATGAATACTAGCTTTGTTCTTTTGATAGAACATATATAAATATACTAAAGCAACTAATGTAGACACAGCCGTGGCAAATGTTGACCCCATTGCCATTATTTCAGGTGATTTTCCCATTAACATTAGCACAAATACAACAGAACAAATGCTATTTACAATTTGCTCTAATATTTGAGCAACACTGTGAGCGGATACGTTTTGCATCCCGATAAAATATCCTCTATATACCGATGCAATTGATACAAATAATACTGCCGGCGCAAGTGTTGCCAACGTTCCAGCGACTCCGGGATTTGAAAGCAAATGTACAGATATAAAATCTGCACCGAAGAATAACACTGCTGCAAAGAATAATCCTATAAGTGTAAATATTTGAGTTGCTGTTTTAAAAACTTTGTGTGCGCCTTTGTGGTCTCCAACCGCCATTTTTTCTGCGACTAGTTTAGATATGGCATTTGGAACACCAGTTGTTGCTATGGCGAGTATAAAGACATATACTTTATAGCCCGTACCATAGTAGCTGTTACCTGCGTCCTGGAATCCTTCTATATTTGTGAGAATTACTCTATATATAAATCCCATGAGTTTTATTAAAAGTTGTGCCCCCATGACGACGGCGACACTTTTCATGAAAGTTTGTTTTTTAATAGCCAAAATAAAGCCCCCTTAAATTTAACTACTATTATATAATACAAAACTCTAGTTTTCAACTGAAAAGAGGTTTAAATTTAAACTCGTATATACTTGCTAAATGTTGGAAATAATAATTTTGGAACAATTGTGCTATAATGTGTGAATTAATTGACTTTGAACACACATTATGATAAGATTATGTCGAAAAAGAGAGTGATTATTTTTGATACATGTTATATTTATATGCACGGGAAATATTTGTAGAAGTGCAATGGCAGAAGGCTATTTGAAATATAGAATAAAAGAAATAGGAAAAGATAAACAAGTTAAGGTAAGTTCAGCGGGGATATATGCAAAGCAAGGTGAACCGTCACCTATTAACGCAAAACGAGCAATTGAAAATTATGGAGCAGATATATATGAGCATACAGCTACAACATTAGATGCGACTAACATAGAACAAGCGACACATATTTTAGTTATGACAGAAAGACATAAAAGAGATATGATTGCTAGATATCCAAAACTTGTAGATAAAATAAAGCTTTTAGGTGAATATGCTAAAGATAAGAAATACAAAGAGATAGATGATCCTTGGGGATATAGTTTTGATGTATATGAGAAATGTGCGAAAGAGATAGTAGATAGTGTAGAAGGTTTTCTTGACCAGGAAATATAAAGGAGAAAAAACATGGAATATTTAATATATGGGGGCGTATTGCTATTTTCTTTTATTGTTAGTTTTGTAACAGTCCCTATGGCAATAAAATTAGCACACAAATTAGGAATAATAGACAACCCAAAACAAGATGATAGAAGAGTGCATAAAGCGCCTACTCCTAGGGTTGGTGGTATAGCAATGGTTGCAGGAGTAATGCTTTCAGTACTGCTATTTTATATATTGTCATTTTTTACAGATATTAAAATAGACAATAGATTAATAGGATATGTGTTAGGAGCAGTAGTAATAATTACAATGGGATTTGTAGATGATCTAAAAAACTTAAAACCACTATATAAATTTTTATTACAATTAATTGCTGGTATGATAATCTATGTATTCGGAATAAGTATAGTAGGAATTAAGATACCGTTTATATATCCGCAAATGATAGATTTTGGAATTTGGGCTTTCCCAATAACTCTGATATGGGTACTAGGAATTACAAATGCAGTTAATCTAATTGACGGGTTAGATGGTTTGGCAGCAGGAATATCATCAATAGCAAGTGTATCATTATTAGTAATATTTGCAATAGTTGGAGCTCCTATGGAGGCATTAATTATTACTATAGCTTTAGTTGGAGCTACAGTAGGATTTTTACCATATAACTTTAATCCGGCCAAAACATTTATGGGAGATACAGGCTCAAATTTCTTGGGATATACGTTAGCCACTGTTTCAATAATGGGGATGGCAAAAGGCTATACAGTTTTAGCTATAGTTGCGCCATTAATAGTATGTGGTGTACCGGTTTTTGATATGGTATTTGCTATTGTTAGAAGACTTGCAAAGCATCAAAAACTAACAGCTCCAGATAAAGGACACATACATCACAGATTATTGAAACACGGATTTTCACAAAGACAAGCAGTGTTAATACTTTATGGTTTGACTAGTATATTAGGAATAACAGCAGTAACTTTAGTTTCTGGTATGACAAAACAAGGAATACTTTGCATAATTTTAGCTATAATAATATGGGTAATAGGTTATGTATATAACGATTTAAAATTAAAAAGAAATACTATGATACCAGAAGAAACTGGTGTAGAAAATAAGGAAGGGGAATAGATTATGGGAATAAAACAAGATTTGATGGCAGCTTTAAAAGAAGCAATGCAAAACAAGGATACTTTAAAGAAAGATACGATTACAATGCTTAGAGCAGCAATATTGCAAGTAGAAAAAGATGGCCAAAAAGAGCTTACAGAAAGTGAAATGCAAGCAATAGTAGCAAAAGAAGTTAAGAAAAGAAAAGAATCAATAGCAGATTTTGAAAAAGGTGGTAGACAAGATTTAGTTGAGCAAACAAATAAAGAGATAGAGATTCTATCTAATTATTTACCGGAGCAATTAAGTGAAGCTCAAGTTATAGAGTTAGTTGTTGCTACCATAAACGCAGTTGGTGCTACAGGGATGAAAGATATGGGCAAAGTAATGGGGGCCCTTCGCGAAAAAACAGCAGGAAAAGCAGATGGCAAATTAGTGTCAGATTTAGTAAAATCTGAACTTGCCAAAATGTAAAGGAGAAAAAATGAGAGATATTATTATTCAAAATAGTGATAGATTTAAGAGTGTTTTTGTAACAGTTAATATGTTATTGCCACTTGTGGCAGTAAATACTGGCAAGAATGCTCTTCTTGCTATGGTGCTAAAAAAAAGCAACGAGTTATATAAAACAGAAAAGGAATTAGAAAGGGCATTGGCAGGTCTTTATGATACTACAATAGATGTAACTGTTGAAAAACTAGATAATTTATATAATATACAAATTTGCATGGAAATTTTAAACGTTAAATACATGTCTAAAGAGGATATAGAAAAAGCAAAACAAATTTTATGCGCTATTATATGTAAGCCAAACATTATTAATGGTAAATTTGATCAAGCTATATTTGAAAGAGAGAAAGCAACTCTTTTAGAAAGAATAGCAGAAGAAAGGGACGACAAGAAAAAATACGCGTTAGAGTGTTTAAGACAAGATATGTTTAAAGGTACGGAGTATGAAGTATCAGTCTTTGGAACAACTGAAATGGTTAAAAAAATTACGAATGATGATTTAATCAAACATTATGTATATGTTATACAGACGGCACAGGTAGTTGTTTCAGCTGTCGGCAATTTAACCGGAATGGAAGAATTACCAAGACAAATTCACAACAGCATATGTGAAAGATGTGGAAAACACATAGTAGAAAATGAGAAAGATGTGGAATTTACATTTGGCGAAATACAAGAGCATGTAGAAAACCAAGATATAAATCAAAGTGTGTTGTGTATCGGATTAAGAGTAGAAAACGCTACAAGAGAAGACGAATATGCGCTTACGCTATACAACACTATACTTGGTGGAACACCAGCTTCTAAGCTTTTTCAAAATGTAAGAGAAAAAGAAAGTTTGGCGTATTTTGCTAAATCACAATATAGTAAGCTAAAACAAGTTATATGCATGTTTTCGGGAGTGGATCCGGTCAATAATGAAAAGGCAAAACGTGTAATGTTAGAACAATTAGAACTAATAAAGAATGGAGAGGTTTCTGCTGAGGAATTTTTTGCGGCAAAACAAAGTTTAATATCTGCATATAGAGAACTTAAGGATTCTAAAGTTGGATTAACGCGTAACATGCTAAACAGCGAGTTACTTTTTGGGCGTGATGTGGATATAGATGAAATGATATTAAAGCTACAACAACTAACATTACAAGATGTTATACAGGTCGCAAGCAAAGTAAAGGCGACAAACATTTTTTTACTGGGAGGTGTGGCTCATGTATAATATAGAAGAAAATTGCAAGACAGGGGAGAAAGTATATAAAACCGTATTAGATAACGGACTTAAAGTATATGTATGTCCTAAACCAGGATTTACTAAAAAGATAGGAATGTATGGCACAATTTATGGCTCAATAGATAATGAATTTGTAGATATTACAACAGGCAAAAGAATTAAAGTAGAAGATGGAATTGCTCACTTTTTAGAGCATAAATTATTCGAACAAGAAGGGGATAATGCCTTAGATGTATTTGCTAAAATGGGAGTAAGTTCAAATGCATATACTTCTTTTGATCATACAGTATACTTCTTTGAAACGAGTAGTAAGTATGAAGAATGTTTAGAAAAATTATTAGAATTTGTAAATACTCCGTATTTTACAGATGAAAATGTTGAAAAAGAAAAAGGAATAATTAGTCAAGAAATACGTATGTATGATGATGACGCAAGTGCAGTTTGCTATTATAATACATTAAGAGCAATGTATAAAGAACATCCATTAAAAGTGGATATTGCAGGAACTGTGGAATCTGTTAATAGAATAGATAAAGAGGCTCTTTACTCTTGCTATAACACTTTCTATAATCCGGCGAATATGTTTGTTATCGTAATTGGTGACGTTGATGTAGATTATACTATTAAAAAGATAAATGACGAGATGACAAAGGCTTCTAGAACTTCTATGGAAGTAGAAAGATTTTGTTTGGAAGAACCTACAGAAATAGCAAGTGCTGAAATAGAGAAAAAGTTAGACGTATATATGCCATATATATGCATTGGATTTAAGCATAAAAAACAAGATGGAAAAACAAACGTTAAGAATACAGTAATTGTAGATATCTTAAATGAAATGTGTTTTTCTACCATGTCAGATTTCTATGAGAGAATGTACAATGCTGGTCTAGTAAATGAACCGGTGCAAATAAGCTACGAATGCGGTGCTGACTTTGCACACACTATAATATTTGCAACATCAAAACGATATACAGAATGTATAAAAAACATAAAAGAGTATATTACTGAACTTAAACAAACAGGTGTAGATGAAGAATTGTTTAATATTGTAAAAAGGCAAAAACAGGGTGAACAAATACATCAAACAGAAGATTTAATGCATATTCATAGGCAAATTATAGACAGTATAATACAAAGAACACCAGTGTATGAAGAAACAACAGCCTTATATAGTATTACAAAACAAGATGTAGATAATTTTATAAAAGAATATTTAACTGAAGAAAATATTGTAGTATCTAGAGTTGTTGAAAAATAGTAAATGTAAGAAGCGAAGCTAAGGTTAGTATAACACTAATAGGCTTCGCTTATTTTAGTTCGGGTGGTGCCACATAAATTAATTATGACTACTAACAATTGGGAAAGTGTCGAAAAATAGCGAAACTTGCGGTCGATTGTTGGTGAAAAAATATTGACATGCTTGTACAAAGATGTTATAAATAAATCATAAGGGATGTGATTAACATGTTAGAACAGATAAATGTGTTAAGAGAGAAACTAGAAACACAAATTCTAGAAAATGAGTCTTATGATGTGATACTTATAACAAGTAAACAAATAGATAAGTTGTTGGTTGAATATTATAACAGCGTATCTGCAGCAAATTTAATAGCCTAATTCTGGTCAAATAAAATAAGCGCGAGAATTATAATTATGCTATAGTCTATTTGATTTTCCCTAAACATAAAGAAAAGCATTATTAGTATTATTAAATCATCAATATTTATGCTTATCCCGAAGACCTCTAATCTATCACCGTTTAAGGAAAATAAATCGTTGTTGAATATGCTACTAGTGTTGTAGTTTTCGCTTCTTGTAAAATTAGAGTTGGGGTTAGCGTTTGGCGTATTAGGTGTATTAGCGGGTATATCCTGAACATGCCCAAAAGAGCACATATTTTGCATATATGCGCTATTAGGGTAATAAAAAGGGTTGTTATACAAAGGATAATACATTTTAATCACGGTCCTTATTTGTAAAAATGTTAAATGCTTTCATAACACCAAGTAAAGTTATATAAGTATCTATATTCTTTTGCCTAGTTTCTCGTAAAAAAGGTTTAAGTGAGGTTAGCAAGTCTCGTCTAGGGTCAGCTTGATTTACACCATTTAATACTTTTGAGACATTCATAATGGTATTCATATCTAAATTTAATCCAGAATTGTTTCCGCTTAAATTCGGTGCGCTAAAATTGCTTTTTGTCGATGCACCAGTAAAGTTCTCCAAAATCTTTGAAATATCTAATCCACTTAAATCTTTTTTATTTGAATTATTAAAATTGTTATTTACATTATTATTTCCGTTGTTATTTGCACTATTAGAATTTTCATTTAATTTACTTTGAATAGAATTGACTATATCCAATATAGGATTATCTGAACTGTTATTAATTTCATTTACTTGTTCATTCATCTATACCACAACCTTATTTTTGTTCGTTATTAGTATTATTCATTCCAAGCATTCCAACCAAGTTATTTAAATCGTCTTTCGACATATTTCTTACCATATTAGAGACTTGCTCTAATTTATCTTTATCCACTCCAGCTAGCAAATTTAATAAGTTTGAATTTAACATGTTATTCACAAAACCATCTCCTTATATCTGTATATTAAAGTATATGCTAAAGGAGAATAAAAGTTACTTTGAAAGGAGAAAAAATGAATAAAATAACAACTAGATTAAATATTAAGAATATACAAGAAATGTATGATATACAGGCCATTACAGACAATGGTCAAATAAATTTAAAAGATAGAAGCATAATTGTTTACAAGATTGATCCAGCTAATATTGTTGCATGTGATGAAGAAACTAAACAAAAAATATATCAAGCATATTTGACATGTATAAGAGGATTACCGGATGCATTCCAGGTCATTATATCTAAAGATAGTGTAGATTTTGCTAGTCAAATAGAAGAGTATAAAAGACGAATAAATGAAATAGAAAATGAAAAACTAAAATTGGCAATACAAAGATATATACAGTATCTAGATGATATTTCGAATGAAAAGAAATTATATAGAACAAATCATTATTTAATTGTAGAGAATATGAAAAGAGATGAAGCATGTGGAATAACAAATATATTTTCTAATTTGGAAGAATTTGGAGTAAGGATAAGTAGAGTGACTTCTAAAGGACAGTTGGAAAAGATTTTAAAAAGATATATATTAAAGGAATAATGTATGGATATAATTAAACTTTTACCATCAAATATGAAAATTAAATATGATTATTTAAATATAGATGGTGTATACATAGCAACAATAGTGATAATCAAGTATGTGCCTAATATAGAGATGCTAAATACTATGGAAATATTAACTGATTTAAAAGATATAGAGATATCTTTTCATGCTACTCGTGAAAATAATTATGAGATATTAAAAAAACTCACAAATATAATATCCCAATCTAGTTCAGAAATAAGTAGCGTTAATAAAAATCAAATGGATATTAATCTCATAAATAACACAAAGGCAGAAGCAATTGAATTAAGAAAGAAAATACAGATTGATGATGAGCAAATATATTTACTTAGCACCTATATTGTTATAAAAGCTACAACTTTAGATGAATTAATACTTAAACAAAAAACATGTATAAATATGTTGTATGCTAAGCAAATAATAGCTAGACCAGCTAATTTTAGGCAAAAAGAAGCATATCTTGCAACGCTTCCCACACTAACTAATACTGAATCCATCTCCAGGTATACATACAGTGTATTGACTGAAGCAGCTCTTGCAAAATTATTTCCGTTTTTCCAAAGAGATATATTAAATAAAGACGGGATATTGATTGGAAAAACAAACAACAATTTATGTATGATAGATATGTTTGATAATAAGAATAACAACTACAATATGTGCATATTTGGTAGTAGTGGGGCGGGCAAGTCATACTTTGTAAAGCTTGCGATTTTAAGAAATGCATATAAGGGAATAAGACAAATAATCATTGACCCAGAAGGCGAATATGTTGAGTTTGTAAAAAGTCTGGGTGGACAAGTATACGCTATAGATAGTTACAACCCTTTTGAAATAAGTGAGAGTTGTTTAGAGAATGAAAATTTCTTTAACGTTAAAGTGGAGCAAATAGTAGAATATATGTGCTTGTTTGTTGCTACTCTAAATAAAGCTATATTAAGGTCTGCTATTATACAAGTATATAAAAATTATGGAATTATAGAAAACAGGGAATCTTTATATGAACTGCAAGATGATAATAGTATATACATTAAGCCTAAATATAAAACAAAATTACCAACATTAAAAGATTTGTATAAAGAATTGAAAGCGCGAAATATAGATGTGAAGTTTGAACAACTAAACGTTTTTAAAAATGAAAAAGCTATAATTAGCAACCTAAATGCAGAGATATATTGTTTTGATTTATCTAATAAAGATACGTATAGCCTGTCTAAAGAAATGAAAGTGTTTATTCCTAAAATATATGAGTTAATAAAATCAAATACGCTTATATATTTTGATGAGGTCTGGAAAACAATAGGATTTGGTCAAGATAAATACGTAATAGAAAATATATATAATATGTTTAAAACGTTAAGGAAGAAAAAGGCGGGAATTATAGCTATTAGTCAGGATATATGTGATTTATTTAATTTAGATAATGGTAATTTTGGAAAGAGTATATTAAATAATACAAATACAAAGGTTATGTTTAAGATGGAATGGCAAGATGTTGAAATGTTTGAACGAATGTTGAAAAATGATAAGGCAATAAAAAGTATAGATACATTATCTAGAGGAAATGCACATGTTTACATAAACAGTTCAAGTTTTAACTTAGAAATAAAGGCAGCGCCTTTTGAACATAAATTAATAGAAGGAGAGAAATATGAAGAAAATATTAATAGCAATGAATAATGTTGTACTTTTAGAAAAAATAAAAAGATGTGGGAAATATGACGTCCATACTTACGATATTTCCACTAAAGAGGACGTAGTAGATTATCTTAAAAAATATAAAGTAGATGTATTAATAACTAAAGATTTGTTAGATGGCGAGATGGATAAAGAAGAATATATAGAAAGTATTAGAAATATAAACTCAGATGTAAAGATAATATTATGTGTAGATAAACTTGATGAAATATATAGAGGATTTCTATTCTCTAAAAATGTTTTTAATATTATAGAAGGAAAAGAAGCTGGGTTTACAGATATTTTTCATATGATAGATTCAAAGGAAAAGATAGTAGTACTAAAAAATAATAACAATATTATTAGAGAGAATATTAGTAATAACAAGATGTTAAACGTATTAACCAAACAAAAGATTTGTGTTTTTGGAACTAGTGGAGCGGGCAAATCATATATTGCAAGTATTCTTGCACAAATAACAAGTAGAAAATTAAAGTTGAACACACTTCTTGTAGACATGGATGTTCAAAATGCGGCAATAGATATATATAACAATTTAAATAGTTCGGGTAATAGTTTGCAATTTGTTATGGAAGAAATAGATAGGGGTTCATTTAGTTCGCAAATGTTAAATGAATTAGTAAAAAAAGAGCGAAGAAGAAACGGTAAGTTATCTTTTATAACCAATAATATGGGTATTTATGAATGCCAAAACAAATTGTCTGAAGAATATTATTCTAAGTTGTACTCGGAAACGGAAAATGAGTATGATGTACTAATATTAGATATGCCGTCTGCTCCGTTTTTGGATGTAGTACCATATTCACTAACCAAAGCAGATAAAATATTTTTTGTAGTTAATCCAAATTTTATAAGTATGAGACAGGCTGTAAAATATCTAGATCTTATAACAAACATATGGAAAATTCAGAAGGAAAAAATATGTATAGTTATAAACAGAAGCAAAAAAGATTCACTTTCATTAAAACAAATAGCAGCAATTCTTGAGGGGTATAATATATGTCTAGAAGTTGCAGAGGATGCAAAATTAGAAGGAATAATAAATGGTTTAGGGGAAATAAACATTCCCACTGTGGACAAAGTGGATAATGTAGCACAAATATTAGGCTTGATGTCAAATAACGAGATGAAAAATGAAATACCTTCAAAGTTAGGAGACGCTTATGATAATTAATGCATATAAGATACAAGCTGTAGAGCGAAAGCAAGAGGAAAAAACGGACAAGCAGATTATAAAAGAAATAACGTTAAATCTAATAAAAGACAAAGAGGACATAATAGCGACTGATAGGAAGCAAGATGTGAAGGGAATTATAACAAGTAATTTGTATAATGAGTACCATTTAAATGATATAACTAGGATAAATAATATAACACAAGAGATAATAGACAAAATATATGGTTATGGTATTTTGCAAAAATATATTGATAATTTTAATATAAGCGATATTAGAGCGGTTGCATATAACCAAATATATATAAAAGAAAAGGGAAAGTGGAGAAAGGTAAATCAAACTTTTGAATCTAAACAAGATTTTGAAGAATATGTAAGGTTTTGTGCCCTTAAAAACAATTCAAGTATAAATTTTGAGACACCAGTAGTTGTATTTAGTGATAGAAATAATTCGTTGAGAATAGAAGCGGGATTAGAACCGGCAAATGTTATAGGCCCGAGTTTAGTTATACGTATTCATAGAAAGAATACTGGCGCAAGTTTGGAAAAGCTTTTTACAGAGTATAATTTACTGGATAAAGAATCATACAAGATATTAAAACTTAGAATTGATAGTATGAAAAATATTATTTTATGTGGTAAAGGGGGAAGTGGAAAAACAACATTACTTAAAGCACTAATAGAACAAATACCAAAGAACTATGCTATAACTACAAACGAGGAGACTGCGGAGTTTTATTTGGAGGGGAGAAATGTTATACAAAGAGAATGTATATTAAATAGGGAACAAGATAAAAATGTTGATTTGGAAAAACTTTCACGCCATTCACTTGTGATGTCAAATGACATTATTATAATAGGCGAGCTTAAAGGGGCTGAAGCAAATTCGTTTTTTGATGCTATTTCAACTGGTCATACAGGGCTTGCAACTGTTCATGCAGATAGTATAACAAATACGATAGATAGGCTTATAACCCTTATAAAAAAAGATATTAAAGCACAACATTATACAGAACACTTTTTAAGAAGGTTTTTGGCAAGTAGTATAGACTATATTATTTTTATGAAAGATTTTAAGGTGAACGAAATTGCACAAGTAGTATTAAATGAAAGTACAGGTGAAATTGAGTATAAAAGATTATATAAATTAAAGGAGAAGAGTGATGTTAGTAATTATTGTATTGATTAATATGTTAATACTATCAGGATTAATATATATAATCATCCCTGTTATAAAAACAAATAAAATAAAGTATAAAATATCACAAACACAACCTTACATTAGGCTCTCGGAAGGTATTAGTGAGTCATTAAAAAGAAAATTAATTCCACATAAAATAAAAATATTAAATCCATTTGTTATAGTAGCAATAATGTTAATTCTATTTTTTATATTCTATATATTATTTTATTCGTATATTCAAGTGATTACCACATCAATAATTTTATCGTTACCGTTTGCTTTTTTGCCAATTATAATATATAAAATTTTATTAAACCAAGAAAAAACTAAAATTATTAAATTATTACCAATGTATGTCGTAAATATAAAAAATCACATAGACAGGGACAACAACATTATTGGAGCAATTCAAAGAACAACATCAGAACAACCATTGAAGAAATATATAGAGGTATTTAAGTCTAATGTATCTAGAGGGATGAATGTTATAGAGGCATTTAATGTGTTAAAAACGGAAGTAAATGTAAAAGCGTTCGCTGGATTTGTTAATGCATGTCAGGTCTGTTATTTAAATGGAGGTAATTTTAATGATTTGTTGGAGAGATATATAGATATAATAACGAAAGAAAATATAAGCAAAGAATCTACAAAAGAGAAAGCATATGCAGACATTATTACATTATTAGTAATGGTGGCTCTCAATGTTATAGTAGCGGTAATGTTTGTGTTCACAAATAAAGAATATGCAAGTATTATGTGTGAAACTGCTTTTGGCAAGTTAGTATTAAACATTAACGCGCTTTCTTACATTTTAATAGCATATTTAATTTCGAGAATATATAAGGAGGAATAAATATGGATTTATCTAATGAAATAAATGAAATTATACAGAATACTAAGGAGTTAACAATGAGCCTTGGGAAAGATGATAGAATAGCAACTTTGAAGGAGGATTTTGCGGGGGCTGTAGAAAAAACGGTGGACAAGGCGGCTAAATATGTTATAAAAGCCTTACCAGTTCCGGATGCCGTAAAGGATGTGCTTATGGATATAAAGGACGCAATGAGAACTAAAGATATTAAAGGTGTAGTAGTCACAGCGGTAAAGAGCAGTGTGAGGGAGGGTCTTGAGATTTTAGGATTATCTAATAAAAGTATTAATTCTTTGAGCGAGTTAAAAGATATAGCTAAAAGAGGTGGTTTAGTAACATCTATAAAAAATGGTATTGAAATTATAGAAACAAATTATTTAAAGAATAATATAGTAGGTGACTATGTATATAAATTTTTTGATAAACTAAAAAACTATATAATGAATAATGAATTTATGAGGCAGTTAAGCAAGTTTATAGATAAGTTAGAACAAAAGAAAAATGATTTTTTAAACAAATGTGAAGAGTGGTATAATGCATATAAAAGCAAAGAGTTCACTAAAATAAACGACATAGCGGAAAAATTAAACGAAAACAAGTATGTTCTATCAAGGTATAATGATTGTATTAAGGAAAATAATGTTATACAAAATATAACTGCGATGGTAAACAGTAAAAAGGATATTCTGACTATAAATCAACAAAGATTGTGTGAAGTTATTTAGTTTTTCTTGAAAGATTTCAATAGGTATAGTATAATTTCGCTGGAGGGGAGTGTATGGCAAGCAGAAAGTCTAGGAGAGAGGCAACAGCGAATACAACTAATTTGAAACCGGGCGCTAAAAAACAACTCGTTATAATGTTGATATCTATAATTTTAATGATATTTACGGTAACACAAGTATATTATTTAACCAAATACACTTTAGGATATGAAGTGCCGGCAGAAAAGTTAAGAGTATATAGATGGGTGAGTATGCTTTTTGGAGACAGTGAGCCTACTACTCCTGAAGAATAGAAAAGAGGGATTGTTATGAATTTTTATGATAAAATACACGCGTTAGTAAGAGATTTAAAAGATACGCCAGAATATGTGAATTATATGGCGTTAAAAGAAAGAGTTAAAGCGGATAATGAATTGAGCGAAAAAATTAAAAAGTTTAGAGCACGTCAAAGAGAAGAGCAAATGAAGCATATTAGCGGGACGGCTATGAATGAATCCGTAAAGAATGAACTGCAACAAGAGTATTCTTTAATTATTCAAAGCCCACTTGCTGTTGAGTTTTTTCAGGCTGAAATAAAACTAGATGTATTACTTGCAGATATGCAAAAAATTTTAGGCGAAGGTCTTCAAGACGTTATAGAGTTCTAATATGGATAGCTTAATAAAGGAAATATTAAATCATATAGGCAATACACATACCAAGGTAGAAAGAAAACAAGGCTTTTTAGGAAATTATTATAGTCCGCTTATAGATACTATATATGTTGTTGAAGATTTTGAAAAAATAAAGATGCCAAATGACGCAAAAAAAATAAATCCAAAAGCAGCAAAACTTATTATGGTATGCCATGAATGTATTCATTCTATTCAAAGTAAAAAATTACATATATTAAATACAATATTTGCCAACATTTCTTTGATATTGTCGGTCGTATATCTTTTTATAGCGCTTGTTGGAACGGGTCAGTTATGGCTAAAAATGGGTGCGTTAGCAACAATAACAACTAGTATTGTTATTAGACTAATACTAGAATTAGGAGCCACAAACGGTTCTACAGAACTGGCTAAAGAACTGGTGAATAAGGGCTTTTTAGATTGTGTTTCGGCCGAAGATATACAAGAAAGTGTAGAATATATAAGGAAGCATAGAGTAGTGGCGCTAACTCAAATGGTTGTAGATAAAATAGTATTTTTAATATTAGTATTGATATTTAAATAGCAAGCAATATCACTCTAAATTTAGTTTTGGTTGATATTGTTTTTGTTGCACTTCATATACATATATTGGTGATTATATGAAAGTACTTATAATGACAAAGGAAAAAATGATATTGTTTGTTTGTATTGCTATAGTAATTTGTGGTATAATACTAGCATCAGCTGGTGCTGTGGTTCAAGTAAACGCGACCCCAGCAACTAATAAAACGGTAATATTGGATGCTGGCCATGGGGTGCCGGACTATGGAACACAAAGTGCAAGCGGCACTACAGAACAGGAATTAAATTTGGCAATAACGCTAAAATTACAACAACTGTTAGAGCAGAGCGGGACAAAAGTGATACTTACACGAAGTGACGACAACGGAATATATGAAGTAGACAAAAACTCTATTCGTTCTAAAAAAGTAAGTGATATGAAAAATAGAGTGTACATTGGGAACAATTCGGAAGCAGATATATACATATCTATTCATATGAATTATTATACAGATTCACAGTATAACGGGTGGCAGACTTTTTATCAATCTAAGAGCGAAGAAAGCAAAAGATTAGCAACTATAATACAGCAATCGCTTAATGAAAATATAGGACAAAATAAAAGAATACCTATGGCTATAAAGGGCGCATATATAATGGATAAAGTTGAAATACCGGCGGTTATAATAGAATGTGGCTTTTTATCTAATAAAAGTGATGAAGAAAGGTTAAAGAAAGATAGTTATCAATCACAACTGGCTTGGGGGATATATATAGGAATGCAAAAATATTTTATGGGGGAATCAAAGTGAACGAAAAAGAAAATTTTATGAAACTAGCAATTAAAGAAGCTCAAAAGGCAAGAAATAAAGATGAAGTACCGATAGGTGCTGTTATAGTAAAAGACGGCAAAGTGATATCCAGAGGCCACAACTTAAGAGAAAGTAAACAAAATAGTCTTAAGCATGCGGAGATAATTGCCATAGATAAGGCGTGTGAAAAAATGAATAATTTTAGGCTTGAAGACTGTGACTTATATGTTACTGTGGAACCTTGCTTAATGTGTTCGGGAGCAATTGTACAGTCGAGAATTAGAAAAGTGTATTTTGGAACTCGAGACGAAAAATATGGAGCGGTGACAAGTGTTGCTAATGCTTTTGATATAACGTCTAATCATAAAGTTGAATTTGAAGAGGGGATTTGTAAAGAAGAATGCGAGACTTTAATAAAAGGTTTTTTTAAAGAATTGAGACACAAAAAGAAGACTAGTGATAGCTAGTCTTCATATATTATTTTTTCAAAAACTTTTCTCATTCCTGTACCGTCTTCATTCATATGCACTTTTGATTGGTAGATATCATGCCCGGGAAATGGGTTCGCTTCTACAACAACAGGACCATTTTCTGTAATGGCTATATCCCAACCAACATATCCAACTTCTGGTATTGAAATTGCCATTGTTTTTACATATTCGATAGCTTGTTTAAATAAGGGAATTTCAAAACCGATCAGATTTGTGTTCGTAAATGGATGACACGTATATATATTACCTTTTTTATCTACGGCTGGTTTTCTAATTATGCCGGTTTCATCTATGGTTGTGAATAGTCCTCCGTGATTAAAGTTGTCTACTACATTGCTGTCATTCCCCATTCGTATGCTTCTAAACATTATATTTACTTTATTATTCTTTGTAACGGTTACAATTCTTAATGTATTAACAGCATTTGGATATATATTAGCCATTTTATGATGTTGGACTATACAATCTTCAACTAAAAATTGTTTCTTTGCAATAAGTGAATTGTATAAACTATTAGCATCTTGGATTTTTTCAACATTTATTTTTTCAACGTTTCTTCCGCATGCTTGGTCTATTGGTTTAACGATTATATTTGTTTTCCCTTTAAGAAATTCTATAAACTCATTTAAAGAGGCTTCTTGTAGATTAACCCAATCTCTTTTTAGAAAAGCATTAAATCTCTCATTGAACAACAATTTGTTGTCTAATGTGTTGGCCAATTCTTTGTCATTTAATGTAGATACAAAGCGATTGTTGATTCCTCTGGTTATAATTGTTTCTCTTTGTTCCTTAGTTAAGTTGTAAAACCCAAAAACCTCATAATCTACATATCCTGCCATGTATTTTAGTCCGCAATGTATAATATCTAATAAAACGACCCAAAAGGATACTTTGTTTGCTTTGCTAACTCTTTTAGCCGTTTCAAACATAGCAGTAAAATCCATTTCGCAAATTCTTCTAATCATATATATAATTTTTTTCATATTTCACCCCGAATGATTATTAAAAAACAAGTATAACATAAGTGTATACTTGTTTGGTGCACCAAAAGGGACTCGAACCCCCAACCTTCAGATTCGTAGTCTGACGCTCTATCCAATTGAGCTATTGGTGCTTGCGAGAACTATTATACACTAATGAATAAAAAAAATCAACGAAATATTGAAAAAGAATTAAATCTTATGTATAATTAACGGGTAATGTCCCCTTAGTTAAATGGATATAATAAGCCCCTCCTAAGGGCTAGTTGTGGGTTCGATTCTCGCAGGGGGCACCAAGAATATTTTGAAGCGCATGTATGCCATGCGCTTCTTTTGCAACATATAGCCGTTTTAAAAATGAGAGTTGCTGGTGTATAGTTATAATATATAAATATACGCACTAAGCGTTGGTTTGGGAGGTAACATGTTATATATAGACTTAGGCAAAAAGATAAGAGAAGAAAGAATAGAAAAGGGCTATACACAAGAAGAACTAGGAGAAAAAATAGATAGTACAGGAGCATATATAGGGCAAATTGAAAGGGGAGAGCGTAGTGCTAGTATGACTAAAATCATATTGATTGCGGAAGCGCTAGATGTAGGCTTGGACTATCTGATAGGTAATTTCCGTTTTGAACAAGAAAGTGATATAGATGTAAAAATTGTAGAAGAACTAAAAGATGCGACCAACAAGCAAAAGGAAATGATGATAGATATTATTAAAATAATAAAAAAATATAAATAGTGTAATAAAAATTAATATAGACATAGTACAATATATTGAGGTGTGCTATGTCTATAATTTGGTCTTTTATGATAATACTGGCGATAGTTTTCGCGTTTTGTACGGGAAGAGCAGATAGTTTAATTGAATATGTAACTAAAGCATCAACTAGCTCTATAGAAAATATAATGACTTTGGCGGGAATGCTGTGTTTTTGGACGGGGATTTTTAATATATTAAAGCATACCCCTATTATAGACAAACTTGCGAATTTTGTAAAACCCATAATGAGCAAGTTGTTTAAAAAAGATGAAATAGATGATGAAATAATGCAAGACATAGCACTAAATGTAACATCTAACGCCATAGGAGTAGGAAATGCAGCAACAGTGTTTGGTATAAATGCTACAAAAAAGATGCAAGCAAAAAATGTAAATAAAGAAAAGGCCAATGATAGTATGACTGCGTTTATTCTTCTCAATACAGCATCCATTCAACTAATTCCCACCACAATAATATCTTTAAGGGCTATTTATGGAAGCCGAAATCCGGGGGAGATTATTTTGGCAGTGTGGATTATAAGTATAGTAGCGCTTGCGGCTGGCATTATTTCGATAAAAATACTAAATAGGGTGATAAAATAATGATATATGTTTTTTCGTCTGTGGTTCCGGTATTTATACTAATAACAATAATATTTGGAATAAAAAACAAGTTGGATATATTAAAATTATTTACAGATGGTGTTTTGGAAGGCTTAAAGACGGCTCTTAGCATATTTCCGTATATTCTTGCCATAACAATTGCAATTACTCTCTTACAAGATACAGGTGTTTTAGCTTGGTTAATTAAACCAATGCAAGGTGTATTAGTGGGACTTGGAATACCAGAAAGTATAGTTCCATTAGCTTTATTTAGGCCGCTTTCTGGCGGAGCGTCGACATCTGTTGTTATGGATATATTTAAAAGATGCGGCCCTGATTCTATAGAAGGAAAAATGTCATCTATCATTATGGGTGGAACTGAAACGACATTTTATGTTACTACAGTTTTATTTGGCGCGGCTAAAGTGAAAAAAATGAGAGGAACGATAATAGCGGCGATTATAGCTGACGTTGTTGCTGTAGCAGCAGCTATAATATTGGTTAATACCGGGTTTGTTTAGAACAGTTAATGATAAAGTTGATTTAACACAACTAGTATGATATAATTGCAAAATAGTCGTTAGAGACTTCTATTATAATTATTAGGAGGAAATGTTTATGAAAATTATTAAGAAGGGTCATGATGAAAATCGGATGCAAGTGGTGTGCAAGAATTGCGAGGCGGTTCTGGAAATAACCTCTGCTGATGTTATACATGAACCAACACCAGATTCCGCATTTGGCAGATACTTCTATAAATGCCCTTGGTGCGGCTCGACTAGATATTTGAAACGTTCTGATTTGACAAAAGGAGTAATACGCGAGATTAAATGGCGAGAGATACCAAAGTAGTCCGTCTATATTAGATGGACTACTTTGATGGTAGAATTGGTGTACAAAACATATAAATTTTCTTGCTCTTTTACATAAAATTTGGTATAATTAAAATGTAGTTTGAAAAAGTTCAAAAAACGGGCAAAAACTTAAGGAAAAAAGTTGACAAGCGGGCTTTCGTATGATAAAATATACGAAATGTTTATCGTAACATTCGAAAAACTATGTAAACTAAAATGTTTAAGGATGGTACAATTGTTGGAAAAAGAAGTTCGTAAAGCGTAAAACTTAATATATAAAATCAAGTTGATTTTGGGGATAGAAATCAATTTGGTTTTTTGTTGCCTTGTCGGACTTTTTATGTAAATATAATATATTTAGGGGGAATTTACGTGGTACATGAAGTAAAAAATGGAAAAACAACAAGAAAGAGTTTTTCAAGAATTGCAGAAGTTATTGACATGCCAGATTTGATTGAGGTACAAAAAGCATCATACAAGTGGTTTTTAGAATCTGGTTTGAAAGATGTTTTTCACGACATCTCTCCTATAGTGGACTACTCTGGCAATTTAATGCTAGAGTTTGTAGACTATAGATTAGAAGATGAAACGAAATACACAATTGAACAAGCAAAGGAAAGAAATACTACTTATGCATCTCGTTTGCAAGTTAAAGTTCGTTTGATGAACAAAGAAACAAGCGAAATTAAAGAGCAAGAGATATTTATGGGTGATTTCCCTCTTATGACAGATAACGGAACATTCATAATAAATGGTGCGGAAAGAGTTGTAGTAAGCCAATTAGTAAGAAGCCCTGGTGTATATTTTGACACACAAAAGGACAAAACTGGCAAGCTTATCTTTACGGGAACAGTTATGCCTAATAGGGGGACTTGGCTTGAGTATGAAACAGACCTTCAAGATATGTTATGGGTAAGAGTAGATAGAACTCGTAAAATACCGATGACTACTTTTGTACGTGCTTTAGGTATAGAAAAAGATGCTGAAATTTTGGATTTATTCGAAGATGACAAAATAGCATCGACTCTTGAAAAAGATCCATCTAAAACGACAGATGAAGCTCTTCTTGAAATATACAAAAAATTAAGACCGGGTGAACCTCTACACGTAGATGCGGCAGAATCTTTACTATATGGCTTAATGTATGATGCAAGAAGATACGACTTGTCTAGAGTTGGTAGATATAAATACAACAAAAAATTAAGCATAGCCTCAAGAATAGCAAATGAAATTGCAGCTGAAGATATAATAAACGCTGAAACAGGCGAAATGTTTGTTAAGAAAGGCGAAAAGATTTCTCGTGAGGTTGCACATGAAATAAAACAAGCTGGAATAAACGTTGTATATGTTGAAAAGAATGGCAAGAAAGTTAAAGTTATTGGTAACAATACAGTAGATATTTCAACATATCTAGGAATTGAAATAGATAAGAATGTTATAAAAGAAGAAGTTTACTTACCAGTTCTTAAAGAAATAATTGCTAAAACCGAAGGGAAAGACGAAAAAACATTAAGAAATGAAATTAAGAAAAGAAGAGAAGAGCTAGTAGTTAAACACATTACGATAGATGATATAATCGCATCTATAAACTACTTTGTAAACTTCTACCATGGAATGGGTAAAATAGAAGATATCGACCACTTAGGAAACAGAAGAGTAAGATGTGTTGGTGAACTTCTACAAAACCAATTCAGAATTGGTCTTACAAGACTTGAAAGAGTTGTTCGTGAAAGAATGGCAACTCAAGACATTGATGTGGCAACGCCGCAAATGTTAATAAATATAAAACCAGTAGTTGGTGCAATAAAAGAATTCTTTGGAAGCAGTCAATTATCTCAATTCATGGATCAAATAAATCCGCTTGCAGAGTTAACGCACAAAAGAAGAATATCTGCATTAGGACCTGGAGGTCTTACTCGTGACAGAGCGGGCTTCGAAGTACGTGACGTTCACTATACTCACTACGGAAGACTATGTCCAATCGAATCTCCAGAAGGGCCTAACATAGGACTTATTTCATCACTTCCAACTTATGCAAGAATTAACAGATATGGATTTGTTGAATCTCCATATAGAAAAGTAGATAAAGAAACAGGTGTTGTAACTGATGAAATAGAATACATGACAGCTGATACAGAAGACGATTTTATCATTGCACAAGCTAACGAAAAACTAGATAAAGATAATAAATTTGTAAATAAGAAAATTAAAGTTAGATATAGAAATGAAGTGCTAGAAGTTGCACCGGGAAAAGTTGATTACATGGACGTATCTCCAAAACAATTAGTATCTGTTGCTACAGCTATGATACCATTCCTTGAAAGTGATGACGCTAAACGTTCGCTAATGGGTTCTAACATGCAACGTCAAGCAGTTCCACTAGTTAAAGCAGAAGCTCCAATTATCGGAACAGGAATTGAGTATAAGGCAGCACAGGATTCTGGTACTTGTATAGTTGCAGGCCAAGACGGTATTGTAACATATGTAAGCGGAGATAAAGTTGTAGTTGAAGGTAAACAAGGAAAAGAAGAACACGTGTTAACTAAGTTTAAACGTTCTAACCAAGGTACTTGCCTAAACCAAAGACCAATAGTTGTTACAGGAACTAAGGTGAAAAAAGGTGATGTGCTTGTAGATGGTTCTTCTACAGACCAAGGTGAAATGTCACTAGGCAAGAACATTCTAGTTGGCTTCATGACTTGGGAAGGTTACAACTACGAAGATGCCATACTAATCTCTGAAGATTTAGTAAAAGATGATGTATTAACATCAATACATATAGAGGATTATGACTGTGAAGCTAGAGACACTAAACTAGGACCTGAAGAAATTACTCGTGAAATACCAAACGTTGGTGACGATGCGCTAAAAGATCTTGATGAAGACGGTATTATACGTATTGGTGCTGAAGTAAGACCAGGAGACATCCTTGTTGGTAAAGTTACTCCTAAGGGAGAAACAGAGCTTACAGCTGAAGAAAAACTTCTAAGAGCTATATTTGGTGAGAAATCTAGAGAAGTAAGAGATACTTCACTTAGAGTTCCACATGGTGAAGCAGGTACAGTTATAGACGTTAAAATCTATACTAGAGAAACTTCTGATGAATTAGCTCCTGGAGTAAACAAAGTAGTAAGAATATATATTGCTCAAAAGAAGAAAATATCTGTTGGTGACAAGATTTGTGGACGTCATGGTAACAAAGGTATTATCTCTAGAGTATTACCAAGAGAAGATATGCCATATCTTCCAGATGGTACACCGCTTCAAATCGTTCTTAACCCACTAGGTATACCTTCTCGTATGAATGTAGGTCAAGTACTTGAAGTACATTTAGGATACATTGCAAAACAACTTGGTTGGAAAGTTGCAACCCCAGTATTTGATGGTGCTAAGGAAGAAGATATAGAAGAACTATTTAAAAAGGCTGGTTTAAGTGAAACTTGTAAGTTCCCAGTAAGAGATGGTAGAACAGGTGAATTATTTGATAACGAAGTTACAGTTGGATACATGTATATGTTAAAACTATATCACCTAGTTGATGATAAAATCCACGCGCGTTCTATTGGACCATACGGAATGGTTACACAACAACCTCTTGGCGGTAAAGCACAATTTGGTGGACAAAGATTTGGTGAGATGGAAGTTTGGGCTCTTGAAGCTTATGGTGCAGCATATGCATTACAAGAAATCTTAACTGTAAAATCTGACGATATTACAGGAAGACTTAAAACATATGAAGCTATCGTTAAAGGTGAAAGTGTTCCAGAACCAGGAATACCAGAATCATTTAGAGTTCTTATTAAAGAATTACAAAGCTTAGGTTTAGATATGAAGTTGTACAACCACAACGAAGAAGTTGAAGTAAAAGAAACAGTGGACTTAACAGAAAAAGATATAGTGCCTTTATCTAAAATGCAAGACTTCGAACCAATAGATGATGATGAACTATACGTTCTGGACGACGAAGATTCAATGTCTATAGAAGGTGAAGATGATGAAGAAGATATGGACGATTTAGATGGTGACATTTATCTTGAAGATGAAGAAGTTTAAGGTGAAGGGAGGAAAATGTTAAAATGGCAGATATGAATAATGTAAATCCAGAAGTTTTTGATAGATTAAGCATAGGAATAGCATCTCCAGAAAAGATTAGAGAATGGTCTAAAGGAGAAGTTAAAAAACCTGAAACAATTAACTACAGATCCCTAAAACCTGAGCGTGATGGTCTGTTCTGTGAAAAGATATTCGGACCAACAAAAGACTGGGAATGTTACTGTGGTAAATACAAAAAAATAAGATATAAAGGAATAATATGTGATAGATGTGGTGTTGAAGTTACTAAAAAGAGTGTAAGACGTGAAAGATTAGGACACATTGAACTTGCAACACCAGTGTCTCACATCTGGTTCTTCAAGGGAATACCAAGTAGAATGAGCTTAATAATAGATGTTTCTCCTAAAGCCCTTGAAAGAGTTGTATATTTTGCAGCATACATAGTTATGGATCCAAAGGATACAGGACTTATGTACAAACAAATTCTTTCTGAAAAAGAATATAGAGAAGCTGTAGAAAAATACGGTGAAGATTCATTCGTGGTTGGAATGGGTGCTGAAGCAATAAAAGAACTTTTATCTAAAGTAGATCTTGAAAAAGAAGAAGCTGAAATTAGAAAAGGTCTTGAGACAGCAACTTCACAAAAACGTTTGAAACTTATTAAAAGACTTGAAACTATAGAGGCATTTAGAAAATCTGGAAACAAACCGGAATGGATGGTACTAGAAGTAATACCAGTAATTCCACCAGATTTAAGACCGATGGTACAATTAGATGGTGGTAGATTTGCTACTTCTGACCTAAATGATTTATATAGAAGAGTTATAAACAGAAATAACAGATTAAAAAGACTTATTGAGCTTGAAGCTCCAGACATTATTATACGTAATGAAAAGAGAATGCTTCAAGAATCAGTAGACGCATTAATAGACAATGGAAGACGTGGAAGACCTGTAACAGGTGCTGGTAATAGAGCATTAAAATCTTTATCTGACATGTTAAAAGGTAAACAAGGTAGATTTAGACAAAACTTACTAGGTAAGAGAGTTGACTATTCTGGTCGTTCGGTTATAGTTGTAGGACCAAGCCTAAAAATACATCAATGTGGTCTTCCAAGGGAGATGGCTCTAGAATTATTCAAACCTTTCGTTATGAAAGAACTTGTTAAAAGAGAAATGGCATTTAACATTAAAAATGCTAAGAGAATGGTAGAAAGAGCTGTTGTTGAAGTGTGGGATGTTCTTGAAGATGTAATTAAAGATAGACCAGTTCTACTTAACCGTGCACCTACACTACACAGACTGGGTATTCAAGCATTTGAACCAGTTCTAGTAGAAGGAAGAGCAATTAAGCTACATCCATTAGTTTGTGCAGCGTTTAACGCAGACTTCGACGGTGACCAAATGGCGGTACACGTACCACTATCACCAGAAGCACAATCTGAAGCAAAATTCTTGATGCTTGCATCAAACAACCTACTTAAACCACAAGATGGTAAAGCAGTTACAGTACCTTCTCAAGATATGATACTTGGAAGCTATTACTTAACAGTACAATATGATGACGAACCAGGTGCTGGTAAAGTATTTAAAGATGAAGACGAAGCTTTAATGGCATATGATCAAAAAGTTGTAGGATTACACGCTCCGATTAAGCTTAGAGTAACTAAGGAAATTGATGGTGTAATTAAGTCTAAAATAATAGATACTACAGTTGGTAGAATTATATTCAATGGAATTGTTCCTCAAACTTTAGGATATGTAGATAGAACAAATCCAGAAAACGCTTTCAGACAAGAGATTGAATTCCCAGTTAGAAAGAAAGAAATTGGACAAATGATAGATATGTGCATCGAAAAATTTGGTATTCCAGAAACGGCAATATTCTTGGATAATATCAAAGAATTAGGGTACAAATATTCTACAATAAGTGCTATCACAGTTTCTGTTGCAGATATGGAAGTTCCAGCTGAAAGAGAGAAAATACTAAAAGAAGCTGACGAAGCAGTTGACGCAGTGTACAAAAACTATAAACGTGGTTTAATATCTGATGAACAAAGATACAACGAAGTTGTTAAGATTTGGGGTAAAGCTACAGACGACATCCAAGATGCAATAATGAGCAACCCTAACATCAAAAACCCAGTTCGTATTATGGCGCATACAGGTGCCAGAGGTAACCCTAAACAGATGAGACAATTATCTGGTATTCGTGGACTTATGGCAGATACTTCAGGTAAAGCGGTAGAAATACCAATTAGATCAAGCTTTAGAGATGGTCTAGACGTTCTTGAATACTTCATTTCTTCACACGGTGCTAGAAAAGGTCTTGCTGATACGGCGCTTAGAACAGCTGACTCTGGATATTTGACAAGAAGACTTGTTGATGTTAACCAAGAAGTTACAATTACTTCTGTAGATTGTGGAACTAAAGATGGTCTTTGGGTTGAATCAATCATGGAAAGTGGAGAACCAATTGAAAAATTATCTGAAAGAATTGAAGGTAGATACCTATCTGATGATATCTTAGACGAATCGGGAGAAGTTATTTATGCTAGAGATACATATGTAACATCTGCTATAGCTAAGGATATTGTAGGTAAAGGATTTACTAAAGTTAGAATACGTTCAGCTCTTACGTGTGATATGGGTAGAGGAGTATGTTGTAAATGTTATGGTAAAAACCTTGCAACTGGTGAACCAATTGCAGTTGGTGAGGCTGTTGGTGTAATAGCAGCACAATCTATAGGTGAACCAGGAACGCAGCTTACAATGAGAACTATTCATACAGGTGGTGTTGCTGGAGGTGCAGATATTACTCAAGGTCTTCCTCGTGTTGAAGAATTATTCGAAGCGAGAAAACCAAAGGGTGTTGCTATAGTTACTGAAATAGCAGGTACGGTTAAAGTTACTGCTCTAGATGATATAAACAAAAATGTAACTGTAACAAGTGAAGATGGAACAAGCGCAACTTATGAACTATATAGTGCTAGACCAGTTGTTAAAGACGGAGACGTTATAGCAGCAGGTGATAGACTAACAGAAGGTTCACTTGATCCACACGATATAATTCGTATAAATGGCGAAGTTGCCGTACAAAACTATATTATACAAGAAATACAAAAAGCATATAGAACTCAAGGTGTTCACATTAATGATAAACACATTGAAATTGTTGCAAAACAAATGCTTAGAAAAATAAAAGTAAATGATGCGGGAGAAACTAAACTTGTTGCTGGTTCTGTAATAGACATTAACCAATTCAAAGCAGCAAACAAAGAAGCTCAAGAGCAAGGTAAAAAACTTGCTACTGGTAAGAGAGAATTACTTGGTATTACTAAAGTTGCTCTTCTTACAGACTCATTCTTATCTGCAGCATCATTCCAAGAAACAGCAAGAGTATTAACAGATGCAGCAATTAAAGGTAAGACAGATAAACTTCTAGGATTAAAAGAAAACGTAATCATCGGTAGACTAATACCAGCTGGTACAGGTCTTGTAGATTACAAAGATATAAGCTTTTCTTCAGATGAAGAAGAAACTACAAACAATAATTCTGATGAAGATGTATTAAGTTCTAATATAATAGAAGAAATATACGAATAATAGAAGAATAACAAAAACAAACCAACCGAGTTAAACCAAAGTTTAATTCGGTTGGTTTTTATTCCAAAATCAGTTCGATAAAAAAGATAAGCCCTTTACGGCTAGGTATCAAAGATACTCACAGCATGAAGCTGACTTTCACACGTAAAGGACTTAATATAAATATATGCTTTATCTCATTGTTATTATATGGTTAAATTATACCGAATTTAACCATATGTGTAAATAAATTTGGAAAAATATTTACTAAAAATACTATCTAAATCACTCTTTTAACAGTGCTTGTTTTTGTTCTTTTTCTAATTGTTTTAAACTTTTTTCAGGTGTTGGTAAATTTTCAGGCATTGTTCCACCAAGTTCTTCAATTGTTTGACGTATTTTACTACCTACATTATAATGAGTGTCGTTTGCATCTTTTTCAGTTTGTACATTGTCTCTCTTTAGTTTTTGTTCCGTTTGTGAAATTCTAAACAAGTTGGCGATAAGTTCTTCACTACCCATATTATCTAGAATATCCTCTCTATATCTTAAGCCCTTTCTTTTAGCAATATCATCGGCAGTTTCGCCATTGTATAATTCTTTATAACCAGAGTTATGGAATTTATCAAAATTTTTAACACCAGCTTTTTTAGCGGCTTGATTTAGTGAGTAGTTTCCCTTTTTAACAGAGCTCCTTTGATATAGCCTTTTCTCATCCTCTGTAAGTAAGCTATATTCTCTTTCGCTGAGTTCTTGTTTTCTCGTTTGTATTGCAAAGTATGTTTGGGCTAGAGCGATTACTTCTTTTCGCGAGTCGACGTTTTGAGCTATAAGGTAACATGCATAACGAGTTAGTTTGTAATCTTTTATAAGCCCTTTTCTACCTTTACCAGAAATTATTGACTTGGCGGCGCCGACAAAATGATCAGAAGCAGTAATACCACTGTTTTCACAGGATTGCATAGCTTTAGCTATAACGCCTTCAAATTTACGTCACTCAGTGTAATCTAACATCACCTGCAACTCTCTTGCTAGCCAATATTCAGCTCCTTCCTTGTCAAAATGTTTAATGTCTTCTAAACTTTTATGAGTATAATTTTGTAATTTATTCATTCAAATCAACTCCTTTTAAAAATTAGTCATATTATAGCAAACGCAGTTCGTTTATCGAGAGAAAATTAAAATAAATGTTAATATTTTATAGTCATTTATAATAAAACTATTGTATGAGTAACAGTAATACTCATTCTAACAAATTAATCAACTTAAAATCAACTTCAATTGGCGTAATTGACGAAATATAAAATATTATAGTATAATAGAAAAATAATTATATATAAAACATATTAGAAAGGATATTGAATGCAGGAACATATAGATAAATCTAAATTAAGTACAGAAAGTGTAAATTTATTATCACTATTTCAAAAAAGGTTTGGTACAGATTATGCTGAAGAAATAATTGATAAGTTAAGTGGAGTAGAAATTAAATATGGTAAAAAACCATATGATATGTGGTGGGGAACTGTAGATAGAAAAGGAAATATAACAGTTAATACTATGGCAAAAAATAAAGGCCTTGACTTAGTAGCAAATCACGAATTACTTCATAAAGTAAATAACACGATAGACGAAAATGGTGAAAGTATATCATACTTTGAGGAGTGTTCAGAAGAATATAAAGAAATAGTACCGCCTTTTGTAGAGTACTTTACGGAATGGTTGACGTCGGAAATATCTCAACCTATAACATCATATTATATGCTGGGTGAAACAGAATGTATAAAAACTAATGGACAAAAGTGTTCTTACTCTAAAGGAACAAATTTAATTATAGCATTAACTACTGTAATTGATGAAAAAACACTGTTAGATGCATATACTGGAAAAATATCTTTTGAATCATTAGTGGAATATTATGATAGTAGATATGGAAAAGGCGAATTTAAAAAATATTTACAAAGTTTATCAGAACTGTTTTATACAACTGTTGGAAAAGAGAAATATTCTGCTGCTATGAAAAATATATTGGACACATATAGTAAAAAACAAGCTGGAAGAGGAAAATATACACAAGAAGAATTAGACAGTATGCATGATGAAGTGCAGAAACTATGCGATATATTGCCTTGTAGTTTGTTAGAGGGACAAACTAGTGCTTTACAACCTACATTAGAAGAAATAAAGAAGAAGTATGAAAGCTATTGCGAAGCCAATGGGATTATTCCAAGTGGATTTTCATATTTTGAAATAGAACAAGATAAAAAGACAAGAATATTAGAGGTAAACTCTGCGGGAAATATGAAGCCTGAAATTGAGAAAACAATATTTGGTGTTGCATTTAAGTGCGATGAAACAATGGATTTAAGAAACAATTTATATAGAATAGTATTTCATTTGTTTAAAAGGGATGTAGGAGAAACAATAATTAACGGTGAAGATAAATATATTGAAGATGTTTTAAATAGAATTAGTGCATTGCCACCAAATTTGGATACGGATGTAGACTTGGAAAGATATCTTACTGTATATGAATATATAAATACATATTTAAAAATGAATATGCTTGAGAAAACAGAAAATGGTACAATGGGCGAAAGAGGAGTATACATGAATTATAGGAGTATATTGACAAATATGAGAGAAAATAGTATATTCGATTCGAAAAAAAGAAGAATACTTGGTGGGATAGACGAAAGTGCTAAAGTATTTAATACAATATTAGCAACGAATATAAATTTAAATGAATCACTAGTGACTAGTGAAAATATTTCTCCTGAAGAACATAAAAGATTAAAAAGACTAACGGAAGGTTTAAAAATTGACGAAGAATTTCTTACTCTAGATGATGAAACTTATTTCAAACATAGAGAAGAATAATTAAAGAAAGAATAGAAAACACAAAATAGGAAGCGCATTCCCATTTTGTGTTTCTGTATATATTATTATATTTCTATACTCATAATATTTTAATAAATCTTCTGTTCTTCACTTTTTAAGGGTTCATATATAGCTATATTTACTAAAGATGCAATAGACATTTCAGTTTGCTGTTTTAGTTTATTTAATTTTTCTAAAGAACCTTCGCGTATTAAATATGAACGCTCTATATAATCTATATCTTTATTTGAAATATATAATTTAATTTCTTTTAAATCAAAAAGATTATCTATAGCTGCATTTACAAGTTGATTTATTGAAGCATCATATTTCTTGTGGGCTAAATCTTGAAGTCGGTTATATAGTAAGTTGTCTACACGTAAAGATTTCACGGTATATTTTTCTACATATTTAAAGTTTGAACTAAACACTGACATTATAATCACTTCTTATAGTAAATTATATATACAAAAAGCCTAAATAAATAGAACTATAAACGGTGTAAAAACAAACTGTAGACAGTTGCAAAAACGTTTTGTTTGTGATATATATGATGTGGGGAAATATGTCTAAAAATAGATTAAAGGAGTACGTATGAATTTAATACAAAAGATTAAACAAATATTTAGTTTTAATAGGACTAAAAGATTAGAGCCTGCAAAAGAAATTAATACAGAGCAAAGCGCAAAAATAACGCCAAAAGAAAATGTTTTATTAGACTTAAGTAAAGAAACAGTTGAAGCAAATAAATCTGAAAAGATAAAAGAAATACTAAAAGCAGCTGGATGTAAAAAAGAGATATTTTTAAGAGTAGATGATTTTGAAAGTATAAATACTGAAAATTTAAGACAAGTGTTAATCTTACTGACAAGTTTAAATTTAACTAAGTATGAATTAAATGTAGTGTTAGGGCAAAACATTGACTTGTTATATATACAAATTGATGAAATAAAACAGAATATAAACATATTACGAGCATATTTAAAAGATGAAGATATTATAAAAAATGTAATATATACAAATCCATTTGTATTAACTGAAAGTGTAGAAAATAAAGTTGCAATAATAAAAAACATATTTAGTGATATAGGATTAACATTAAAAGAACAAGCATACATTTTAGACGAAAATTCAAATGTTCTAAGTTTGGGTGAACAATTGCTAAATGAAAGCATTGAATTTTTAAGACAAGTATGTAAAACAAAGACAAAAACAAAGCAGCTGTTAATAGCTGAACCTGGAGTAATTGGAATAACTGATGCGAATACATTAAAACAATTTATAGAATAATAAGGGGAAATATATGAATGAACAAGCAAAACTAGTGTTATATAGACAACTAGAAGAAATGAGTAGTTTAAATCGAAAACAAGGAGCAGAAGCACTTATTTCTGAACAGGAGTTTTTAGCACTAACAGATAAAGATGCTTTAAAATACACATTTGAATATAGAGATGAGCAAACAGATTTTGGTGAAGATATATATTATATTGAAATGCCAGATATGAATTTAGAAGGACAAGATTTACATGATGTACAAATTAGTAGGTTTATGCTTTCTAGAACAGAAGATGGAGAAAGAGTGCCTAGCAATATAAACTTAAGAAATACAGGAATAACAATAAATTTAACAGATATAGGAATAAGTGAACAAACACAAGATGATATTGGACTTGCTACTCAAACTATTGACTTTAGCAACGTAGCTTTTCACGGCTGTGAATTGTATGGTATTTTAAATGATGAATATCAAGAGCAAACAACATCAAAAGATAAGAATAAATTTGTTGTTTTAGGTAGAGAAAATCTAGATGAAAGATATGTTCAAAGAAGGCAAGAACATCACTTAACTCCAGAGCAAAAGAAAATTTCTGATAGAGCTTATGAGAGGCTTATATCTGGAAAGTCATTATCTGGAATGCGCGGAGTTAACGAACACATAGATTTAACAGATTACGATTTGAGCTTGATTAAAAATATAGATTTGCTAGTAGAAGCAAATGCAAATTATAATATAAATATGTCCTATAATGGTATAGAGGAAACAGTTTTGAATGATAAGACTATAAACTTAATGGAAAAAACTATAATTGCAATGAGGAAAAAAGATCATTATACTTACTATGGATATAGTAAAGATGATTATAAATTTGCGGAAAGATATCAATATTTAATATCTAAAATAGTTGGAGAAAATATATTACCAAATAAAAATATTATAGAATTTTTTAAGCAAGACATATTGATAAAGAGGAGCAATAAAATAAAAGAGGCATATGAGAACGGTAATATGGAATTTGTAGAACGACATTGGGAAAGTTTGAGCGGGGATTCACGAGATAGCATTATAAAAGCAGAATACGAAAACGGTAATATGGATTTGGTAGAACGACATTGGGATAGTTTGAACTGGGATTTACGAGACAGCATTATAAAAGCAGAATACGAAAACGGTAACATGGAATTTGTAGAACGATACTGGGATAGTTTGAGCGGGGATTTACGAGACGGCATTATAAAAGCGGAATACGAAAAAGGCGATATGGACTTTGTAATGCAACATTGGGACCGCATTGCTTGGAGTACGAAAAGCCAGCTAGTAAATCTAGCATATGAGAACGGTAATATGGAATTTGTAGAACAACATTGGTATAATGGCAATTATGAGGTGATAGAAAAAATAGTAATGTCAGAGTATAAAAAAGGTGATATGACATTTCTAGAACGCCATTGGGAGACTATTGATAGCGGGATAATAGATGAAATAGTAATGTTAGAGTATAAAAAAGGTGATATGAAATCCGTAGAGCGATATTGGGCGGACATTACTAGAGAGATGAAAGGACAAATTATACGTTTAGCATATGAAAACGGCAACATAGAATTTATAGAGCAACACTGGCTTGAACTTGCTAGCAATCTAAAAAGCCAAATTGTACGCTTGGCATATGAAAATGGCAATATGGAATTTGTATCTAAACATTTGAATGCTTTGAACAGGGATTCATATCAACAAATTATAAAAGCAGAATACGAAAACGGTAACATTGAATTTATAGAGCAACGTTGGGCAAGTATTGATAGGGTATTGCAAGGTATGATAGTAGAGTCAGAGTATCAAAAAGGCAATATGGAATTTGTAGAGCAACATTGGAATGATTTGCCTAGTAATACTAAAAAAGAAATTGCAATTTGTGAATGCAAAAAAGGGAATTACCAATATATAAAACAATTTTTGGAAGAAGAAAGCAAACAATGTGAAACACATGGAAGAAATACTGTTTCTCGTTCTGGAGCAATGCTATCATCAGAATTATCAAAAGCGGAAATAGATAAGGATTTAATACTAGGTTTAATACAAGCGGGTTCTGGATTAGAATATGAGTCATACCAAAATCTAGATAGAAGGACCCCTGAAAGAACACCAACGTTATATAAAGCTTTAAAAATAGAAAACGAGCAAACAAGAAGAGAAGTTGTTACAGCAATGCTAAAGGCAGGAGTTAATCCAACGACTATGTATGTAAAGCAAAAATATAGTTATGATTCGGATTATCCTGAAACAATAAGAGAAAGATGTTTAGATGTAAATGGTGGAGAACTAAGACAAATAATGCAAGAATTAGGAATGGAAGTTCCAGGCGAATCTCCTAGAACAGTTTCATCAAGGGAAAGATTTGCTAGACGAGAACAACCTGCAAGAGATAACAAGGTATTAGTATCAGACTTCTTAACACACGAAGTTGGATTAAGTGCGGAACAAATATCTTCATTAGAGCAATCATATCAAGCAATAGGTAGAGATGTGTATAGTTTATCTACAGAAAGACTAGGAATGCAAAAAGAAATACTAGACTATTGTGGTGGTACAAAACAAGTATTTACAAAAGATACTAAAGTGTTAGCACAAGACCCGCAGTTAATGTATGCAAGACTTATGTTATATAGAGAACTTGGTGTGGCAATTTTGCCAGACAGGTTATATACAACAATTGGTATATCTAAAAAAGGATTTGCAAAAAACTTTGGAGCACACATTTTAGAAAAAGGCAATATGGAAGATGGAGACTATGAATACAAACTAAAACAAGAACTTTTAAAAAGATATCCAATGCCACAGACAAGAGAAGAACTAAAGAGAGCATTAGAAGAATTAAGAAAACAGGAAATAGGAGGATAAGAATATGCCACTATATAGTAAAAAAGATCCATATCGCTCAATGTTAATGGAACTTGAAAAAGAAAGAGAGTTTACATTTAAAGGAGCATATATATTAGATAAAGAAGAAGCAATAGGTAGTGCTAGCAATGAGCTAACAAGAATAATAAATAAAAATACTAAAGGTAAACCGCCTGCAGGGTTAACCAAAGAACAAGCTCAAGTTGAAATGGAAAGATTAACTTTAGGAATAATAGATAGACTTAGAAGAGCAAATGGTAAATTTAAAGCGTTTATATATTCTACGGGTGGTTCTAGAACAACATCAGACGATGGTCAAAAGGCGGAACTATCTAAAAAAGGAGCCAATGTAGAATATACTGTTATGGCGCTTAATGGGGTAGTTGTACTTGAACCATTAGGACAAGATAATAATGCAACATATATAGCTGAGGAAAAAGAAGGATTAGAAGAAGCGATAACACAGTTTGGAAGAGGAGAAGCTATAAGCAGAGGGGTTATACATAAGGTAATACACGATAGGTATGAAAACGATGGATATAACTATGGTTCTGACCATATACTACAAATTTTAGATTATGCAATTGAAAGTCCACAAGAATTATTGAAAGTTGTAAGAGAAAATAATGGTTGTGGATTAAAGAAGATATCTCAAATGATGCCTAATGTAACAGATGCTACAATTTCTTCTGTTGCTGAGGCTGTTAAAGAAATGGGTATCGACGCTCAAGAGGTGTCTAGTGTTGCAACAGAGGTTAAACAGCAAGAACAAATAGTTGGAAAGGAGAGCCCATATGAAAGCGTATAGTGATGAAGAAATAATAGGAATGTGTGAGGCATACCAAATGTATCAAATTCTTCCAGAAGATGCTCAGAACAAAATACCTAAAGAATTTGTAATAGAAATGGAAAAATGTTCAAAATACAATGCGGGTGCTGTTATAAATGGTCCACTAGATATAAAAGCTGAAAGACTTTCTAGAGAAGGAGTAAAAAGAATGGCATATATGTGCTTGTTCTTAAAGTAGGAGGTAACAAATGGAAGAGAGGAAAAGTGGAAAAATGAAAGTAGGGGCATTTTGCGTAGCACATTGTTATAGTTCAATAGATAGATGTTGTCACGGTAGCCAAGATAGTTATGCAGCATATTGTTTAATAGAAGAAGACGGCAAAATGTATTTGGGAGAAGTAACATCAGTTAATATTGAAACAAGTGACGGTGCAGGTGCTACAATAGATGTTGATGGGTATGAGTCTATATATGAACTGTTATCAGACGTAGGAATAAATGAACATATAGAAGAAGAAAAAATATCTGTAGATTATACCACGATTGGTGCATATAGATTAATTAATGAAGATGGCACATTGTCTTTAGATGATTTTGGATACATAAACAATGCTAGAAGTGCTAATGTGACAATAACTAAAGATTCACCTGAGTATGATTATGATGAAGATTATGATGACTATGAAGAAGATGACAGGTATGATATAAATGGAGAAAGAACGCTATATGGAAGCACTATGCCAGAATATGGAGTTAACGGAGACATCGAAGAGATAGATGGCAGATTCGTGGTAAAGGTTTACGGCAAGGAATTTTATTTAGATGAAATGTTAGATGGTTTAAGAAAAGCGGAACAAGCTAGGGCTGAAAGTGTTAAGAATCAAACTTTAAGAGAGAAAGCTGAGATAAAACAAGAAAAAATAGAAACGGTGAGACAACTTAGGGATGAATCTGCAAGAGCGGATGAGTTATATACAGAAGTAGTTGGAGCTGAGAACGCAAAAAAACAATCAGCGCCAGGAACGTCAGAAACCCCGGGGGATATAGATGAATTGTAAAGAAGATATAATAAAATTGCAAAGAGAATTTGAAGCAAATAATGTTTCGGAAAACTATATGACTGAGGAACAGATTGAAGGGCTACACAAATTATATGATGAGCAGATTGTACTTCTAGAGGAAATGGCAGCGATGTATAAAGATAAAATTGCAAAGCGAAAAAAAGAAATAGAAGTTAAGATGAAAGAATTAAATAAAAAATAATTAGTTATTTTAAGGAGAATTACACTATGGAAAATGAGAAAGCAAAAAAAGTAATATTAGTAGTATTGTTAATTTTGTTAACTATCTGCATGATTGTAGTAGTTAAAAAGGTAATGGATATTTATATACCAAACGGCAATAATATAGATAATTCGTTTGTGGGAGATAATGATGACTATATGGAAGAGGAAGAACAAGAAGATGAAATACAAAACACAGGTTCCTCATTTATTTACTACGAAGGAGGTTACTATATAGAAAAAGAAGAACTAATAGTAAAAGCAAATAAGATAGATGCTAGATTACGTGAGGTTTTAACGTTAATTAGCCTGAATAACGACAAAGAGGGAGAAGTTTCATTTAGTGAGACAAACAAGGGCATATTACATGCTTTAATTATAGGCAAATTTATTGAAGAGGATAGACATTTACTATTAGAAGGCGGATTGGACCATGCCATTGTTTCTGAAAGTGATTACGAAAAAGTATTTACAGAAATAACTGGGATAAAGGATGTTAAGAAATTCTTTAAAGGTTATGATTTAAGAACAATAAAAGATGAGAATAAAGCAGTATATTATGAAGAAGACGGAAAGACATACTATATAGTACCATTTGGAATGGGCATGGAAATAGGCTTATCTGTAATATCTGATGTAAGTACGAAAGCTGGAAGAATAAAGCTTGTTGTAAAAACATATGATGTAGATTATGAAATTAGCAAATACACGCACATAAAAACAACAACATTTGAAATAGAGGAAAACGGCTTAAGAGTCTATAGTATGAATGTTGAAAAAGTTAAATAGTAAAACAAGAACAAATCCCTGATACTAGGAATTTGTTCTTATTTTTTAATATCAACATTATTATTTATTCCCCATAATTTTATTTATATCATCTAGATTTGCTCTGATAAACTGGATAAATGTTTCTGCAAGCTCTTTGTCTAGTTGAGCGTCTTTGACTCTATCTATTTCGAGCAATGCATCTTCTATAGCCATTTTATCTCTATAAACTCTTCTTGAAGTGATAGCATCAAATGTATCACATATAGAAAGAATGCGGGCAAGTCTTGGAATTTGTTCGCCTTTAAGACCATCAGGATAACCTCTACCATCAATTCTTTCGTGATGGTGTCTTACAGCGGGTATAGCATCTTTAAACGTTTCTGAACCGGCTAAAATGTTTACGGAGATTATTGGATGTAATTTAATTTTGGTATATTCTTCATCTGTTAGCTTACCTTCTTTTAGAAGAACGGCATCGGATATACCAATTTTACCAATATCGTGGAAGTCAGCAGCAAGTATTAAAGTTTTTAATTCATCCTCGCTAAGTTCTAGATGAGTTCCGAATAGTTTGGCATATTCTGCAACTCTGTCACTGTGTTCTTTGGTATAGTGGTCTCTTGCACCAACAGTGCTTTTTAGTGTGTTAGCTAGCTCTAAACCAAAGTTTTGTATAGTATGGTTCATTTGTTTTATTTCATTTATTTGGTCTATATATTTGTATCCGCTCTCTATAAGAAGAATAAGGTCATCGAAACGTGCTCCTTTTTCAAAGAATGCCTGTATGTCTAAAGAACGCATTATATCTATAGATGGAGCAAGGTCTTTATGAGCAGACATAAGTATAATATATATTTCTTTATCAAAATCACGAACAAGTTTAACTATTTCATCGCCTCTAGTTGCAGTCATTAAGTAGTTGACTATTAATATATCGTGTTTGTTTTTCCTTAATTCTTGTATTGCTGCAAGTGGCTCTGTGAAGGTAGATAATTTTATATTATAGCTATCCAAAACTATAGATAAAGCTTGAGTTAAACCAATATCGTCGTCTATAATCATTACATTGTTTTTGTTACTATGCACTAGTATCACCTCTTCAATACAACAAGTATATCAAAAACAAAAGCTATTTACAATAGAAAGACGTGTATATGTTACCATTTTTATCTTGTACATCGTTGATGTATAAAAATAGTATATGATACACTCATATACTGTTTATCGGTTTTATTTAAATAAATTCATAATTTTTTGTAGCACTTTTTTATACCATGGTTGCTTGGGAAGCGGCATTGGAACATTTGCTATTGTGCTAGCGGTTGCAACATTTTCTTTATCTTCAAACAGGTCTTCGAGGCCGTATTTTTGAAGCATCTCTTCGCCTTTTTTAACGAGCTCCTCATCTGTTAGTAGTTCGGCTCCTTCTTCTTCTGTTACCAAGAATTCTTTATATATGTATGCAATGATTGATTTGGCATCATCGCTTATCATTGTCTCCCAATTGTCTAATGAAAAATCGATGTTTGGTTTATATTTTTGATCGTGATTGTCCAATAAAAATATTACAAAATCCTGTGGTATTAGAGCAATTAAGTCTTTTTGAGTATTGTTTAGTACCTGTAACACTTCGGTTAAGGCTTGTCTTAAGTTGTTATTCATAATACACCTCAATTATTTATTATCTATATTCAGAGTCGTCGCTGTTAACTCTTGAATCATGCATTAATGACTTAATAGTTTTGCCGATTGTAAATACATGTTCTTTAGCGAACTCGTATATTTCATAAAACTTTTCTTTTTTTACACAAGGTAGTTTTTCTGGCGCCTGTACGGTAACTAACATATCTTCTAATTCAGCTTGGAACCCCAGTTCACACAATATTTTTTGGAATTCATAGTGAACCTTGTCGTCATAATCGCCATATGGGAATACGCAAAGTGTTTTTTCGTCTGTGTCAGAACCTGTTATTGCCCCGTGAGAAGCGGAGTAATAGTGTTCAATGACAGCTCCTAAGAAGTCTTTAGCTAATCTCTTTTGTTTAAAGTCATATATTAGACCACGCCCAATCAGTTCTTCGTATTTCGTTCTCTCTTCATCAGACATATTTTGTACGGCTTCTTCAGACAATTCGGCGGGAAATATTACTCCGCAACCGTCATCTTCCAACTCCTTTATTTCTTTAGAATGTTTACCTAACGGAGGCGTGAAAATAAAATAATCTTGACTATCATCGAAACCGGATATATTTAATTTAAATCTAACATCTTTACTAATCATAATTATTTACCTCATACATTGTTTAGTTGTACAATAATATAGTATAACTAAATAGTGATAATGTCAAGTACATATGAGTTAATATACAAGTAAATGAAAAGTAAATAATATTAAGTGGATCGGTGGTAAGGTTATAGGATTCTAAAGGTGCCGAGTGTGACTGTAAAATCATTTGGGAATACAGTTATTGACTCTATTTTTAGTCTGCCTGTAAGAATTAGCAAAATTACCAACAACTTGTTTATATCCAAATTGTCGCAATTGATACCAAGATTGTTCATAAAGGATGAGTCAAAATTGTTTAAAAAATTATCCATGAAACCACCTATTAAAATATACTCAATCACTTGAGTTTTTATGTATTACGTTGTATAATATCGATATTAGAATAAACAGCAAATTTTAATAAACTTTAGTAGAGACATATAAACAAATTCGGAGGAAACAATGGATAAGAAAAAAATATTTTGGGTATTAATGACAGTGGTAATTTCAGTGCTACTGCTAATTATAGTAATAAATGTAGTATTCAAAAAAGATGCAGTAAACGAAGGAAAGTTTAGAGTCAGTGATGTCATATTAACAAGTTCGGCGGAGCTTACAAATAAAACAGAAAAAAATGGGGTGTGGAGTATAGATTTATCTCAAAGAAACAAATTAAGTGTTCTTGTTACCGCTGCAACAGGTGTTGAGATAAATAGGATATATTTAAGTGATGTAACTTCAAACAAAGGTAAGGTTATATTCTCTCAGTTAGATCATGAAAGCAAACTAGCGTTGGATAATAAAGGGCAAGAACTTGCTGTAGAATATACTTTAGATAAAAACAATCAAATGCTATTAGAGTTTGTGGCTCTTAATGAAAATATTCTTAAAGATTGGATAGTTCCAGAAAGCACAAAACAGATTGTATACGATGGTAGAATGCTAAATACGGCAGGAATAAAATTGGAAGACATACAGTTTAAGTTAAAATTCAAATTAAATATTGTTGAAAGTACAGGGAAAACAAATACGATGAAAGTAGAATTGTTATTACCAGATGAAGCTCTTGTAACAAATGGAGCGGATGTAAGAAGATTATCTCTTTCAGACTATAAATTTAAAGTGAATTAGAAACAGAAAAATAAAAAGTACACTTGAAAAATACAAGACTATATTGTATAATTACTAAACTCGCTTTGGCAATAACAAGTTTGTGAAGCTTGTCAGGTCCGGAAGGAAGCAGCAATAAGCAGATAAGTTATGTGCCGTGGGCGACCTTTTTGTATATATAGCATTTGTAGTAAGATTATTATATATGAGGGGTTAAAATATGTCATACGTAGCGTTATATAGAAAATATAGACCACAAAACTTTAGTGATATGATAGGTCAAGAACATATAACTAAAATTTTGAAAAACCAAATAATAGCTTCTAAAATATCTCATGCATATATTTTTAGTGGAACTAGGGGGACGGGTAAAACTACAGCGGCTAAAGTTTTTGCGAGAGCAGTTAATTGCTTAAAAAATCAAGATGGAGAGCCTTGCAATGAATGTGAAGCGTGTCGTAGTATATTAGAAGGAAATACAACAGATGTAGTTGAAATGGACGCAGCATCTAATAACTCAGTAGAAAATATACGTAGTATACGTCAAGAAGTGGCGTATTCTACAACGGGTCTAAAGTATAAAGTGTATATTATAGACGAGGCACATATGCTTTCAACTAGCGCATTTAATGCATTACTTAAAACTTTAGAGGAACCGCCTGAGAATGTTATATTTATTCTAGCAACAACAGAGGAACATAAGATTTTACCTACAATTCTATCTCGTTGTATAAGATTTGAATTTAAAAAGATTGGTAAAGCAGGTATAGTCAAAAGATTAGAACACGTATTGAAAGATTATGATGTTCGTTACGATACTGAAGCGTTAGAGCACATAGCAGAGCTTGCAGATGGTGGAATGAGAGACGCTTTAAGTATATTAGAAAGATGTATAACTTCTGGAGAAGGAGAAATTACAGAACAAAAAATAGAGGAAATAATTGGTACAGTTCCAAAGAAACTTATACAAGATATAGTTATAAACGTTCTAGAATACAATATTACTAAGGTGGATGAATTGGTAAATATGATACTTTCATCAGGAAAAGACTTAAGAAATATATCTGCAAGCATAACACAGGAATTCTTAAAAGTATTAATAGCGGCGTCTTGCGGTGACAATGTGGATATGTCCGAAGAATTAAAACAAGTTTGTGGAAACTTAAGCGTAGTTAGAATACACGAAATCATTAAACACATGTCAAAACTTGATGATGACTTAAGACAATCTAACAATGTAGCAATGCTATTTAAAGCAAAACTATTAGAACTTTCAACAAAGGTAGTACCAATGGATGAAAATGAACTTTTAGCTAAAATGAAAGAGCTAGAAATGAAAATAGAAAAACTTGAAATGACAGGTGTTAAAATTCAATCTGAGTCCAAAGTGAAAACTCTAAAACAAGAGAAACAGGCTGAAACTGAGTCTAATGAAGTACTACTTGAACAAGTTCAAACAGTAGTTGAGCCTAAAGAAGCAAAAGTTTCTGAAGTAAAACTTTGCAGAAAAAGGGTTAAAGAGTTAGACAAAATAATGAAAAAAGCAGTGGATTCAGATAATTTAAAACTTTATTCAGCACTGGCGGGAGCACAAGCATTTGAAGAGGACGAAACGATTGTATTTGCCACATGTAATGCGTTTGCATATGGAGTACTCAATAAAGATAATACACGTGAGGATTTAAGGAAAATTGTTAATGAGGAAATGAATAACGATTTTAATGTAAGAATTGAATATATTAAAGAAACTAAAAAGGATGACGCTTGTTGTTTTGAAAATGTTATGAAAGACTCAGGAGTACCTTTTGAAGTTGTAGATTAATTTAGTAATTGAAGATATAATAGGAGGAATTTAAAATGGCTAAATTTGGAGGGTTCCCAGGTGGAATGGGAAATATGCAAAACTTAATGAGACAGGCGCAAAAAATGCAAGCGGAAATGCAAAAGAAACAAGAGGAAGCAGCAAACACAGAGTTTGAAACTTCTGCTGGCGGTGGAGCTGTTATAGTTAAAGCAACAGGTGCTAAAGAAATAAAAGAAATAATAATAAAAAAAGAAGTGGTAGACCCAGACGATGTAGAAATGCTACAAGACCTTGTTCTTACTGCTGTAAATGAAGCGTTAAGAAAAGCAGACGATATGATGCAAGAAGGACTTGGAGGATTAAATATTCCGGGGTTGATGTAGGTAGGTTATGTATTCAGAATCAATAAAAAAATTAATAGGAGAATTTGAAAAGTTGCCGGGAATCGGGCATAAAACGGCTGTGCGTTTAGCGTTCTATATACTAGAATCAGATACAGAGGTGGCTCGTACAATGTCTGAAGCTTTACTTGAAGCAAAACAAAAAGTAAGATTTTGTTCTAGTTGCTACAACTTATCTGAGACAGACAAATGCGAAATTTGTGGAAACTCTAAAAGAGATACAAGCGTTATTTGCGTAGTAGAAAATGTAAAAGATGTGGTTGCTATGGAAAAAACACACGAGTTTAAAGGATTATACCATGTGCTTCACGGAGCAATTTCTCCTATGAACAACATATCTGCACAAGATATAAAAATAAAAGAACTAGTAGCTAGACTTTCAGATGATACGATTAAAGAAGTAATTCTTGCAACAAATCCAACTATAGAAGGGGAAGCAACTGCTATGTATATTTCAAGAATTATTAAAACAATACCAGGCATTAAAGTGTCTAGGATAGCACATGGAATACCTGTAGGAGGAGATTTAGAGTATACAGATGAAATTACTTTAATAAAAGCTATGGAAAACAGAAGGGAAATGTAATATGGATAAATTTAATGAGTTAAGAGAAAAATATCCAATATTTGAATATAATTCTTATGATATTATTGAAACAGAAAATAGTTTTGAAGTATCATTTAACTTTGCTATACCTAATCTTACAGAGTTTAAACCAACTTGGAGTTTCCCTAAACCTCAAGGTAGAAATCTTGATGAAAATTCAAGAAAAGTATTTGAAAATACAATATTTAATCTTGGAATGGTTGAAGTGGTTTCATATCTTAAAGCTACATGTTCGTCTACACTGATTGTAAAGTGTGGTAGTTTAAATGACGAACAAATAGCTTGGTATAAAAAGCTTTACATAAACGGTCTCGGAGAGTTTTTCTACAGAAATAATATTATGGATGCAATGAATATAGATACATTTTTAGAGATTAAAGTAGAAAATACTGAAAGTAAAAAGGTGCAACTATTAGAACAACTTAAAGGTAATCTTGTACCTGTTGGTGGAGGTAAGGATTCATCTGTATCTTTAGAAGTATTAAAGAACATGGATAATATTTGCTATATAGTAAATCCGAGAGGCGCATCAAGAGATTCTGCCATTGTTGGTGGATATGATGGGAAAATTTATGCACCTAAGAGAACGTTAGATTCAAGATTATTAGAATTAAATAAACAAGGCTTTTTAAATGGACATACGCCATTTTCTGCTATACTTGCATTTTCTTCTTATGCATCAGCTATAATATTAGGCAGAAAACATATAGTATTATCTAATGAAGCAAGTGCAAACGAAGCTAACGTTAGTGGGACAAATATAAATCACCAATACTCTAAAAGTATAGAATTTGAAAATGATTTTAGAGAATATATTGGAAAACATATTTGTCAAAATGGACCAAACTATTTCAGTTTGCTTAGACCTTTAAGTGAATGGCAAATAGTTAGAGCATTTACAAAGACAGATAAATATTTTCAAGTTTTTAAAAGTTGCAACGTAGGTTCTAAACAAGATGTATGGTGTGAGAATTGCCCAAAATGTTTATATGTATATATTATGGTTAAAGCATTCTTGACAGATGAGAATATGGCTAGAATATTTAAAACGGATATGCTAGATATTATTGGGTTAAGAGATATATTCAACGGCCTTGTTTATCCAGATTGGGATAAGCCATTTGAATGCGTTGGAACTAAGGATGAGATAAATCTAAGCCTTAATATGATAGTAGATAGATTAAACAAACAAGGTAAGGAATTACCAGCTTTGTTAAAAGACTTTAAAACAAACATAGCAAATTTAGAGCAAGCAATAGAGATGGCAAAATCAGACTGGAATGAGAATAATAATTTGCCAGAAGAATTTGAAACAGCATTGAGAGAATATATAAAATAGGAGGAATTTTTGTGAAAGAACAAATTATCCAAGAGTTGACAGGTAAACGTGTACTAATACTCGGTTTTGGTAGAGAAGGAAGAAGTACATATAGATTTATTAAAAACAATAACATAGACTGCGTAATAGGTATTGCAGATATTAAGGAGATAACAGATGAAGAGATAATACAAGCAGGTGTTATTCTTCATACTGGAGAAAACTATCTAGACGCAATGAAAGACTATGATGTTATAATGAAAACACCTGGACAGTCTTTCAAAGATATAGATTTAACAGGCTTGAGAGATAAAGTAACGTCTCAAACCGAACTCTTCTTAAAATATGGCAAGGACAAAATAATTGGAATTACTGGAACAAAAGGTAAGAGTACAACATCTTCTTTAATATATGCAATGCTTAAAGAAAAATATAATGCGCTTCTTGTTGGTAATATAGGGCTTCCTGCTTTTGAAGAAATGGAAACATATAATACAACAGATTATTATGTGTATGAACTTTCATCACATCAATTGGAGTTTGTAGATTGCAGTCCACATATTGCAGTACTTCTTAACATGTACGAAGACCATTTAGACCACTACAAAGGATACGAGGAGTATAAAGAGGCGAAAAGAAATATCTATAAATACCAAGATGAAAATGATTATTATATATTTAATGCAGATGAAACAAATGTGCTAAATGGTGATAGGCTATTAAAGCAACATCATATTGGAGTTGGGAAAGAAGAAACGGATGAGCAAGAATCTTGCTACTATTCTAATGATCAAGTTCGTATAAATATTCACGGAGATATAATGACGGTGCACGAACCAAAAAACGAAAGCATCCGAGGTGCTCATAATTCATATAATATTGCGGTGGCTACGACTGTAGCAAAACTTTTAGATGTTGAAGACGACAAAATAGCTAAAGCAATTATGGAATTTAAACCGTTAGCTCATAGACTGGAAAAAATAGGTGTGTACGATGGAGTAACATATATTGATGACTCCATAGCAACTATTCCAGAAGCAGTTATCTCTTCTGTAGAGAGTATTCCTAATATAAACACGGTAATAATTGGTGGAATGGACAGAGGAATACATTATGAATCTTTAGTAGAATTTTTATCTCAGGGTAAAGTAGAAAATGTAATTCTAATGTACAATAGTGGCAGAAAAATATATGAGGAGTTAAAGAAAACAGGCACAAAGTCTAATTATGTTTTGGCGGCAGACTTAGAGAAAGCTGTGGAACTAGCTACGCAAATTACTAAAAAAGGCACGATATGCCTAATGTCTCCAGCAGCAGCAAGTTATGGAGTGTTCAAAAACTTTGAAGAGCGTGGGGATAAATTTAAAGAGTATGTAGAAAAATATACTAATAACTAAGAAATATAATTAATAAAAATAGCAGGAGAAATTAATCTCCTGCTAATAGTTTGTTCGCCATAGAGCTAAACATAGTTGCAACACTTGGATTTCTACTTCCACTTAAGCAAAAACAAATACCACAAGTTTTGTGGGCAGCAGAAATATAATTGTCTGGATTTTGAAAAAATTCAACAATAAATCTATTTCTTTCCTTCGTAATTGTCATATGGTTGGATATTTCAGGTAAGCTTGCTTCGCAAAGCCAACTAAACACATTATCTTTAAGTTGTGGTTCTTGACGTATTTTCATAAACTTAAAAATGGTTTGCAAGCCTTCATAAAGTTTTTCGTGCTGTTTGGTTATGACAAATCTGTTGCTATCGTGGTAATTTAGCATTACCCAATAGTGGTCTGCGCCAAAGTAGCCAATTATGAATTTATCTTGCCCTTGTTTTACGGTAAATTGTTTATTGCCCATAAAAGTACCTCGTTAATAGTAATCTAATTAGAACTATATATACATGCTTTTGCTAGAAATATTATACCATAGAAGTGGTTAAATTACAATTCACACATTGTCATAACATAATTGTAATATGATTAAAAATAAATGACAGTAAAATGACACAAATTTAACAAAAAGACTTGTCAAAAGTTATTTTTGTGATAAAATAATCTCGTAAAGAGGTGTCGATATGGAAAAGAAAATATTGATAGTTGACGATGAAAAGCCAATAGTAGATGTGTTAAAATTTAACCTTGAAAAAGATGGCTATAAGACAATCGAAGCATATGATGGAGAACAAGCAGTAGAAATGGCACTAACTGCAAAACCAGATTTAATAATCTTAGATGTAATGCTTCCTAAAATGGACGGATTTACTGTATGTAAAAAGATAAGACAAAAACTTACTTGCCCTATAATAATGCTTACAGCTAAAGAGGAAGTTGTAGATAAAATAATTGGTCTTGAACTCGGTGCGGATGACTATATGACAAAGCCATTCAGTGTAAGAGAACTTACGGCACGTGTAAAAGCAAATTTAAGAAAACACGTGTTACCTGAAGAGGCTAAAAAAGAGAACGAGACAGATGAATTGAAAATAAAAGACCTGGTTTTAGATGTAGAAAAATATGTAGTTGTTAAAAAAGGCAAAATTATAGATTTAACAATGAAAGAATTTGAAGTTATAAAATTATTAGCTTCTCATGCAGGGCAAGTATTTACACGTGAGCAAATACTGAAAAATGTATGGGGATATGACTATTATGGTGATGTTAGAAGTGTTGACGTTACTATAAGAAGAATAAGAGAAAAAATAGAAGATAATACTTCAGAACCAAAATATATTATAACAAAAAGAGGAATAGGATATTATGTTTAAATCTGTAAAAACTAGTACAAAGGTATTAGTATTAGGATTTGTAATAGTTACATTTGTGGTAATGAACGTTGTTATAAATTATTCTATTACAAAGGAATTTGGATTTGTATTTGACGCACCGATTGTAATATCAATTGGTGTGCTACTTTTATGTGCACTAATAGCATCAGTTATATATAATAATAAGATTTTATTACCACTTAGACGTATAGAGAAATCTATGAAGAGTATTAAAGACGGAAAAACTGTAGATTCTCGTATGTTGAATGGTTGTACAGAGATTAAAGAAATAAACAGTGTAATAGACATATATAGCGAGATAATGCAGGGGATTTCAAAAAACAACTTTGAAGTTACTAGCCAAGAAAGCAAAACGGGAAAAATAATTGAAAGGATGCCAGATGGTGTTATAGCGTTTTCAATGCAAAGACAAATAATACAAATCAATTCTGCAGCTAAAACTTTTGCTAACTTGTCTAGTGAAGATAATACATATGAAAAAGTCATGAAAAAACTTAAACTAAAAGTGGATTTTGATAAAGTTCTTTACATGACAAACTATAAAAATGTAGAGGAAAAAACAACGGTAAACGATAATGTTCTTGATGTTGTACTAGTACCTTTCCAAAATGAAAGACTAATGCCTATGGGAGTTATTGTGTTTATTAAAAATATAACTGAAAGTGAAAAACTAGATAACATGAGAAAAGAATTTGTCGCCAATGTTTCTCATGAATTAAAAACACCGCTTTGTTCAATTAAAGGCTATTCTGAAACAATATTAGATAGAGAGCTTGAAAAAGAAGAAATAGCAAAATTTGCTCAGGTCATAAATGATGAGGCAAATAGAATGGATAGAATTGTAGCTGACCTTTTACAACTTTCTCGTTTTGACTACAAGAAAAATGTATGGAATAAGATTAAACTTAACATTGATGATTTGGCGAAACAAGTTGTAGAAAATATGCAATATGTAGCTATGGAGAAAAAACACAATTTAAAATGTGTTGTTAATATGGTGCCAGGACCTGTATATGTAGACAAAGACGGTTTGCAACAGGTCATGATAAATATTCTAAGCAATAGCATAAAGTATACGCCTGAAGGTGGAGAAATAACTGTATATATTGGAGCGGCTGGTGGAAAAGCTTATCTTAAATTTGTAGATAATGGCATGGGAATACCAGAAAAAGACTTAAAACGTATATTTGAAAGATTTTACAGAGTAGATAAAGCTCGTTCAAGACAGATGGGCGGAACAGGATTAGGTCTTTCTATTGTTAAAGAGATAGTTGAAGCTCATGATGGAACTATTGAGATGAAGAGCGAGGTTGGAATTGGAACAGAAGTAATAGTAACAATACCAATAATGAAATAGGAGTAGACGAATTTTATATGAAAATAGTTGACGTACACGCGCATTACGAAGATGAAAGATATAATGAAGACAGAGAAGAAATATTAAATAGACAATGTGAAAATGGTGTAGAGTATATAATAAATGCTGGCGCTGGAATACAGTCTTCTAAAGGAGCATTAAATATTGCAAACAGTCATAAAAATGTATATTGTACAATAGGAATTCACCCACAGTATGTGGAAGACGGGGAAAACATAGACGACTTGAAAAAGCTTTATGTGGAAAACTACAAAGACAAAATTGTTGCAATTGGAGAGATTGGTCTAGATTATCACTATACAAAGGAGTTTAAAGAAGAGCAAAAGAAACTGTTTAAAGATCAATTGGAGTTCGCTTATGAAGTGGGATTACCTGTTCAAATTCATTCAAGAGATGCAAGTATAGATACAGTAGAAGTACTAGAAAGTACAGAAAATAAACCAGATAAGATAATGTTTCATTGTTTCGATTTAAATGAACAAACAGCAAAGTATATAATGGAAAAAGAATACAAAATATCTGTTGGTGGGAATATAACATATAAAAGAACAGATACAGCAATAAGAGTAATAAAAGAGATGCCAATAGAAAATATCATGACGGAAACGGATTCACCTTATCTTGCACCTGTACCACATAGAGGCGAGAGAAACGAGTCGTTAAATATAGAATATGTTATAGAAAAAATCGCTGAAATAAAGGAAATGGATAAAGAACAAGTGACGAAAATTTTATATAATAATGCGATAAAATTTTATGGATTAAGTTAAATTTGCTTAATCCATATTTTTGTGATATAATTAATTCCTAAAATATAAATTAGGAGGAATTGTAATGACTATTTATGATTTAAAACTGTATGGAGTGCATATGCCTCGGCTGACGGGAGAATCTAGAGTTATTCTCTCTCAAGAACGAGAACGGGTGGACGCTCTCGCACCCAAATGCTATAGATTTGAGGCAACTGTACTGAAAAAATATGGTAGTAAGGAGGATGTTTTGTGTTTGCAGTTCGCAGGTAGGCCTGCAGAGTATGTTACACTATATCCGCCAACGTTATATTTAGAAGATGGTGAGTGGTTGCCATCTACAAATAGTAAGGTGGCTGAAGCTTTTTTGGAGCATTATAAGTGTTTGACTGATACATCATCCGAAGATAAATCCAATAGTATTTTTGACTATATATTTTATGGGCAACTTACATATTCGGCTTTATCTACTACTCAGGCAATTGTATCGCTTTCCAAAGATATAATGAAACAGCCAATTTCAAATGATAGTGTTTTATTTAGCGCCTGTGTTCTAAAAGAATTCAAAGGAAATAAATACGTGGTGAGAGTGAAAAGTGGTAAGGAAACAGCGTATATCCCTTTGTTTAATGATCAGATGTATTACGATGAAACAATAAACAGATGGGAAAAATGCAATAAGAATCCTATCCCTAACAAGATTCTTAAATGCTATATTAAGCATATGAGTGAGTAGAGAATGTCGATTTAATTAAGTGCGAAAACAGGTGGTTCTAATGAGCCACCTGTTATATTTTACATATTTGTTTTTTGTGAAAACATTTTAATTATTTTCTTCAATTTTTAATTGGTCATCGTTTTCTTCATGAACAAGTTTGGCAATATTTACAACCCTACCGCCTTCTGAAGTTCGCATTAATGTTACACCTTGAGTATTTCTTCCAAGTACAGATATATCGCTTACGTTAATTCTAATAATTACGCCGCTTGCAGTAACTATCATAACATCGTCATCATCTGTGACAACTTTAACACCTATAATATGTCCTGTTTTTTCAGTAGTTTTGTATGTTAATATTCCTTTACCTGCTCTAGATTGTGCACGGTATTCTTCAACTTCTGTTCTCTTACCGAATCCGTTTTCAGTTATGGCTAGAATGTAGTTATCCTTTTCAGATGTAATTGGTTCCATGCCAACAACATAATCGCCTTTGCCAAGAGTAATACCTTTAACACCCATTGAAGTTCTACCTACAGGTCTTGCTTCTTCTTCTTTGAATCTAATAGATAGACCAGAGTTTGTTACAAGAATTATATCGCTATTTCCATCTGTAATTCTAACATCAATAATTTCATCATCATCTTTTAGAGTTACTGCTAGAATACCAGTCTTTCTAATATTTGAATATTCAGAAAGAGGAGTTTTCTTAACAAGACCGTTCTTTGTAGCCATAAGAACATTTAATTTATCCTCAAAGTTCTTAACAGGTATAACAGCAGCAATTTTTTCGCCTTGAGCAAGTTGAAGTAGGTTAACTATTGCCATTCCTTTAGCTACTCTTGATGCTTCTGGAAGGTCATAAGCTTTAAGCTTAAACACTCTACCAGTTGTTGTAAAGAATAGTATGTAGTCATGAGTCGAAGATACGAATAGATGCTCGACAAAGTCATCTTCTCTTGTTGCCATACCAGTAACACCTTTGCCGCCACGTCTTTGAGATTTGTATGCGTCTACAGAAATTCTCTTAACGTAACCGAAATGGGTGATTGTAACAACGTTGTCTTCTTGTTTAATTAAGCTTTCTATTTCAATATCACTTTCTCCGTGAACTATTTTAGTTCTTCTTTCATCACCGTAAGTATTTTTAATTTCAGTCAATTCTTCTTTTATGATATTTAGAACTAGAGCTTCGCTTTCTAAAATTTCTCTTAAACGCTTAATGGTTTCAAGTAAAGCGTTATATTCTGATTCAATCTTATCACGAGACAATCCTGTTAGAGTTCTTAATCTCATGTCTAGAATTGCTTGTGCTTGTATCTCGGAAAGACCAAATCTTTCCATTAATGTTATCTTAGCAGAATTATCGTCTTTAGCAGATTTAATGATCTTAATTATTTCGTCAATGTTGTCAATTGCTATTCTTAGCCCTTCTAGTATATGAAGTCTAGCTTCAGCCTTCTTTAAATCGTATTTAGTTCTTCTTATAATTATATCTTTTCTATGTTCGATATAATGGTACAGAATTTCTTTTAATGTAAGAATCTTAGGCTCACCATTTACAAGTGCGAGTAATATCATTGATTGAGTTGTTTGAAGTTCAGAATGTTTGTATAAAAGATTTAATACAACATTTGGATTAGCATCTTTCTTCAGATCTATAACTATTCTTACACCTTCTCTGTCTGAATGGTCGTGTACATCCGAAATTCCTTCTATAACTTTATCATTAACAAGTTTTGCTATGTTAGCACACATAGCAGCTTTATTAACTTTGTAAGGCACTTCTGTAACTATTATGTGATATCTACCTCTTTGGTCTTCTTCGATTTCACATTTAGCACGTAGACATACTTTACCACGTCCAGTCGTATATGCACTTTTGAAACCTTCGTGACCAACTATTATACCAGCAGTTGGGAAGTCTGGCCCTTTTATATATTCCGTTAATTGTTCGTCTGTTATGTCTGGATTGTCTATCATAGCGCAAGTGCCATTTATAACTTCAGTTAAGTTATGCGGTGGAATATTTGATGCCATACCAACGGCAATACCATAAGAACCATTAATTAAAAGATTTGGTATTTTAGCAGGTAATACAGTAGGTTCCATAAGTCTATCGTCGTAGTTTGGCGCATAATCTACAGTTTCTTTGTCTATATCATCTAGCATTTCAACGGCCATTTTATATAATTTGGCCTCTGTATATCTCATTGCGGCTGGTGGGTCGTTATCTATTGAACCAAAATTACCGTGCCCATTAACTAGTGGATAACGCAAAGAGAAATCTTGGGCAAGTCTTACTAATGCATCGTAAACTGCGGCGTCACCATGTGGGTGGTAGTTACCTAAAACGTCACCAACGATACCGGCACATTTTCTATATGGTTTATCTGGCCATAAAGCCAATTCGCTCATAACATACAATATTCTTCTGTGAACGGGTTTTAATCCATCACGAACATCTGGGAGCGCACGAGAAACAATAACACTCATGGCATAATCTATATATGAACGCTTCATTTCGTCCTCGATTTTAACAGGGACTATTTTTCCTTCGTCTAGCAAATTATTTTCTTCCATAATACCCTCCTATTGCTAAGTGTATTATATACGAAAAATGTCATAATTGCAACTAAAAAGGGTTGAAAATGCTACAAATTATGATATAATAATTTTGCGCTAAACACAGCATTAAATATTGAAAAGAGGTCGCTATGAAACAAAAGGATTACTACCTATTACTTGGCGTGAATAAACGTTCAAGTAAGGAAGAAATAAAGGCTAATTACAGAAAATTAGCTAAAAAATATCATCCGGATGCAAATGTTGGAAGCCCTGAAGCTGAAGAGGTATTCAAGGATTTAACGGTTGCGTATGATATTTTGATGGATAAAGAAAAAAAGAAAAAATACGATAGACAAGTTGCGCGTTATGGATATGGCACACCACAAAAAACAAGTATGAAAAAAGAAGTAAAATACGGTGTAAAAAGTACAGATGCTAAATCTGAACTGATTACTACTTTACTTGGATTTGGTAAGGGCGCAAAAGAGATGTTTGAGACAGCAACTGCAGATATAAAAGACAAAATAAATGTTAAACAGCAACCTAAAAAAGGCGGCAATATAGAAGCTGCATTAGATATAACTTTAGAAGAAGGCTTCTTTGGTGCTGAAAAAAAATTATCTCTTAAAACCATTGGCGGCAAAGTAAATAATTATACTGTTCAGGTTCCAAGGGGAATAAAAGACGGTGAAAAAATACGTTTGGCAGCGTTGGGACAACCAGGTAAGAATGGCGGCAAAAACGGAGATTTAATTATAACCGTTAAAATTAAAGAACATCAAAACCTAAAGCTAGATGGCGTAGATGTACATGTGAATGCCGCAATAACTTACGCGCAATCTGTAGTTGGTGATAAGATAAAAATTAAGGTTTTTGATGAACAAGTAGAAGTTAGAATACCAGAAAACACAAGAGAACAGGATAAAATAACAGTTCAAAATAAAGGTTATATAACTGGCGAAAGCTCGCGTGGTAATCTGATAGTTAGTGCTATAATAAAACATCCAAAAGAAATTACAGAAAGAGAAAGAAAAATATATGAGCAGTTGTTAAGAGTTGAAAAACAACAATCAAAATAAAATAGAATAAAATAAAGATATACGCTTTTAATCAAGGTGCATATCTTTATTTTTTTAAGATGGATTATTAACAACAAATTTCTTTAAAAATTTATTAAAAAACGCTTTAATATGATTTAAAATTTTTGGCCATGTTAGTAATGTGTCTACGGTATTATCGCAAGTTGGGAGGTAAATATTATCTTCAAAACCGTATCGTTGCATTAATGCCGATATAGGTTCAGGAGTTATTGTGAGTTCAAAATCTTTGTCGCCAACTATTTCGTAGTTGTTATTGTCGTCAAAAAAACCAAAGTTTAAAAGATGATTCATGTCTAGGTTTATAGATGCACAATAACAATCTCCAATACATTTACAACATTTTTTAAGTTCTACGATTTTTTTAGTGTTTAAATCGTTATCGAAATAGTAGTATATATTGAATTTTCTGTTTTCATCACACGAATGTTCTGTTAACATACCATGGTAACGGACAATAATTGTGCTTTTTTGATTTAAATTTCCAAAAATTGAAAAAATGTTGTTTTCTAATGTCTTTTTTACTGCTCCTTTGTCGTAACCGGCATCACAAGCACATTCTAATTTAACAAATTCATTCATAAAATCACCTCTTAAAACATTTTACAACACTATTTTACAGCGCATACAAAAAACGCGCAATACATATTGCAAAACTAGACAAAAGTATATAAAAGTTGTGTAGTTTTGACAAATTTGCGCAAAATATATAAAAATGCGATTAATTTGTGTAAATAACAAACAAAAAATGTTGCGAATAAAGTATCTATATGATAATATATTATATATTGATATGTAATGTTTTGGAGGTAGAACATTGGAAGAGAAAGAAAAGCCAACAATAGAAAATGGAACTGATGTTTCTGAGAAAGCAGAAGCAGAAAAAACGGAAAATAGACGTGTTGGGAATATACAAGTAGACAAAAAAAAGGGGCCAAATATTGCCTTAATTATAATAGCAATAATTTTCAGCCTTATAGCAATAACTATGGTTACGTTTGGACTTGTTAATAAACTTAACGATAAAGTTTATTCTAACATATTTATAAATGGAGTAGACCTTTCTGGAAAGACAGAGCAAGAGGTTGGTGATATAGTTAATGACATGGCCAAAGATTTTAAAAATAACGTTACAACTGTAAAACATAACGGAGAAATTGTTATTGAACTAACACCAGATAGCATAGATATGTCTATAGATACTCAAGCTACAATAAAAAGTATAATGGATTACGGAAGAGACGAAAACATAGTATTAAATAATGTTAAAATATTAAAAGCTATGTTTGAGAAAGTAGAACTTGTTCCAACATATAAGCATTCAGAAGCAAAACTTACTAATCTTTCTTCTGAAATAACATCAGGAATAGATGGAAGAGTGAAAGATGATAGCTTTAGTGTTGACGAAGAAGAATATGTTTTGGTAATAACAAGAGGTAAAGCGGGGAAAGATATAGTTGTAGAGGAATTTAAAGCTGAAATCATACAAGCATTAAAAGAAAATGTGTCTGGCGAATATACTTTGAAACTAGAAGAAAGACAACCTAATTCTTTAGACGTTGACGTAGTATATGCTAAGGTGTGTAGAGAACCTAAAGATGCATATGTTGATGAAACAGTAAAACCTGTTGTGTATAACAAACACGTTATGGGTATTTCTTTTGATAAAGAGGAATTAAGACAAACATTAGCCATGTCAGAAAACCAGGGCGAAGGCAAAGTAATAACATTCAAATTGACAGCTACTGCTCCAAAAGTAAAAATACAGGATATAACTAAAGACATATACAATGATAAGTTGGGTTCATATACATCTTCTTATGCTAATTCAGATAAGAACAGAGCAAGTAATGTTGTTTTGGGGGCTAAGATGTTAAATGGTACTATAGTTATGCCTGGAGAAACATTCTCGTTTAACAAGGTAATGGGAGATTGTGGTTTAAGTTCTAGAGGATTTAAATCGGCGGCTGTGTTTAAAGGCGGCAAGGTAGTACAAGAAATAGGTGGAGGAATTTGTCAAATTTCTTCTACGCTGTATATAGCAGTGCTATATGCAAATTTAGACATTGTATCAAGAGCTAATCATGCGTTACCGGTAGGATATGTACCAGTAAGTTTAGATGCAACAGTATACTATCCATATACAGATTTTAAATTTAAAAACACAAGGGATTATCCAGTAAAAATAGTTGCAACAACAACAAGTTCTAGGAAGCTTACTATAACAATCCAGGGTACTAAAGAAGATAAAGAATATGAAGTTGTTCTTAATTCTTGGGTAACAGGTACAATTGCGCCAAAAGTTGAGCAACAAAATGATAGCAAATTAGAAGTGGGTAAGACAAAAGTAATACAGGAAGGAACGAACGGTTATAAATCTGTAGCGTATAAGACAGTAAAATATAATGGAAAAGTTGTTTCAAAAGTGTTATTATCTGAAGATTCTTATGGCTCAATGCCAAAGATTATTGCGGTAGGAACAAAAGCAGTTGTGCAAGAATCAGAGAAACAAGAGCCTTCAGGTGGAGTTGATAACAACAATACAGGAACTACAACTCCAGAACAACCAGATAGTACACCAACAGGAAATACAGGAAGTACGACGCCTCCTGAAACAAATGAAAATGTTAACGGTGGAACATCAAATAATGATTCTAATGGAAGTGGTTCTCAAAGTGGAGAGTCGAATAATACTCAAGATGCAACTGGTTCACAATCTTAATAGTAGATAGGAGAATATTGTGAAAAGATTATTAAAAACATTATTAAAAACATTATTAGTTATTGCAATATTAGGTCTAATATGTCTAGGCGTCATGCCAGGCATATTAGATTTTTCCGCATTAGAAGATAATGAAGCACAATTTATACATTATACAGGATACTATTTTAATAAATTAAATAGCCAAGAAAAAGCAATATATGTTGAAATGGATAATGCTATAAAGGATAATAATGAAAAAGTATTTATTGGCTTTGATGATTCAAAAAATTTATATGACAAAGTGAATAATGTTATTACTGCATATTTACACGATAATCCAAAGTGCTTTTATTTGTCAAACGAGTATATGATATCTACTAGAGATTTTGGTTTGTTCGAATATTCCCAACTTCAGTTAAAATATACTATGACAGAAAGTGAAATTGCTGTTAAAAGCAAACAGTTAGAAACAACAATAGATAGCATTATTTCGAAGGTAATAGAATCAGAAATGACAGATTTTGAAAAAGAGGTTGCCATTCATAACGCTTTAGTTAGTGTGGTTAATTATTATGAATACAATAATATAGATAATATTCCGAACATTAAACATACTGCTTATGGAGCACTGGTAGAACAAGAGGCGGTTTGCGATGGGTATGCGAAGGCATTTATGCTTTTGCTAGAACGTGTAGGAATTAAAAGTATTATAGTTTCTGGCGTGGCAGATAATACAGCGCATGCGTGGAATATAGTAAAATTAGCTGAAGACTTTTATCATGTAGATGCAACATCAGATAAGGTACAACAGGATTCTAATAAAAAAGTTACACACGCATACTTTAATCTTGATGATGCAACAATAGAAAAAACACACACATTAAATACGGATTTTGAAATGCCAAAGTGTAATTCCAAAGAATATAATTATTATGTATATAACGATTATTATGTAGATGAAGACGACAATTTATATAATAAATTAAATAAGATTATGATTGCACAAAAAGATAATAGTATTTTGGAAGTGAAAGTTAATGGAAAATATAATGCTACAAGAATTGTAGATACCTTATATGATTTAAATTACGCTAATTGGAAATCTGACAGAAAAACTACCGTAGAATACACGCACATAGGAGACATATATATTTTTGAAAAGAATTGATAATAAGTATACTGGTATTAAAAGAGGAGCATAGGCTTCTCTTTTTTGATTCAAAACATATAATATTATTATGAATAAAAAGGATAATGATAAAAATAAAAAAGAGTATTGGTCAGATAAAAGACCGTATTATATAGTGTATCAAGATAAAATGTTTCTTAAAGATATATCCGCTCAATTGTTTGCCGAGTTGCCAGATGTGGGTGAAATAGCATATATAGGGGCAACAAGTCACAAACTTGTTAAAGATTATTCTTTAGACGGAGAACAAGCCAACGCATCAGATAGACGAAAGAACCTAAACGAACAAGAACTAGAAAGGTGTGACAAACACGATGTTAGAAAAAGGGCGAGAATAAATATTTGTGACAGTAATGAGGAAAGTGAAATTAGAGAATATGCTAATATTCCGGAAATAAAAGAAATGAACAATATGTTATTTTATAAAAAACTAATACAATCTTTAATAAAGGAATACGAAAGTGGTAGATGTAGCAATCTTTGCTTTATAAGAGGTAGAGTATATATGTATGATGAATATAAAGAGTCTGAGGATGTATTTGTTAAAATGGAAGAATGTTGCGTGTGGCTTAAAAAGAAGTATATGGACACTACTGCTATAAATATAGCTAACGTGTTAGGGACAATAAACATGATAGGCTATGTACTAGAAGAGGAGAGTGAAACATCGCCAAAAGTAATAAAAGCGTTAGCAATGTATACTTAATTATTTACAATAAGTAGGACAAATGGTATAATGAACGTATTAGGAGATGGTCGCATGACACAAAGTGAACTAATAGAGTTATTAAATGAAAATGTAAAAGTGTTAAAAACAGAAGTTTACCATGAGAAAAAACAAGATATAATATCAGATATTACGTATAACTCACAAGCTTGTATAAAAGATTCAGCATTTTTTGCTAAAGGTGTGAATTTTAAAGAGGAATATGTATTAGATGCTGTGAAAAATGGGGCAAGTCTAGTAATTGCTGAAAGAGACTATGAAACGGGAAATGCAGGATTAATTGTAGTAGATAATATAAGAAGAGCAATGGTGGCAGTTGCTGAACAGTTTTTTGGTAGAGCGCATGAGAAAAATAAAATGATAGGCCTTACTGGAACAAAAGGAAAAACTACTACAGCAACATATATACACAATATACTAAATGAACATAAAGGAATAAGAACAGGACTTTTATCTACAGTTGAAACATATACAGGAACAAGATGTGAAGAGTCACATTTATCTACGCCAGAAGCTATTGAAATGCAAAGATATATATATGAAATTGCCGAGAACAACTTGGATTATGTTACAATGGAAGTTTCATCACAAGCGTATAAGACGGATAGAATATTAAATATGCAGTTTGATATAGGCCTGTTTTTAAATATTTCTGAAGATCATATTAGCCCAGCAGAACATCCGAACTTCACAGATTATTTAAACTGCAAATTGGAGTTTATAAAAAACTGTAAAACAGTAGTTATAAATCGTGAAACGGATTATTTTGAAACGGTATTGCATGCTGCTAAAGATGCAAATAAAGTAATAACATACGGTTCGCAAAAAGTAGAAGATAAAGTAGACTATTGTTATAAGAACATTAGAAGAGAACAAGGATATTTAGTATTCGATGTTGTACATGGAACAGATATTCAAACATACAAAACAAAAATGTTTGGGGATTTTAATGTAGAGAACGCAACAGCGGCAATTATTGTGGCAAGAGAACTGGGTGTACAAGAAGAAAACATATTAAAAGGAATTGAAACTACAACCGTTTCGGGTAGGATGAATATTTTTGAGAAAGAGGGCAAAACAATTATTGTAGATTATGCACATAATAAGTTGAGCTTTGAAAAATTTTTTGAGGCAGTTAACAAAGATTATCCTACAAGTGAAATTGTTGCTGTTTTTGGAGCCCCAGGCGGAAAGGCATATATACGAAGAAAAGATATGGCGGAAGTTGCAAATAAATATTGCGATAAAATATATCTTACAGCTGATGACCCACAATTTGAAAGTGTAAGGGATATTTGTAATGAAATGTCTCAGTTTATAACAACAAGTCATGAAATAATCGAAGATAGGGAACAAGCAATAACCAAAGCGTTTAACGAAATGAAACAAGATGGAGTACTTTGTCTTCTTGCTAAAGGCGAGGACAAGTACCAACAAGTGAACGGTAAATTAGAAGATTATATTTCTGATGTTGGTATAGCAAAAGAATTAACTAAATAACAAAAGCGGGCTCGGCTCGCTTTTTGTTTGAGGAAAAATGGGAAAATTACAACGGATTACTTGACATAAAGCATAGGCTGCGGTAAAATATTTAATTGGGTTGAAAAGATTTATGAAAGAAGGAAAATAACATGAAAAACATAAGAAATGTAGCTATTATAGCTCACGTTGACCATGGTAAAACTACATTAGTAGATAGTCTACTTAGACAGAGTGGAATATTTAGAGATAACGAGGTAGTATCTGAAAGAGTAATGGACTCTGGCGATATTGAAAAAGAAAGAGGAATAACAATACTTTCAAAGAACACATCTGTAATGTTTGGAGATACAAAGATTAACATAGTAGATACTCCAGGACATGCGGACTTTGGTGGAGAAGTTGAACGTGTTTTAAAAATGGTAGATGGTGTTTTACTTATAGTTGATGCTTTTGAAGGTGCAATGCCACAGACAAGATTTGTTTTATCTAAAGCTTTAGCATTAAACTTAGTACCTATAGTTGTTGTAAATAAAATAGACAGACCAGGTGCACGACCAGCCGAAGTATTAGATGAAGTATTAGAGTTGTTTATGGACCTTAATGCAAGTGATGAACAATTAGATTTCCCAGTTGTGTACGCATCAGGTAAAGGCGGATTTGCAAAATACAACGTAGAAGACGAATCTGATAATATGAAGGCCATATTTGAAACTATTATCAAATACGTACCAGAACCAAAAGGAAGCAAGGACGAGCGTTTGCAACTTTTAGTATCTAATATAGATTACGATGAATATACAGGAAGAATTGGTGTGGGTAGAATAGAAAATGGTGTAATAAATGCTGGTTCTCAAGTGGCTCTTTGTAAAAAAGATGGAACAGTGCAAAACATGAAGATAGGTAAAGTTTATACATATGTTGGGCTTAAGAGAACTGAAGTAGAAAGTGCAGAATGTGGAGAAATAGTATCTGTAACTGGTGTAGAAGGAATAAACATTGGAGAAACTATAGCAGATATAAACAATCCAGTTGCTGTACCATTCGTGGATATAGACGAGCCAACCGTTTGTATGACGTTTAGCGTAAACAACGGACCTTTTGCAGGTAAAGAAGGTAAGTTTATAACTTCTCGTCATTTAAGAGACAGATTATTCAAAGAAGTTGAAACAAACGTATCTTTAAGAGTAGAAGAAACGGAAACGCCTGATGCATTTAAAGTATATGGACGTGGTGAACTTCATTTATCTATACTTATTGAAAATATGAGAAGAGAAGGCTTTGAACTTTTAGTTTCTAAGCCAACAGCTATAAGTAAAATTGTAGATGGCGTAAAATGCGAGCCTATGGAAATTGCAACCATAGATGTTCCTGAAGAATACGTTGGTGTTGTAATGGAAAAAATGGGTAACAGAAAAGGTGAAATGACTAATATGGGCCCATCTATAGCTCAAGCTGGATATACAAGATTAGAATTTAAAATACCATCAAGAGGGCTTATAGGTTATAGAAGTGAGATACTTACAGATACTAAGGGTACAGGAGTGCTTAACAGTATATTTGCTGGCTTTGAACCGGATAGGGGAGAAGTTGTAACTAGAACTCATGGAACAATCATAGCTTATGAGCAAGGTAAATCTACAACTTATGGTTTGTATAATGCTCAAGAAAGAGCAACGCTATTCATTGGAGCGGGTACAGAAGTATACATTGGTATGATAGTTGGAGAAAACTCTAGAAGTGAAGATATGATAGTTAATGTATGTAAAGAAAAACACTTAACTAATACAAGAGCAAGTGGTAGCGATGATGCATTAAAGTTAACACCACATAAGGTATTATCTTTAGAACAATCATTAGAGTTTATAGCTGATGATGAACTTGTAGAAATAACCCCTCTAAATATTAGACTTAGAAAGAAAATATTAGACCCAACAAAGAGATTAAGAGGAATTACAACTTAACAAATGTAAAAAGGAAGACCTAGCGATTTAGGTCTTCCCTTTTCATCATTTAATGATAAAAGTTTTAGCGAATCGTCTAAGCGCCCAAACAGCTTTGTATTCAATAAGTTCCACTTGAGTGGCTGTTTTACTCATTCTGCTTCCGGTTTGTTCTGAAGACAGTCCCATGTAATACATGTAGTTGATTACTTCTTGATAGTGACGAGGCAAATTTAATTGTGAGGCTTGCAGATTGAAAATAGAGACGCTGTTAGATGTCCAATGAATTTGTGGAAATACGTTTGTGATTAGCCGATAGCTTGCTACTATGACCAAGTCGTTATATTCTTCATGATCAATAAATATTGAACGGCCGGCCGCGAGTTGTTCTTCATAGCTTATTTTTTCCCGAGACATTATTCCCCTCCATATAGTTATATGGGAGCACCACACTCCCTAAATTTTGAGAGTGCAATTATATTATTTGCACATATATATTATATCATATTTTATGTGTAATTTCAAATTTGCCTTAAGATGCAGATATTTGTCAAGTTTGCTTGAAAATATTTTCTATTCGTGATAGTATCATAATGAGAATTTTGAAGTTCGTGATTAACATTAAACATAAGAAGATTTTGGGGGAACAGATGAAGGAAAAATACGAATGTGTTAGAAATATAGAGACGTTGGAAAGAGAGATAATTAAAACTAAGAAAGCCCAACAGGAATACTCTATATATTCACAAGCTAAGGTAGATGAAATATTTAAAGCAGCAGCGCTTGCGGCAAACAATGCAAGAATTATTTTGGCTAAGATGGCTGTTAGTGAAACGGGAATGGGAATTGTTGAAGATAAAGTCATTAAAAACCATTATGCGGCAGAATACATATATAATAAATATAAAGATGAAAAAACTTGCGGAATACTTGAAGAGGACGAGCAGTTTGGTATTAAAAAGATAGCGGAACCAATTGGGGTAATTGGTGCTGTTATACCGACAACAAATCCAACATCTACAGTTATATTTAAAACATTACTCGCACTTAAAACCCGTAACGGTATTATAATAAGTCCACATCCTAGAGCCAAAGAGGCTACTATAGCGGCGGCTAAAATAATATTAGAGGCAGCAGTAAAGGCAGGAGCACCTAAAAACATTATTTCTTGGATAGATGTACCTTCTTTGGAATTAACTAATGCGCTTATGCATTCAGTAGATTTAATACTAGCTACCGGTGGGCCAGGCATGGTTAAGGCGGCATATTCTAGCGGCAAACCTGCGCTAGGAGTTGGTGCTGGTAATACGCCCGCGGTTATAGACGAGAGCGCGGATGTGATTTTAGCAGTTAACTCTATTATTCATTCCAAGACTTTTGATAACGGTATGATATGTGCATCAGAGCAATCTGTAATTATACACAAAGATGTTTATGAACAAGCAAAAATAGAATTTATCAAAAGAGGTTGTTATTTCTTAAATGAACAAGAAAAGGAAAAAGTAAGAAAAACAATAATAATAAATGGTGCATTAAATGCAAAAATAGTAGGACAATCTGCATATACAATTGCAAATCTTTCAGGTATAGAAGTGCCTGAAAGCACAAAGATATTAATTGGCGAAGTGGATAGCGTGGATATCTCCGAAGAATTTACACACGAAAAGTTATCTCCTGTACTTGCTATGTATATGGCGAAAGATTTTAAACAAGCGGTAGGAATTGCTTATCAGCTTATAGAAGATGGTGGACTGGGACATACATCTTCGTTATATATAAACACTGTAACCGAAAAAGAAAAAATAGAGAACTTCTATAACACAATGAAAACATGTAGAGTTTTAATAAATACTCCAGCATCACACGGTGGAATAGGGGATTTATACAACTTTAAACTTACACCATCACTTACGCTTGGTTGTGGATCTTGGGGTGGAAATTCTGTTTCAGAAAATGTTGGAATAAAACACTTATTAAACATTAAAACTGTAGCAGAGAGGAGAGAGAATATGCTTTGGTTTAGGTCACCAGAAAAAGTATATATTAAAAGAGGATGTCTTCCAGTAGCACTTGATGAACTAAAGACAGTACTTAATAAAAAGAGAGTATTTATAGTAACAGATACATTCCTTTATGAAAATGGTTATACAAAATGTATTACAGATAAATTAGATGAAATGGGGATAGTACATTCTACTTTCTTTAATGTAGCACCAGACCCAACTATAGCTTGCGCTAAAGAGGGTACAAAGTTATTAGAAGTATTTAAGCCGGATTGTATAATTGCAGTAGGCGGTGGTTCAGCTATGGATGCAGCCAAAATTATGTGGGTCATGTATGAACATCCTGAACTGGATTTTATGGATATGGCCATGCGTTTTATGGATATACGTAAACGTGTATACACTTTCCCCAAAATGGGAGAAAAAGCATATTTTATAGCCGTACCAACTTCAGCTGGAACAGGCTCTGAGGTCACACCGTTTGCTGTTATAACTGACGAAAATACTGGAGTTAAATATCCTCTTGCAGATTATGAACTTATGCCTAAAATGGCTATTGTGGATAGCAATATGATGATGCATGCGCCAAAGGGGCTTACATCAGCTTCGGGGATTGATGCGCTAACACACGCACTTGAAGCATATGCATCAATGATGGCAACTGAATATACAAATGGTCTTGCTAAAGAGGCTATAAAAACAATATTTGAATATTTACCGGAGGCTTATGAAAAAGGTGCAGAAGCACCAGTCGCAAGAGAAAAAATGGCCAATGCTGCAACTATGGCGGGTATGGCTTTTGCTAATGCATTCCTTGGAGTTTGTCATTCTATGGCACATAAACTTGGAGCATTTCATAACTTGCCTCATGGAATAGCAAATGCTCTTATGATAAACGAAGTGTTAAGGTTTAATAGTAGTGAAGCTCCAACTAAAATGGGAACATTTCCACAATATGACCATCCACACACATTGAGAAGATATGCTGAGATTGCAGAAAGCTTAAATCTTGGTGGAAAAACTGACGAGGAAAAACTAGAGAGATTAATAGTAAAAATAGAAGAACTTAAAGAAAAAATAGGCATTAAGAAAAGCATAAAAGAATATGGTATTGATGAAAAAGATTTTCTTAACAGACTTGACGAAATGACGGAACAAGCTTTTGACGACCAATGTACTGGAGCTAATCCTAGATACCCATTAATGAGTGAGATAAAACAAATGTATCTAAATGCATATTACGGAGGTAATAAATAATGGATATAATTGCTGAAAGAAAAACAAAAACAGTATATAAAGATGAGGACACTGTTGTAAAACTATTTATTAAAGACTATTCAAAAGCAGATATATTAAATGAGGCTTTAATACATTCAAGGGTAGAAGAAAATACTAAACTAAATATACCAAAACTGTTAGAAGTGAAGAAATATGGCTCACGCTGGGCACTTACAACAGAATATGTGGAAGGAAAAACCTTAACTGCTCTTATGACGGAACACCCAGAAAAGCAAGATGAGTACTTGGAAATGTTTGTTAAACTACAGTTAGAAGTGTTGGCTAATACGGTTTCTCTTTTAAACCGTATAAAGGACAAGTTTAGAAGAAAACTAACGGATACAAATTTAATAGATGAAAATATAAAATATGAGTTGCTTCAAAGATTAGAGGGAATGAAGAATCACACTAAACTTTGCCATGGTGATTTTAACCCTAGTAACATTATAGTGAAACCAAACGGCGAATGTTATATATTGGATTGGTCTCACGCGACTGTAGGTAATGCATCTGCAGACGCTGCAAGGACGTTTTTAATATTTTCGCTTCATGGAAATGAAGAACTAGCAAACAAATATTTAGACCTATTTTCTAAATTAAGTAAAATAGAAAAAATAAATATTCAAAGATGGATTCCTATTGTTGCAGCAACTCAGCTTACTAAAGGAATAGAGAATGAACAAGATTTCTTAAGAAATTGGATAGATATTGTTGACTTTGAATAAGAAAATTGTATAGCGTTAAGAAAACGTGCACCTCTAAAGGGCGCGTTTTTTGACATATGTACATATTTATGGTATAATATTTGAGTCAAAAAATAAGGGCTTTTACAATTGTGAAAACCATTTTAAGGAGGAATAAGTGTTATGGCAAAAAAGGCGATGGAGTATTATGGCAATGCAATGCGGGTATTTGTGGACTGGAGACGCTATAAACTGAATGAATGTATCTTTTATTACAGGCTACTAAAGAAAGTTGTGGATGATAACAAACCTATCGAGAGTAATTATTTTATTTCCGGTTTGAAAGAAATAATTAACCAACCAGGGTTTGCATACAAAGAGATACTTGAGCAAAGATTTGGTTCGGTTGAGTACAAATGTGTATCAGATATGGCTCGTGAGATTGGAATCACAAAACAAGGCCTGTTGCTTAGATTTGAAAAGGCATATGAGTATATAAGGAAGCAGGAAACTTTATTTGACATTAATAAAAGGATGGCTATATTGCAAGAAGCTTTGGATACTTTGCGTAATGCCAAGATGGAACACGAAAAAGAGAAGATTCCAAACGAAGAAAGTATAAATGCTTTAGGATTGAAAAAGAGAAGCCGAACGTGTTTGAATTCTGTGGGCATAACGACAGCATCTCAATTGCTAGAGATCACAGATAAGCAAATTATGGAAATCCCTGGAGCTGGCGTCAAGACCTTAGAAGATATATTGGAGTGTCAAAAAAGATTAAGAGATGCTATAAATACCAGTTGTATAAAGCGAAACTTGGATATAGATGGACTGCACTTGAGTTCAAGAGCAAGCCGCTGTTTAGATGAACTGAACGTGAAAACGGTGGTAGATTTTCTAAAGCTAACTAAGCGAGAAGTTTTAAGTGTATGGCATATTGGCAAGTCTACCTGGGAAGAAATATATCAAAAGCAAATGGAAATAAGAATGAGTGGTTTATAACCAAAAAAAGAAGCGTACGCAATTGCGTGCGCTTCTTCGATGTAAAAATGTGAATTTGTGTTGCATGAAATATTTGGTTGCAATTTTAGGTAAATAGTTGTAAAATATAACCATTGTACATAAAGTAACTATTAAGTTTCATAAGATAATTAAGAAAGGAACACTATGAGAGAATATTTAAAATATTTAAAAGGAGTCAGAAAATATGCTATTTTGGCACCGATTTTTATGATGGTTGATGCTATGTGTAGCGTAGTCTCTCCGTACATAATTTCTAAAATAATAGATGTTGGAATTGCAAATGGTGACACTGGATATATTATTAAAATGGGTGGAATAATGTTTTTACTAGCACTTGGTGTGCTTGGCGGTGGATTTGGATGTATGTATTTTTCAGCTAAAGCATCCTATGGATTTGGTGCAAATTTAAGAAATGATATAATTCGCAAAATTCAAACATTTTCATTTGCAAATATTAACAAATTTACTACAGCTTCAATAATTACGAGGGCTACTAACGACGTTGAAGTATTGGTGCAATTAGTGCAAATGTGCTTAAGGATGTTAATACGTTCGCCGTTTATGTTTGTTGGTGGAATTATTATGGCAATAACTCTAAACAAGGGTATGTCATTAATACTTGTTGCTTTGATGCCACTGCTTGCAATGTTAATAGCATTTGCGATATTAAAAGCATTCCCGCTATTTACAAAGGTGCAAGAAAAAATAGATAGGGTAAATAGTATACTCCGCGAAAATTTAGTTGGTTCAAGAGTAATAAAAGCGTTTGTTAGGGAAGAACACGAGGAACAAAGATTTAAAAATGCGAATAAGGAGTTAAGAGACTTATCTGTTAAAAGCTTTGGCATAATGGTATTATTAATGCCTGGCGTAACTTTAATAATGAACTTAGGAATAGCAGCCGTGCTTTGGTTTGGAGGAAAGTTAGCATTGACTGGTGGAATACAAGTGGGACAAATAAGCTCGTATGTTACATATATAACTATGGTGCTTTCAGCGCTTATTATGCTAATGGTGATGTTTATGAACTTATCTCGTTCTAAAGCGTCCGCTAAAAGAATAAGTGAAATTCTTAATGAAGTCCCAGATATTACAAATAATGTGGAAAGTGTGGAGAATAAACATGCTATTACCAAAGGAAAAGTGGAATATAACGTTAAAAAGTTTGCCTTTGCAGATTCTGAAGGGGAGGCCATACTTGAAAATATTCGTTTCGCGGCTAAACCGGGAGAAATGATTGCAATAATTGGCTCTACTGGAACGGGAAAATCTACAATAGTAAATTTAATGCCTAGATTTTATGATGTTACTGAAGGTTATGTAAAAATAGATGGAGTTGATGTTAGAGATTATGACTTGAAAACTTTGCGTGATGGAATAGGTATGGTTTTACAGGAGAACAGATTGTTTTCTGGAACTATTAGAAGTAATCTTTTATGGGGAAATAGTGAAGCTACAGATGAACAACTTTATGATGCGTTAAGAATAGCACAAATGGAACAACATGTGAGAAGTATGAAGGATGGCTTGAATTCTAGGGTTGAACAAAGAGGAACAAATTTCTCTGGTGGACAAAAACAAAGATTGACTATAGCAAGAGCTTTAGTAAAGAAACCGAAGATTCTTATTATGGATGACAGTGTGAGTGCGCTAGACGCAACTACCGAAAAGAATTTAAGAGAAGCATTAAGACGTGAAATGAAAGATACAACTATATTTGTAATTACCCAAAGAATAAGCAGCTGTAAAGAGGCGGATAAAATACTGGTTGTTGATGATGGAACTATTGTGGGCCAAGGCACACACGATGAACTTATTGTAGATAATAAGGTGTATAAAGAGATAAGCGATTCTCAAAACCAGGAGGTGAGAGACGATGGCTAAAATGGGACCGCCTAATGGGAAGAAGTTTGAAAAACCAAAAGATGCAAAACAGACAGTAAAAAGATTATGGGGTTATTTAAAGCAAAACAAGGCTTTACTTGTAACGGTTATAGTATTAGTTATAGTTTCTGCAGTTATAGATATGGCTTCTATTTATGTTTTAGCACCAATAATTGATGATTATATTATACCTATGGTAGAAAACAAAGGAGCAAGCGAATATGTGGCAGGACTTGCTAAAATGATAGGGATATTTTTAGGACTAGATGTGGCATATGTGATATGTAACTATATATCTTCAAAGATAATGATTAAAGTTTCACAAAATACTGTTATGACAATGAGAAATGAACTTGTGGAAAAGATAGAGAGACTTCCTATTAAGTATTTTGATACTCATCCACATGGTGAACTTATGAGCAGAATTACAAACGATATGGATAATTTGAGCAACACGTTAAATAGTAGTGTGATTCAAATTGTATCTGGCTTCTGTACTCTTATACTTGCGTTAATTGCGATGTTTAGCATAAATGTAGCAATGTCATTTATATCTATTATAATAATACCTATTATTGCGGTTGTTGTTATAAGCATTTCTAAAATTACAAGAAGACAATTTGTAAAACAACAAGAATGCTTGGCGAAGGTAAATGGATATGTTGAAGAATACATATCTGGCCAAAGGGTAATCAAAGCATTCAACAAAGAAGAGGACATTATAGCTGGATTTGACGAAGTGAATGAAACGTTAAGAAAGGAAGGCTTTAAGGCACAATTTACATCGGGTGCGGTTATGCCAATAAGTGGGGCAATCAATCAAATAGGAACAGCATTTACAATGGTGCTTGCGGGGCTGTTTGCTGTGCGAGGTAAAATTTCGATAGGGAATATAGTTTCGTTTAATAAATTTTCTAGCCATTTTGGAAGACCAATAAATGAAATAGCAAACCAATTTAATGTAATACAATCTGGCCTTGCCGGGGCAGAAAGAATGTTCAATATTATGGATGAGGACGAAGAATACCCAGATAATGCAGGCAAAGATAAGCTTACTACTGTTAGGGGACATGTAGAATTTAGAAATGTTTCTTTTGGCTATAATAAAAACAAATTAGTTATTAAAAATTTTAATTTAGAGGCAAACCCTGGTGAGACTATAGCTTTGGTTGGGCCTACTGGTGCTGGTAAAACTACTATTATTAACCTTTTAACAAGATTTTATGATGTGACAGATGGCGAAATTTTAATTGATGGAAAGAACATTAAAGAATTAGATAAGTATTCTTTAAGAGAGGCACTAGGAATTGTTCTTCAAGATACAGTTATGTTCTCTGAAACAGTGAAAGAAAACATACGTTACGGTAAGCTTGAAGCTACGGATGATGAAGTTAAAGAGGCAGCCAAACTAGCGAATGCTCATCAGTTTATAAAACGTTTACCACAAGGCTATGATACTCTTTTGGCTGAAGATGGCGGCAATATTTCTGTTGGCCAAAGGCAACTACTTAATATATCTAGAGTAATACTTAATGATCCTGACATACTAATACTTGATGAAGCTACAAGTAATGTAGATACAAGAACTGAAGTGCAAGTTCAAGATGCAATGAATAAACTTCTAGACGGAAGAACAAGTTTTGTAATTGCCCATAGACTTTCGACAATACATAATGCAGATAAAATAGTTGTTATTGATCATGGAGAAATTGTTGAACAAGGCAATCATGATGAATTAATAAAAAAAGAAGGAATGTACTATACAATGTATACTGGTATGTTTGATGTTATAGAAGAATAAAATGTTATGCTAAAGCACCCTAATCTAACGATTCGGGGTGCTTTAAAGTTTGCGTAGGGGTGTTGACTAATAAATAGTTTTGACAACATCTATACATTTTGATATAATTACAAAGGTGATTAAATGTTAAGATTTTCAATAATAATTCCTAATTATAACAAGGAAAAGTATATAGGAGAGTGTTTAAATAGTATCAAAAACCAAACATTGGATAAAGAAAAGTATGAGGTTATATTTATTGATGATGGCTCTTCTGACAACAGTGTAGAGATTGCTTCTAAATATAATGTGAAAATATTACATACTAATAGAGCTTTGGCTGGTGGCGCTAGAAACGCTGGTATAAAAGAGGCTAAAGGTGAGTATTTGGTATTTATAGATAGCGATGATTTTTTGTGCGCTAACGATGTTTTGGAAAACCTAGATAATCATATAACAGATGAAGATATAGTATTTTTGAATTTTTATCGTCAAACAGATGAGGGAACAATACTTATAGAGGCAGAAGAGAAGAGTTTGGCTCATCAAATAGAAAATATTAGAACTTTGGGCTGCCCTACAAAATGCTTTAAAAGAGATGTAGTAACTTTATTTGATGAAAGGTGCTATTATGAGGATGTTTACTTTACGATGTATGCGCTTTGTAATAGTAAGAAGTGCAGCTACTTTAAGCAACCATTCTTTACTTATAGATATGTCAGAAATAGTATAACTAAAACGGAGAGTATATCTGCTAAAAAGATGATAGATGTATTTGTACAAATAACAAAATTATACTATCTTTGTGATGAATTTCCGGAGCTTAAAATGGGTATACTGAATAGAATTAAGAGAGATAGATTAATTGATAGGCTGGAAGTGTTAGATACATATTTTGAAACAGGAAGGAATGCGTTTTATGATAAGTTCTAAAAAGATTTATATTAAAGCATATACAAGAATGAACTTTGGAGACGACCTGTTTGTACATATTCTTTGTACTAGATATCCAACTGTAACTTTTTATTTGAGTGGAGACGAGAAATATTTGCAAGCATTTAAGCATATTCCAAACTTGATATTAAATGCTGATATGCAACTAATTAGCGTAGACGCTATAGTGTATATTGGTGGCTCTATCTTTATAGAAAACTCCAAAGATTCTGTATATCGTGTGCTAGATTTAAAAGAAGAGATTATTAAAGAAACAATTCCAACATACATAATAGGAGCAAATTTTGGGCCTTACTTGACAGAAAAATATGTGGATACTGTGAAAAATGAGATACTACGTAATGCTAAAGGCGTTACATTTAGGGATAAATACTCTTACGAGTTATTTAAAGATATTCCAAGTGTTAGTCAGGCTCTAGATGTTGTATTTTCTTTAGACACAGAAAAGTATAGGAGCAAGGCGAAAAAAGAAATAGGAATTTCTGTTATTCATCATTTAGATAGACAAAAAATAAAAGAAAAATATCAAGAATATTTGAATAAATTAGCGGATATAATTAAACACTATATTTCAAAAGGGTATGGTGTAAAATTACTTTCTTTTTGTGAGTACGAAAAAGACACTGTTGCTATAAATGAGTTATTAAGGAAATTAGATGAGGATAATAAAAGAAATATAAAAGTTTTAAATTATTCTGGAGATATTGAAGCGCTTTTGGGTGAGATATCCTCTCTTGAATGCTTTGTAACAACGAGATTTCATTCTATGGTGTTGGGATTAAGATATGAAATCCCTATTATACCTATATGTTATAGTGATAAGATGAAAAATGTGTTAGATGATATGCATTTTGATAAGAAAAAAATGTACGACTTTGATACTTTAAGAGAAATTAAATATGAACAGAAGCCGGAAGTATTCAGCGGCATACCGTTCGAAGAGGCTAATAGGCAATTTGAAAAGCTAGAAGAATTTTTGGATAAATAAAAAATAAAAATATAAAAATAAAATATTAAGTGAAGAGATTTATTTCTCTTCACTTAATATTTTATCCCATTCTAATACAATTTTATTTATATCAAAATCAAAATTTTGAAGATTCTTTTTAAAGTATTGTTTGCAATTTAAAATATCATCTATACGATATTTATATGAATCTGTATCTTGACGGCTTAATATAATTCCGTTGGTCATGTCTTCTATTTGCTCGTAAGCTACATCGAAATCTGAAATTATGCATGGGACTCCCAACAATTTAGCTTCTGTAATAGTAAGTCCCCAGGTTTCATCGTCGCTTAATTGAACTAAATAGTCACAATTTTTAAGGATTTTATAAGGGTTTTGCTGTATACCTAAAAACACAAATTTGTCGCTATATTTTGTAAACATAGATTTAATTTTTTGTTCGAGTTCTTTATAATAACTGCTGCCAACTATATACCATTTGAAATTTATGTTTCTTTTAATTAGTTCGTCAGCTATATATATTTTTCTTTGAAACCCTTTATCTAAAGATAGTCTGCTTATGGTGATAAGGTTTAAGCCGTGCTGGGGTTCTAATTCATAATCTTCTTGAGCTTTTTTTAATATTAAATCTTTATCTAAAACGTTATAAATAACATTGACTTTGCCTTTGATTTTATCCGCGTAATTTTGCTTTAACATTATATTTTTTGTTGCTTCGCTTACGGTTATTATCTTATCCAACTTTTGTACATAGTAGTCATCTGTAAATATTGATTCGTCGCTAGAACCAAAATGATGAAACCACAAAAACATTTTATTGTATTTAACGTTGTTGAAATATTGAGTTGAACTCTTATACGGAGAACAATTAATTAACACGTCTATTGATAAAGATTGGTTCTTTATATTTATTGGAGTAGCATATTTAGCCATTCTGGTTAAAAGCTCAACGTCTGATGTGTCGTCCGTGTAGCCTATAAAAACTTCATATTTAGTCTTGTCTAAAAGTCTTATTAAATTTAGTATAGCTATTTCAGTTCCGCCCATATATAGCATAGGCCTAAAAAACATTATTTTTTTCATAGTTCACCCCTAGTGCACAAGTTGTATTTTAGCACATTATAAAAAATGTGTCAAATATTTTGTAATATATCATAAATTTCGGCCGAAATATTGACTTTGTATATGTTTAAATGGTATAATAATAGCGCATTTGTGTGGCTTGAAATAAACACACGTAATCATATGCATAGGGAGGTGAAGTCAAGTGCCAACATTTGAACAATTGGTAAGAAAAGGAAGACATGATAAAACTACTAAATCTAAATCACCAGCTCTTCAAAGAGGATTGAATACAAGAAAGAAAAAAGTAACTAATGTATCTTCTCCACAAAAGAGAGGTGTTTGTACAGTAGTTAAAACACAAACTCCTAAAAAGCCTAACTCAGCGTTAAGAAAAGTAGCCAGAGTTAAACTTACAAATGGTATGGAAGTTTCTGCATATATTCCAGGAATAGGCCATAACCTACAAGAACACAGTGTTGTTCTTATTAGAGGAGGAAGAGTAAAAGATCTTCCAGGTGTTAGATACCATATAGTTAGAGGTGTGCTAGATACAGCAGGTGTTGCTAACCGTGTACAATCTAAATCTAAGTATGGAGCTAAAAAGGCTAAAAAATAGTCTAACAACAAAGTTTGGTGCTTGATTTAATATAAAATCTGCACTGACAAAATTAATTAAAATTTTGAGTACCGTTAAAAGAAGGAGGGAAGGAAAGTGCCAAGAAAAGGACATTTAGTAAAAAGAGAAGTTATGCCAGACCCAGTTTATGGTTCTAAAGTTGTTACAAAACTAATAAACAAAGTTATGTGGGATGGTAAGAAAACAGTTGCTGAAAAACTAGTTTATTCTGCATTCGATATGGTTGCTGAAAAAACTGGAAAAAACGCTTTAGAAGTGTTTGAACAAGCAATGGAAGCTGTTATGCCAGTTCTTGAAGTTAAAGCAAGACGTGTTGGTGGTGCTACATACCAAGTACCTATCGAAATTAGAGCAGATAGAAGACAAAGTCTAGGAATTAGATGGTTAGTAGAATACGCTAGAAAAAGAAACGAACACGGAATGGACGAAAAACTAGCAGCTGAAATAATGGATGCTATAAACTCGCAAGGTGGAGCATTCAAGAAGAAAGAAGATACTCATCGTATGGCTGAAGCAAACAAAGCATTTGCTCACTACAGATGGTAAACCAAAGATAGGAGGTAATTTATGGCAGGTAGAGAATATCCTCTTGAGAGGACAAGAAATATCGGTATCATGGCTCACATCGATGCCGGTAAAACAACTACTACAGAAAGAATACTTTTCTATACAGGTAAAACACACAAATTAGGAGAAACTCACGATGGTGGAGCTACAATGGACTGGATGGCTCAAGAACAAGAAAGAGGTATAACAATTACTTCTGCGGCAACAACTTGTTTCTGGAACAATAACAGAATAAACATTATAGATACTCCAGGACACGTTGACTTCACAATCGAAGTTGAAAGATCTCTAAGAGTACTTGACGGTTCAGTTACAGTACTATGTGCTAAAGGTGGTGTTCAACCACAATCTGAAACTGTATGGAGACAAGCAAACAAATATCACGTACCAAGAATGATATACGTTAACAAAATGGATATCATGGGTGCAGATTTCTACAGATGTGTAGAACAATTAAGAAGCAGATTAAAAGCCAACGCAGTACCTATCCAATTACCAATAGGTAAAGAAGATAGCTTTAGAGGTATTGTAGACTTAGTTGAAATGAAAGCTTATGTATATTATGATGAATTGGGTAAAGATATCAGATGTGAAGAAATTCCAGCAGATATGGTTGCCGATGCTGAAAAATATAGAGCAGAATTGCTTGATCATATAGCTGAGTTCGATGAAGAAATTATGATGAAATATCTTGAAGGCGAAGAACTTACTATAGACGAAATCAAGAAATGTATAAGAGAATCAACAATTCAAAACAAGATGGTTGCAGTAACTTGTGGTACATCTTACAAAAATAAAGGTGTTCAAAAGCTACTTGATGCTATAGTAGACTATATGCCATCACCGCTTGATGTTGAACAAATTAAAGGTGTAAATGAAAAAGGCGAAGAAGAAGAAAGACCTTCTTCAGACACTGAACCATTTGCAGCACTTGCATTTAAGATTGCAACAGATCCATTCGTTGGAAAACTTACATTCTTTAGAGTATACTCTGGAACACTAGAAGCTGGTTCATATGTATACAATGCAAACAAAGGCAAGAAAGAAAGAATTGGTAGAATTCTTCAAATGCACTCAAATGAAAGAAAAGATATAGATAAAGTTTACGCTGGAGATATTGCTGCAGCAGTTGGACTTAAAGATGTATATACTGGAGATTCGCTATGTGATGAAAAACACCCAGTAATACTTGAATCTATTGAATTCCCAGACCCAGTTATTTCTATTGCTATTGAGCCTAAATCAAAAGCAGATCAAGAAAAAATGGGTATAGCATTATCTAAACTTGCTGAAGAAGATCCATCTTTCAAAACATATACTGATGGTGAAACTGGTCAAACAATTATCGCTGGTATGGGTGAACTTCACCTAGACATAATAGTAGATAGATTAAAACGTGAATTCCACGTTGAAGCTAACGTAGGTAAACCACAAGTTGCTTATAAAGAAACTATTAAGAAAGCGGTAAGAGTAGAAGGAAAATTCATCAGACAATCTGGTGGTAAAGGACAATACGGTCACGTATGGTTAGAAGTTGAACCACAAGAAGCTGGTAAAGGTTACTCATTCGAATCTAAAATCGTTGGTGGTGTTGTTCCTAAGGAATACGTTAAACCGACTGATGAAGGTGTAAGAGATGCAATGAAGAGCGGTATACTTGCTGGTTACCCAGTTGTTGACGTTAAAGTTGCTCTTGTTGATGGTTCGTACCACGATGTTGACTCATCAGAAGCAGCATTCAAAGTAGCAGGTTCTATGGCGTTCAAAGAGGCTTGCCGTCAAGGTGGAGCAGTATTACTTGAACCAATCATGAAGGTTGATGTAATAGTTCCTGAAGAATACATGGGTGATGTTATAGGTGACATCAACTCAAGACGTGGAAGACTAGAAGGAATGGAAGCAGATGCTGGAACTCAAACAATCCACTCATTTGTACCATTATCTGAAATGTTCGGATACGCAAC
>JAZKXT010000011.1:0-126386 GCA_045611765.1 Clostridia bacterium
TTAGGAGGTGAGACCATGCCCAAAAGAAAATTAGAAACACTAACAGAACAAATGTATTTTGTATTATTAGTTTTAAAACATGAGTTATGTGGTGTAGAAATTACTGAACAAGTTTCCAATATTACAAATAAAAGAATTCAATTAGGGCCAGGTACTCTATATGCGATATTAGCTCAGTTTGAAGAAGAAGGAATCATTCGACAAACTAAAATTGAAGGAAGAAAGAGAAGTTATATCATTACTCATATTGGAGAAAACTTATTAAGAAGTGAATATGAACGTTTGCATAAAATGATTATAGAAACTGATAAATACTTAAATGAGATTTAAGAAAAGGGGTGGGTTTATGAAAGAAAAAATTGAATTGTTAGAATTTACGATTGAAGATAAAGAACATTTAGAATTAGTGATTCATGAGTTAGGATGGCAATAATAAAACACCAAGTTTTTTAATGACTTGGTGTTTATTTTTTATTTAAATGCAGAACTGTTATTTAATAGAATTGTACTGTATAAGAATAATACATCTTGATCATTGAATTCAATGAAGTTACCAATTAATTTACTATCCATATAACGGATATCTACTAAAGTAACTTTAGAATAGTTTTCAATGAATAATGGAGCAATACTACTTCCAAATGAATCTCTAAATATTAGTAAGTGTTTGTCGTTTTTAGATTTAGGATTATCTATTCTAATGAGTGGAGTAGCGCCATAAAGATATGTATCATATCTATCGGCAGAAGTTTCATTTGTGTATACTGGACCAGTCTTTTGGTTTTCATAGTTATATACTGTTGCGTTTAAGATGGTATCACTTGTTAAAGTATATAACGTATCTGGTTTAACATTTGTAGCAAGTTGACCATAGTATGTACCATAGAAATCTCCTAGACTACGTATATTATATAATATACCTTGTGTAGAGTTTAAGTCCATGTTTTGTTCAAGCGTATTTACAACTTTGCTTAAATTTTCTTGTTTCCAATGTAGGTCTGTTCTATAATAATCTTCCAAAGCTAAATCATTCCATATATCTATATATGTGAAATTTGAAAGTTTATTGTTTGCAGTATCTTTAATTTTGTTATAGTCTATTTTTAAATGGTCATCATCTTTTAAGTAATAGTTTTTATCCGGAATAATCGCATAGTATATATTCATATTTTTATCTTTTAAATATTTGTTATATACATTTACTATCTTATCTAATGATTTATTTAAATTAGTTTCACTTAGAGGATAGTCCATTTTGTAAATAGCATTATCTTTTTCAAATAATTTATTGTTATCTTTTTGGTTATATACATTAATATTAAATAATGACTTAATAGTTCTAAATGTATCTCTTAGTGCAAATTGATCTGTTGTATACTTTTCAAACTTATCCATTGCATCACCGCTTTTTATTGTATCCATTGTTATTTTAGGAAATGTTTGAAGTGTTCTACGTTCAGATTCAGATATTGTTTTATCTTTTACCACAAGGTTCATTATGAATGCTACAAATATTATTACAACAAAGCCAACTGTTATTACTATATTTTTAATTTTGTTTTCCATAATGCCACCTCCTAAAACCTAAAGTATAAGAATGGATTAAATGTACTATCTATGATGTAACTTGTTGAAAGTACAAGTACTAATGCTAGAAAGATAGGTTCTAATACATTTGTAATTTTTATAAGTTTTTCATTGTTTGCTATATTTTTAGGGAATCTTGTTGCACCAATTATACCTAATATTAATACTACAAAGAAGCTCTTTAAATAGTAGATGCTTTCGGCAGATATTAGGGAAGTAGTATTTATTCCAACAAGACCGCCTAGGTTTTTAAATATTTCTTGAGTATTAGTTCCGCTAAATATTACAAAGCTTACCATTACAATAAATAACACATATATTCTAGATATAATATTTGGTAGTTTATCCAGAAATTTCTTTAGGAATAGTTTTTCTATCATAAGAAGTATTCCAAAATATAATCCCCAAATAATGAAATTCCATGCAGCTCCATGCCATAGACCAGTAAGTAACCATACCACCATTATATTTCTAATCCATTTAATTTTGCTTACTCTGTTTCCACCCATAGGGAAGTAGATGTAATCTCTAAACCATGTACCAAGTGACATATGCCATCTTCTCCAAAATTCTGTTATGCTTGTTGAAGTATATGGATAATCAAAGTTTTCTAGGAACTCAAAACCAAACATTTTTCCTAAACCAATTGCCATGTCTGAGTATCCTGAAAAGTCAAAATAGATTTGTAACATATTAGAAATTCCATATAGCCAATAGAATAGAGTAGAGTTATCTGTTGATCCCAGGAAATTATTTGCGAGTTCACCTAAAATATTTGCAATTAAGACTTTTTTACCAAGCCCTACTATAAATCTTCTAACTCCAAGCGCAAACTTAGAAAAACTATGTTTACGGTCCTCTAATTGCTCTTCAATAGTTGTGTACCTTACAATTGGCCCGGCGATAAGTTGAGGGAAAAGAGCAATGTACGTTGCAAGTTTAAGTAAACTTTTTTGCACCTTTGCATCTCCGCGATATACGTCAATTATATAGCTTACTAGCTGGAAGGTATAGAAAGATATACCTATAGGTAAAGCAACGTAAATAAAGTCTATTTTACCGCCGATAAACATGTTAATATTGTCCATTAGGAAGTTGAAATATTTAAAGTATACTAAAATCCCAATACCAACAACAATTGCAAGTATTAAGAATGTTTTCTTGTGAGTTGGATACTTATCCATAAGTAGTCCAAATATGTATGTTAGCACAATAGAAAGCACCATTATTATTCCATATGTCGGTTCTCCATAGAAATAAAAGAAAAGTGATGCTAAAAGGAGTACTAAATTCTTTGCTTTATTTGGTACTATGTAATATATACCAATTACTATTGGCAAAAAGTAAAATAAAAAAGCTATGCTTGAAAATACCATAATTTTCTCCTTATACAATAATATCGCCGTATAACTTTATTATTCGGCGATAAATTCAAATTAATACATATCTGCTGGAAGTTCAGCTTCTTGTTCTGTTCTTTCAAATACTTGTCCAACATTTCCAGCTAGAGTTTTGAAGCTGTTAAATACAGACTGAGCAAGGTCAGCTCTTGTCATTACTAAGAAAACAACGTCGCCGCTATTTGTTGCGTATAGTTTTTCAGCAGTAACACAAATCCATTTTCTTGTATTAATGTTAGTTTTCATAGTTTCTGCAACTTTACTTGCATTTACACCAGATTTAACTTTAGCAACTACTAATGAATATGCTTGAGAAGACATCATTGGTTCTGAAACTACAAGGTATTCTAGTTCATCACCGTTTTCTAAACCTGTCATATAGTTTACAGAATCCTTATCTGTAACATCTATTGGTTGAGACATAACACCAGGCATTTCATCTGTTACACCAGCGTAGATTGAATCTATAAGTGTTGTTAAATCTTCGGCGCTATTTATAGCTGGTAAGTTAGAAGCAGGCCCTTTTGTAAATAACATTACTGCAAGAACAGCAACAACTACAACAGCTACAGCTATTATTACTATTGTTGATTTTTTCATAATATATTCCTCCTTAAATTTGTTACAGCAACATTATACCATAAAAAAATATATATGCAATAATTCATTTGATTTTTATATATAAACAAAAGTTTTTAGAAAGGTACAATTTATATATATGTAATAAGTTACACGTTTTTTTATGTAAATAACAATGAAAGAATAGCAAGAATTAGTTGACATTTTGAAAAAATATGGTAAAATAATACTAATTTGGACTTTGAATCAATTATAATTATAATGATTGAGAGGTACCCATGAATGAAAAGAATATTGTTGTTTGTAATTATTCTCTCGTTATTAATTAGTATGTACGGATGTACAGCCGAAAAAACAGAATGGAATCTTGTTGAACAAGTTAGAAAGACTCTCGCAAAAGATTATGGCAATGGTGAGGGTGTAAAAATTGCTGTAATAGATAGTGGAACTAGCGAAAAACTAGCAAACGACCAGTTCACTTTGAATTTTTCAGAAGAAGATTATGCTATTGATAGGATAGACCATGGAGTACCTATTATTAACATTATATCTAATGAGGAATTTGGATTAGCTCCCAAAGCATCAGTATATTCTCTCAAGGCCATAAACAAATACGGAAATGCCTCAACTCAGTCTATTTATGAAGCGTTGGAATGGTGCTTAAACAATTCTATAGATATAATAAATATGAGCTTGTCTTTTGGTATATACAGTGAAAATATTGAGTGTGTCATTGGTGAACTGATAGATAAGGGCGTAATTATAGTTGCCTCTATAAGCAATGAAAGTAAAACAATTGATTATCCCTCGATGTATGATGGTGTAATTTGCGTAGGCAAAACCAATGTACCACATTTGTATGAAAAAAACAGAAGCGTTATTTTTGAGTCTGATTATTCAGTACAAAGCATTGGAATTGAGGAAAAACGAAAAGATTATGTGGGCAATTCATACCTGACGCCAATTGTAACAGGAATAATAGCCTGCTTAATTAATAAAATAAATACAGGAGGACATGCCAATGAAGAATTAATTTTTGCGGTAAACTCAATCCTTAGCAAAAGTAACGTACGTATTAGTTGATTTGTATGAAAGGAGAGTTCTATTATGATGAAGTTTGCAGTTTATGGTAAGCGGTTTCTTTGTGTTTTTCTGGTTGCTTGTATGCTGTTTTTGACGGCTTGTACTAGCTCGAAGCCTTCCAACAAGGAAGAGAAGCTTGCGCAAGATAACAACTATCAGGAGTTCCTTACTGAAGAACTCGGTGTCAAGGTTGTAAAAGATGACAAAACCGTGTCGTATCTTTACACTCAGGACAATTGTGAAATGATGTATAACAGCGAAACCGGCGACTTTTACTATACAGATGAAGATGGAACATTTCCTCTGGAAATCACTGATGTAAATGCTGATGGCGTTGCAACCTGGCGTATCCAAAAAGATGGAGAGGTTATTGAAGGCGAAGTAAACACGTCGGAAGCGCCCACTCCTCAAATGGCAATTGCAATTGCAGGTACTGGCTATTTGGTATATACATTTGTTTACTGTATGTTTAAAGCGGCGTTAGTTGTGACGATTGCTGGAACAACTTGTTATCTTGCAGCTGAAGCAGCAGATGCTATTAAGAGAAACTCTAGCAAGTACAATTACTTCCCGGCATATAATATGTTTGGTAATGTGTACATTGCTACAATGGTTGGTTTGTCTAAGACGAAAGCTGTTGCTAGAATCAAGAGCGGTAATCATGTTTGGGCGAAGAATGAGAGCTACGCTGTATCTGCTTGCAGATCTGCAAGTCCTATCGGCGCTGTAGAATGGGGATGGCATGGCAATCGTAAAACATCTTCTGGTTACTATCCGCATTATCATGCTGTGAAGTATTACAAAAGCAACGGTCAGTATGTGCACACAGGCGCTCACTGTTGGTATTTGTAAATAACTTTAATTCCAAAGGGGAGTAATATCCCCTTTGGAATACATGGTAACAATTGACTTTTTTGTTAAAACAAGATATAATAACACTATATTGTGTTAGGAGTGATTGTTATATGAAGACAGTATTAATCAAATATGATGTTTACAATGATTTAATCGAATGCCCTGATAGAATTGTAGATGATTTTGACAATAATATCGGTGGAATTTTTAAATGGATCGAAAACGATCCGGACGGTGCTAAGTATAAAATGGTATCTCCCGTGACTAATCAAGTTGGTCATTGGATTAACACAGATACTGTACTTGAATATCTAAACTCTAAATGTATTGGTGAGTCTGAAGAAAAAGCGAGACTTGTTAAAGCTAATGTTTCCAAAAGAACAAAGGCAGACTATGCAACGGAGTTTTAACTATTACAGAGTGCTAAAGGTATATTTACTTTTAGCACTCTTTGCTACTGGTATTGGTCTTACTGATAAGAAAGCTGTTTCCAGAATCAAAAACGGAAAGAATGTTTGGGCGAAAGATAAAGACTATGCGCTGGCGGCATGTATAGCAGCAAGTCCTATTAAAGCGGCTGAATGGGGGCAGCATGGAAAGCTAAAGGATGGTTATTATCCTCATTATCATGCTGTGACCAAATATATTGGCAAGAATCGCTATAAGCATACAGGAGCTCATTGCTGGTATTTGTAAATTTTACATATAAAATTCTCAAGGGGAGAATTCCCCTTGAGAATACACTAAGACAATTGACTTTTATATCAAGAAAATATATAATATTACTATATTAGTTAGGAGTGAGTGTTATGAAAACAGTATTACTTAAATACGATATATCCAACGATTTAATCGAGTGCCCGGATAGAATTGTGGAAGATTTTGAAGAATATATGGATGAGATGTTTGGTTGGATTGAAAATGATCCAGAAGGAGCAAAGTATAAAATGGTGTGTCCTGAGACCGGGAAAGTTGGTCATTGGATTAACACAGATACTGTTCTTGAATATTTAAACTTGAAATGTATTGGCGAGTCTGAAGAAAAAGCAAGACTTGTTAAAGCAAAAGTGTCTGGAAGAACAAAAGCAGATTACGTAACAGAGTTTTAACTATTATAGGGTGCTAAAGGTATATTTACTTTTAGCACTCTGTGCTGTATAATAGCATTATAAGTAGGAGGCACAATATGGAGTGGAATCAGATGATACCTGAACTAGATGTTTTTGACTTAGAAAAGAGTTTGGATTTTTATACAAAGCTTATAGGATTTGAAATAGTATATACAAGAGAAGAGGATAGGTTTGCTTTTCTTCAAATGGGAAAAGTTCAATTAATGGTGCAAGAAATAGACTTTGAAAATAACAAGTGGCAAGTAGCAGAGCTAAAATATCCTTTAGGCAATGGTATTAATTTTCAAATAGATGTAACAAATATAGCTGAAATATATAGTAGATTAAAAGAAAACAATTATACAATCTTTATTGAAATGGACGAGCATTGGTACAGACAGAATAATGTTCTAATGGGGTGCAAAGAATTTTTAGTACAAGATCCCAATGGTTATGTATTAAGATTTAGCCAGGATTTAGAAGATAGAGAAATAGAAGATGACAATATGGATAATATATGATATAATATATGCATGAATTTAAATTGGAGGTATTTTATATGAATAATTTGGAATACTTGGGAAGAATGGTAAATGTTGTAATGGACAGAAAGTTGGGGTGTGCTCATCCTAAACATGGATTTATATATCCTGTAAATTATGGATATATTCCGGGGACAGTAAGTGGAGATGGTGAAGAACTTGATGCATATGTACTTGGGGTGTTTGAACCTGTAGATACATTTGAAGGCGCGTGTATTGCCGTAATCCACAGAACAAATGACAATGACGACAAACTTGTTGTTGTACCTGATGGCAAAGAATATTCAAACGATGCAATTGAAGCATTGGTAGAGTTCCAGGAAAGATTTTTTAAGCACGAGATTTTAAGATAAGAGAAATAAAAATATTCATTAGAAGCTAAACTTCTAATGAATATTTTTATTTAAATACTTATTTATTGCTCAAAAGCATTAGTACATAATAAATCAAGCATATCTTTGGGCAAGTCACATTCAATTTGTATAGGTTGTTTACTTACAGGGTGAATAAACTTTACTTTGTACGCATGTAATGCTTGTCTGCTAATTAATTTAGAAGCTGAACCATACAGTGTATCTCCCAATATAGGATGGCCAATATGTTTTGTATGTACTCGTATTTGATGAGTACGACCAGTTTTTAGATTACACTTTATTAGTGAATATTTTTTATAAGTTTGTATTAGTTCAATATCTGTTTCAGCATAATCACCATCGTCTCGAATACATCTTTCAATTATACTCGATTCTTTCCTTGTAATAGGAGCTATAACGGTTTGCTTGTCTTTTGCTATAATGCCATCTACTAAGGCAAGATATTCTTTTTCAAATATATTTGCTTTCATTTGTTTTATTAAGCACTCTTGTATATATTCGTTTTTAGCAAATAACACAATTCCAGATGTATCTTTATCTAGACGATTTATAGGGCGGATTTTCCTTTTAAGCCCTATTGAGTCAAAATAGTACTTAACTCCATTAGACAAACTATCTTCATAGTGGTTAAGTGAAGGATGAACAGGGGTATTTGCCCCTTTGTTTATAATAAGAAGTCCATCATCTTCATATAAAATATTTAACTCCATTTTTGTAGGTATAATATTTTCACTTTCTTCTTCAAAAGAGATGTCTACAGAAACCATGTCATTTATATTTAGTTCATGATGTATATGTGTAGGATTAGCATTTAAATATATTTGACTTGCTCTTTTAAGTCGCAATATTAATCTGTCAGAAAAGTTAAATTCATTGATTAATACTTGACGTATATTTGTATATTTTGTTTGTTTATTTACTTTGTATTCTAATTTCATAATACTTAAAGTATACAGGGGAAAAGGAGATTTGTCAAATTGGATTCAAGTGTTGCTAAATTTTATTCTTTGTGATATATATTAATATATAATGTAGGAGGAAAATACATGGATTCAGATGTTAAAAAAATAGAAAATTTAGACGGTTTTAAAGATATGAGAATAGTAGATAATTTTTATCAGACATCGAGCTTTTTTCCAATGCCAACAATAGAAGTATCTACAATAGATGAAAATGGAGTTACAAATATAGGGTCATATTCACTATGTTTCCCTTATTATATAGCAGGTAAAGGATATTATGCTATGGTATTAGAATGTAGAAATAGTTCTAATACGTGTAAAAACTTATTAAAGAACGGAAAATGTGCTTTAAACTTTTTACCAGACGATAAAAAGTATTTTAAAGAAGCAGTAAGACTTGGCTTTCCTGGAGAAACTCCAGAAGAGAAAATGAAAGATTGTATATATACTTTAGTTGATGGTAAAAGAGCACGTGAAAATCCAAATGAGCAATATCCTAGGATTGTTAAAGAGGCCTACCAAGTATTTGAATGTACTTGGGTTAAAGAACTAGATGGGGCGGAAAACGACACAATTCAAGAAGAATACAAAGGACCATATCACAACTTTAATGGTATTACATCAGAATTTGGCGCTCACTTTATACTTAAGATAGATAATATTTTGATGAAGGATAAATATTATAACACAATTATAAATGGAGTAGGTGCAGCAGGCTTCCCTAATGTTCCTGTAGATTATGGCTATAGAGACTCTAAGAATTTCTGGTATACTAAATTTAAAAGACCAATTGCTATGCCAATACCTAAAAATAAAGGAGTGGGATTAGATTCTGTAAAATATGCTGCAGGAAGACTAGATACAGAAGTTAAGTTTACAGATGATGCATGTGCAATGCTTGTAAAAGTACCAAGACCATTCTTAAATACTGTTCTTAAAGGATGTGTTAAATGGGCTAAAGAAAACAATGTTACATTAATAACTCCAAAGGAAATGGAGATTATAAACGATAAGAGGTCGAAGGAGAAAAATAAATAAAGTGTAACTATATAATGTATATGTTATATAATTTGGTTAGATATCCAAAAGAAAAACCTGTGCGAAATTAATTCGCACAGGTTTAAAAAATTACCGATAACTGTTGTATAACTGGACGACGGCGTATGCGTTCCTTTCGAAAAAGTTTTCGATACGAACTTGATCATTGTGGCTGATTTCACTGGGATAGGAACTCCAACTAACGGAGCCGCCGCTATATACTTTTAGTCGGCCAACTCTGCTGCCGTGGGAGTTCAAAATGTTTACATGAGTACCTTCCTTGTTCGCATCAGCTGAGCTGATATCGATATTGTACCGATAAGATGTACCTTCAACTTTGCCGCTTCTTTCCATAACGCTTCCTCCTATAATTATAATTGGATTTAGAAGTAAAACTTCCAAAGAATATATTAACATAATTTTTGGAAAAGTCAAGAAAATTTAAAAAATGTATGTTTGCATAAACAAACATAAAATAAAACTACTACAATGGGAATAAAAACATTGACGGATACTACAGAATACGATACAATCAATATACGACGTGATAGAAAATGGAATAGATGACTATGAGGGAAGCTGAGGAAAAAAGTAAATTAAAGAGGTAGATATATGAGTTTAATTAGTGCAATGATAAGAACATATAGAGCCAATAATATGGATGAAAAGGAGCTTAAAAAACTTCAAGAAAAAAGGCTTAAGAAAATATTAAAATATGCAAGGAAAAACAGCGCATATTTTAATGAACTATATAAAGGTATAGGGGACAACTTTAAGTTAGGAGATTTACCTGTGACAAACAAAATAGATATGATGAAATATTTTGATGATTGGGTTACAGATAAGAATATTAATATGAAGAGGATAGAAGAATACACTAAAAATGTAGACAACGTAGGCCGAATGATAGATAACAAATATTTAATATTTAAAACATCAGGCTCTACAGGTAATCCTGCAATCATCCTTTACGATAAACAAAATATAGATGTTGCATCTGCTGTTGCAGCTTTTAGAACGTTTGCAAGAAAACAAGATTTTGATGCATTTATGAAAAATGGAAAGAAAACAGCAGGAGTATTCGCAAACTATGGCTTTTATTTAGCGTGTGGGATGTCTAGATATTTACAGTTACAAATGCCAAGAAAGAAAAATAAAATAACAATTGATGTAAATGAAAAAGAACAAGAAATTATACGTAGGCTAAATGAATTTAATCCAGCAATGCTTAGTGGTTATCCATCAAATCTTGCTGTACTTGCAGATTATGATGAACTTAGGGTTAAACCTAATGTTGTAATTACAGGTGGAGAACTTTTAACAGATGAGATTAGAAATAAGCTTGTAAATAAATTTAACTGTTATGTCCAAACACATTATTCGTGTACTGAATCAGGAGAAATTGCTTGTGAATGTGAAGAAAAACATTTACACATAAATGAAGATTGGGTAATAGTGGAACCGGTGGATAAAAACAATAATCCTGTACCATATGGTACTCTTTCAGATAAAGTTTTAATTACAAATCTTTCAAATTATATTCAACCATTTATACGTTATGAATTAACAGATAGAGTTATCCTTCATAATGAAAAATGTAAATGTGGTAAAACTACACGTTGGTTAGAAATAGAAGGACGTACAGACGATATTCTAGAATTTGAAAATGGAATACTTATTGCACCTATGTCTTTTTATAAAATACTACAAGAAGTAAAAGAAATTAAAAGATTCCAGTTAGTTCAAAAAGCACAAGATAAACTAGAGTTAAGATTGGTAGCTGAAGATAGAGAACAAGCTTTTAACAAAGCAAAGGACAAGCTGCAAGAATTTTTAAACAGCAAAGGTGTTTCTAATGTAGAGATTACGCTTTCAGATAAATCACCACAATCAAATAAAACAAGTGGTAAGTATAATCACGTGTATAGGGAAGAAAAATAAAACAAAAATCAATAAAAACACAATAATAAAGAGGTACAGATATATGAAAAAAGTAATATGTGTAATATTGTTAAGCGTAATATTGATAGGAGTGGTATTAGTGTTAAGTATGAAAGATAGAAATCAAGAAAATAAACAAGCAATAAGATATGTATCTATGGATAAAATAAAAGAGATAATGAATGAAAATACAGATTATATAATCCTAGATGCAAGAACTATAGAAGAATATAACGAAGGACATATACCAAATGCAATATGTATTCCAAATGAAACGATAGATAAAAGTGTAATAACTAAGCTACCAAAAAAAGACCAACTAATTCTAATTTACTGCAGAAGCGGAAATAGAAGTAAACAAGCTGCAACAAAGCTTGCTAATCTTGGCTACACAAACCTAGTAGAATTTGGTGGTATTATTGATTGGGAGGGGAGATAGAAAAATAGTTAAGCTCATAACCCGAAGGTATAATAATGAAAAATATTGCATATATTTTATTTCTTGTGATATAATTGCAATATAATAATTAAAGGGGCAACAAATGAATAAATCAAAAGTATACTTTACAGACAAACTAACACCAGAAAGTTTGGTGGGAATGCATAAAGCTGTAGGAAAAGAACTTACTGGAAAAGTAGCGGTAAAAGTTCATTCTGGAGAAAAAGGTAATCAGAATTATTTAAGACCAGAATTTTTAAAAGAACTAATTGACTATGTAAATGGAACTGTTGTTGAAACTAACACAGCATATCCAGGACAAAGGAATAATACAAAAAAACATATTAAGCTTATGGAAGAGCATGAATGGAGTAAATATTTTAATGTAGACATATTAGATAGTGAAGGACCAGATTTAGAACTTGCTATTCCAAATGGTAAGGTTATAACTAAAAACTATGTTGGTAAGAATATTGAGTCTTATGATTCTATGCTTGTAGTATCACATTTTAAAGGACATCCTATGGGTGGATATGGAGGAGCATTAAAGCAACTTTCTATAGGATGTGCATCTGCATCTGGTAAAGCGTGGATACATTCGGCCGGTGTAACAAGAGAGTCAAGTGAAGTATGGAAAAATGTAGCACTGCAAGATAAATTCTTAGAAGCAATGGCAGAAAGTGCATCATCTGTTGTAGAATACTTTAAAGGAAATATTGTATATATAAACATAATGTGTAATATGTCAGTAGATTGTGATTGTTGTGCGAAGGCAGAAGATCCTTGTATGAAAGATATAGGTATTCTTGCATCAACAGACCCTATAGCAATAGATCAGGCTTGTATAGATTTAGTAAAAGCATCAGAAGATGTTGGAAAAGAACATTTACTAGAAAGAATTAATTCAAGACATGGAACACATATAATAGATGTAGCTAATGAAATTGGTTTTGGAACTAAAGAATATGAATTAATAAAAGTTTAAAGAGAAACCTCACGCTTTTTTAACTGCGTGAGGTAAAGCATATATGCCAAAGTTCAAATTAATGAACTGATAAAAATATTATATGCAAAAAAAATAATAATATTAAAATGAAAAACTACATGATTTGCTCATGTAGTTTTGAAAAGCTTTATACAAGCCAAAGTCTAAATTAATAGACTGATAAGTTAACATAACAGTTAACCGTTTGTAATTATATTCTACCAGTATTTACAATTGTTGTCAATAGTTTTTAAACATTTTGTTAGTTATTTTATCGATATTTTGTTAGCAATTTTATTTGACTTTTTAGCTTAGTGAAAGATGTTTTTTTAATAATTTGTCCAGTTGTTGCATTTTAGTAGCTGTTAATTTCCCTATTTTTCTACCAAGTCTTGCTTTATCAAGAGACATTATATCTGCAAATATAATTCTAGAAGGGTCTTTATCTAGTATACCTGATTCTAAATCTATGTTTGTTAATTTTGTTTGGTAAGCTTTTTTTATTGTATTGCCATCCCCCTCAATAGGAACAACAGTAACCTTATCTGAATAAATGTTAGAATTACCATTTTGTATAACAACAACTAAATGATTACCAGCTAATTCCTTTCCAACGCCTTCTGTTATGTATGCATTATATATTTCACCACGAGTGGGAATAATAGGATGTACATTAGAATTTGATTGTTTCCTTTTTTCTGAATTTAAATGAGATATGTAGCTAAGTTCGCAGATGGTAGGAAAATCTTTTATTAAAGCTGCAGATTTTCTATATGAAATATTTTTAATTTTATTGAGTATTCCACCAAACATAGAATGCAAAGTAGATTTATTGTTTTCGTCTAAGTTGTTTAAATCGTTGTAGTTCATATTTATAGCCTCCTTGTGTAGATATTATAGTATAATTATAGACCATATTCAACCAAAAAACTCAAAATATTTACATTTATTACAAAATATGGTATAAAAGTAAGCGGCAAAATAATATAAATTATAAAATTAAAACTAAGATATATTATTTATTATAAAATTAAGCAGACTTCAAATTTTAGTCCGCTTCTAATATAACTACATATATAATTATAAATACTCTTTCAATTTCTCAATAGCTCTTTCTTGGAACTTCAGAAAATCTTTAGCCATGTCTAAATCTTCTTTGTTTACTTCATCCTTGTATGCACTAATTTTCTTTTCCATATCTATACTTCCCATAGATATTCCTTTAATTAACATATCTGCAATAGCAGAGTCGCTGTTATCTTCATTTACTTCGCTTTTTATACCTTGGCCAGCCATAAATTTTGCCATAAAGGAATTTTCAGAAACCTCGGCATTTTCTTTTTGAAGAAGCTTTTTAGATTTATTTTTCCAATCTTGGTATTCATGTAAAATATCTTCTACATATTTTGTAATTTTGTTATCCTTTTCCTTTAAATCAGATAAAAGCTTTTCAAGTGTATAACAAGACATTTCAGCATCTTGGTAAATATGTAATATTAATTCGTTATTTTCTTTTTTCATAATAATCACTCCTCAAGTATATTATTTATAGTTTTATACAAAAAATACATAAAGTATTATATATACATATAAAACACATTATTATTTCCTTTTATATTTCTCTGTGATATAATACTCAATATACAATACAAGAATGAAAGTAGGAGAAATTATGCTAAAAGTTGTAGCAGCGTTAATTGAGAAAGATGGTAAGGTATTAATAGCAAAAAGAGCAACGGGAAATAAAGAAGTAATAAGTAAATGGGAATTCCCAGGTGGTAAAGTAGAAGACGGAGAGACAGAAGAACAAGCAATAGAAAGAGAGATTAAGGAAGAGTTTGAACTTGTTATTAAAGCTAAAGAGTTTTTAATAAATAACGAGTGTGACTATCCGAACAGAAGTATAGATTTAAGGCTGTATTTGTGTAGTTATATAACAGGAAAAATAACTTTACATGACCATTTGGAATATGACTGGGTAGAGTTAAATAAGTTGCTAGATTATGATTTAGCAGCGGCTGACATACCTCTTGCAAAGTATGTTATATGTAATAGGGAAAAGTGGAAGCTATAAAATAAAAAGGAAGTAAATATTAATAATAGAAACGCTAATTAAGTTTAGCGTTTTTTCTTTTATAAATTAGAGATATAAATTACATTTATACGTCCATAAAAAATTGGCATTTTACTTATACCATAAATGGTGGTAATATATTTATGGGAGGTATAAATGATGAATAAAAAATTATATGTATGTGACTTGGATGGAACTCTTGCAGAAGATGGTAAAAACTTAACCTCAAATACAGTAGATTTGTTAAATGACGCTTTTGTATGTGAAAGCAAAGAGATAGTTATATCTTCCGCAAGAAACTATTTGAGTATTAAAAATAGAATAAAAGGACTAGAGAAGGATATAAAAATAATTTGTAGAAATGGTTCTGCTATATATAACGAACAAGGTGAGGTTATATATACAGCTCAAATGAAAAAAGAAAACATATTAGATGCAATAGCCTATGTAGTAGAACAAAACTTATGTCCTGTAGTAATTCGTATAAAAGATAATGCTGAAAAAATGTATTGTAATAAACAATATCTAAATGATGTAGCATTAAAACACATTAAAAATATACAAGTAGAATATGTAGAAAATTTTGAAAGTATAGAACTAAAAAATGTAATTGGCATATATGCTTTTGGAGATATAACTAAAGATTATACCCTAGAAGGAGTACTAATTAGAAAAGATAAAGACTTTTTACAAATAACAAGTATGAACGCAACAAAAGGTAAAGCTTTAGAATATTTAAAAAGTTTAACATCATATGACAGTGTTACATGTTTTGGTAATGATGAAAATGATTACTCAATGTTGGATATAGCAGATAATGCATATTTTGTGTGTGACAATATACAAAATAAAAAATTAAAATATAATAATATACCTTGGGATAATGCCAAAAGTATTATCCAGGTTATAACAAAAGGTGGTGTATAAAGTGAAAATATTAATGATACCTAGTGGATATTATCCAGAATGTTGTGGAGGTGTAGAAGTAATAACTCAGGCTTTATCTGAAGGTTTGGTTAAAAGGGGTCATGAAGTTTTTGTACTATGTCAATCAAACAAGACTTGTGAAGAGGTAATAAATGGTGTTACCGTATATAGACTAAAACCAAAAGAAATACCAAATTCTAAAAATAGTAGATTTAAGTATAAATTAAACAGATTACTTCAAATGTATAATCCATTTAATAAAAAAGAGATGAAAGAAATAATAACTAAAATTAATCCAGACATTGTAAGTCTACATATGGCAAGAACGTTAAGCATGAGTGTACTTGAAGTAGTACAGGAGTTGAATATCCCCGTAGTAAGTACATTGCACGAATACTTTTCACTTTGGAATTTTGATCCAATGGATAAAATGGAAAAAATGCTTGAGACAAAACCACAGTGGTATGTAGAACTAATTAGAAATAAACATAGGCGCCTTACACGTAAAGTAGAATACATAACAGCACCGCTTCAGACTACAATAGATATTTATCAAAAGGAAAGATATTATGAAGGTGTTAGTGGTGAAGAGATACTAAATTCACTTCCTATGATGGAAGATAGCAAAAGAAAAGAAATATTAGAAGCAAAACTTAAAAAACTAGATGAAAGTTCTCAAATTAACTTTTTAATAATATCTAGATTAATGCCGTTTAAAGGAATAGAAATGGCACTTGAAAGTTTTACTAAGACTACCAATCCAAATCTTGTTTTACACATTGCAGGAGATGGGCCACTAGCGGGACTTGTAAAAGAATATGCTAACCGAGACAGTAGAATTAAATATCATGGGTATTTAATCGGAGATAAAAAAGATGAAATGTTTAAAGCATGTGATGTATTAATATTTCCAACAACAGAGCTTGAAACATTTGGACTAGTAATACTTGAAGCTTATAACTACTGTATGCCAGTAATAGCAAGTAAAGTAGAAGCAACAAAAAGATTAATTAAAGCGAATATTACAGGAAGTTTAATAGAAAATGTAACAGTAGAAAAGCTAACAGAAGAGTTTGAGCAATATGGAAATAAAGAATTATTAAAAACTAGAATGAGTAATTGTTATAACGAAATTAATTACAAACATTATGAGTCGTTTATAACGAACTATGAAAATGTATATAACAAAGTATTAAAGGAGGGACAAAATGAAAGTAAGTAAAATATATTATAACTTTTTTAAAGATTTAAAATACAAAGAAATATTTGGTCTGCCAGGTTCATACATTATGCCAATATGGCAAGAATTTGGTGAAGAGATAAAAATAGTACTTTCTAGACACGAAAATGGAGCAACATTTATGGCAGATGGATGGGCAAGAAATAACAATAAACCAGGAGTAGTGCTTACAACAATAGGACCAGGGCTTACAAATGCAATAACAGGTATAGCTTGTGCACATCAAGATTCAATTCCTCTTATTGTAATTTCTGGATATGTTCCAACAACGTTAAACAATAAAGGTGGATTCCAAAATAGTGATAAGTCTGACCGTGGTTTTATGCCAGAAGATTTACTGAAAAGTATTACAAAAGCAACATTTTTACCACAAACGGCAGATGAAGCAGTTGAAGCTTTAGGCGAAGCATACTCTATAGCGATGTCCGGTAGAAAAGGTGTAGTACATATTTCAATGCCAATGGATATTCCAAATATGGAATCAGAGTTAATACCTCAAATAAATATAATAGAAAATAACATACAGAAAAATTTAGATAATGAAGTAATAACGGCTATAAAAGATGCTCAAAGGCCAATAATGTTTGTTGGAAATGGATGCTTTTTAGCAAATGTTACAGACATAATGAATGAAGTATCTTTAAAATATAACATCCCAGTTATATCTAGCATAAAAGGTTTATCCGCATGTAGCATATCAAATCCGTTATATCTTGGAGTTACAGGAAATGTAATAAAAAAAGAGTTGTGTGAATTTTTGAAAGAATATAACGCTGATTTACTAATAGCACTAGGAAGTAGTTTATCTACAAATTCATGCAAGGATTTTGATATTTTATTTAAAGATGCAAAAGTTGTTAGAGTAGATATAGACAAAAAACAATTTACAAATTACAGAAATGCTACATTTAATGTAAATATGGATGTGAGAGAATTTCTATCACAATTGTTAGACCAAGAGATAGCTAAAAAAGAAAATGAGATAGACTTTAAAATAGATAGAGAAACCCCAAAACAAGATGACAACATATTTTCAAAAGTAGCACATTATATGTATCAAAATACAGAGAATAATACATTGTTTATACCAGATGCAGGAAATCATTGGTTAGATACTTTGTATTGGTGTTATCCAAAAGAGAGACTTGGAGTATTTACAAACGCAGGGCTGGCTTCAATGGGGCATGCTATAGGGGCAGCAATTGGATTTAAAATTGCAAATTCTAATAAAAATGTTATATGTATAACCGGAGATGGTTCTTTCATGATGTCAGGTATGGAAATATCTGAGGCTATATCTCAAAACTTAGATATGACATTTATTATAGTAAACAATTCAAGCCTTGGTAGAGCAAGAGTGTACCAAGAAATGACAGACGGCAAAGTTATATCTACTATATTTAAAGAATCAAACTTCACCAAAATAGCTGAAGCATTAGGTGCTAATGCTAAATGTGCATATTCATTTGAAGAATTTAAAGAAATATTTGATGACATGAAAAATGTAACAGGCGTGAAAGTTATAGAAGTAATGGTAGAGTGTAAGGACTGTCCTAAGGCTTTAAGGAGGGATTAGAGTGAACATATTAATTACAGGAGCATCTTCTGGTATAGGAGAAGCAATACTTACAAAAATAGCTAAAGACAATAACATTTTAGTGCTTGCAAGAAATACGGGTAAAATAGAGCTTCCGAATGTTAAGTGGATTAATGTAGATTTATCTAAAACAGAAGAATTGAAAGAGTTAGAACAAACAATTAGAGACTTTAAATGTGATATATTAATTAACAATGCCGGTGCTGGTAAAGTAAGGGATTTAGAAGCTTTAGATGTAGAGGAGATGGTAGATGAATCGGTACTTAATTTAATAACTCCAATGAAGTTAACGTCTATAGTAGCTAAAAATATGAAAGACAATAACTTTGGTAGAATTATAAACATATCTTCAATATCTGGATTAAGCGGTACGCCATATTTGTTTACATATAGTGCAACAAAAGCCGGCCTTATAAACTTCACAAGAAGTTCAGCGGATTATTTTAAAGGATATAACATAACGGTAAACACAATTTGTCCGGGTGGAGTGGATACAAATATGGCTGTAAATGGAAGACAAGAAATATCTAAACTATTAGATTTAGAACCAGAACAGTATCAAAAAAATATGCTTAAGGCTATGGGAAGAGACCAACTTATAACAACAGAAGAAGTAGCAAGCCTAGTAGAGTTTTTAATAAATATGCCAAGTATAAATGGCCAATGCATAAACATATGTGGATTAATTGAAAAGTAGGTGGTAAGTATGCAAAAATTAAATGAAGTAGAGACTAGAGTTTTAGAAACCGTTTTAAGGCAATCAGATGCAGAAGAACAAACTTTAGATGCAAATTCAATGAAACCTTTAGTATATCACAAAGAGCATAAACAACTTTCTTTTGTAATAGCAGGAAAAGGTTATGCTCAAGTAGGAGATGAAGTATATCCGGTTGAACGCGGAAGTTTAGTAATGTTTGAAGAAAACACAATGCATTCCTTTTTATGTACAGAGGGTACAATGACATTACTTCATCTTCATACGCCTAAAATATATGGTGATGAAGATTGGTATATGGCACAAGAAATAAGTGAAAAATGGAGACCTTTCTTATGATAAATAAAGTATATATTTGGAATGACTTACCACTTCTAAAAAAGAATATAGAGCAAGTTGTTATTAAAGAGAAACTACAGGATATACAAACTATGTTAAAAGATAAAATCCAGGTGTTAGACGATATAGAAGGTGAGTATGTAAAAGTAGTAAACGGTTTAAAAAACATTGTAACAATAGGAACTAGACCAAATTTATTTTTGAAAAAGGGTAAAAGAAAATATAAAATAATCTCTAAAAGGTCTATAGCTAAATCCGGATTTGCAAATGAGTGCAAGTTAGAGGTTGATGAAAAAATATATAAATTAAACAATGTGAATATTGTGGAAGATATTATAGTATCTGGAACAACTATGAAGACTATACTTAAAGATTTGTATAGTAAAAATCCAAATGTGAAAATTAATATATATTTTCTAATAGGATATGAAGAGCCTATTAATGAATTAAAAGAAAAATTTACAAATTTAAGTGTGTTTTGTTTTAACATATTAAAAGAAAAACCAGTAGAAGAAAGCACATGTATGTTTTTAAGTGATATTTTATATGAAAAACTAGGAGAAAAAACATACATTAAGCACATCCGTGATTTAAATCTTTTTGCTGGTAACACAGAACCATTTATATCTAAAATAAAAGAGATTAAAGATAGTATAAAGCTTAAAGCTGGCATTATAACTATTACAATTGGAGTAAACTACGGAAATAGACTTCAAAATTATGCTCTTCAAAAAGTGCTAAATAATCTTGGAATAGATGCTACAACATTTGAAAATATTTATGAAGAAGATACATTAAAAAAGAAGATTAAGAGATATTTTGTATTAAATAAGAAAAATAAAACGTTTGAACTAAAGTTACAAAGATTTAAAGTATTCAATAATAAATACATAAAAATGGGTGAGACTGTAAAAAGTTATTATGTACCAAAGAATTTGGCTAATTCATACGATTATTTTATATGCGGAAGTGACCAAATATGGAATCCATATTTTAGTGGAAATACGGGAACGAATTTTGCAGCATTTGCACCAAAGATAAAAAGAATCGCATATGCTCCAAGTTTCGGAGTAAGCAATGTTCCAGCGGAAAAAGTTGAAGAATTTAAAGAATATTTAAGAAACATGCATATGTTGTCTTGTAGAGAACAACAAGGCGCAAAAATAATAAAAGATATTACAGGAAGAGAGGCAGAAGTTGTACTTGACCCAACAATGTTACTTTCAAAAAGTGAATGGGAACAAATTGCGGTTAAGACTAAATATGTACCAACTAAAGAATATATATGTACATATTTTTTAGGTAATGTAGAAAATGAGTATAAAGAATATATAAATAAAGTGGCTGAAGAGAATAACTTAGAAGTTTTTAATATCATGGATATGAGTAATATGGATAAGTTTTCTACGGACCCAGCAGAATTTATATATTTAATAAAAAATGCAAAACTTGTTTGTACAGATTCGTTTCATGGAACAGCTTTTAGTATTATCTTTAACAAGCCATACGTGTTATTTGAAAGAAAAAGCAATATGGAAAATATGAACTCAAGATTTGAGTCATTAAAAAATATATTGGAATTACCAAATAGGAATTACGATATTTTAAAAACAAAAGAAATATTTAATGTTGATTATGAAAGTATAAACAAAAATATTGAAAGAATGAAAGAAAAATCAATAGAGTATTTAAAACAATCATTGAATTTATGGGAGTAAATATGAAAAGGATATGTTTAAAGGAAGAATGTATAGGGTGCAGTAATTGTTATAATGTATGTAAATTTGGAGCTATAAAGCTTATACAAGATGAATTGGGATTTGCTTATGTTGAGATTGATGAAGAAAAATGTGTAATTTGTGGAGCATGTAAAAACAAATGCCCAATACTACAGAATGATAAAAATCCAAATCTAATTAACGAGTGTTATGCTACTAAAAACAAAGATGAAAGTGTACGCTTAAAAAGCTCATCTGGTGGTATGTTTTATGAGTTTGCAAAACATACAATATCTAAAGGTGGAACAGTTTACGGAGCAGCATTAGATAGTACATTAAATGTTGTACATAAAAGAATAGATACTATAGAAGAAATAAGTAAGCTTATGGGTTCTAAATATGTGCAAAGTGATGTAAAAGACGCGTATAAAGATGTAAAGCAAGATTTAGAACAAGAAAAGATAGTATTATTTACAGGAACTCCATGTCAAATAGTAGCTCTTAAGGTGTATTTAGGAAAGGAGTATAAAAATCTTTATTTACAAGATTTTGTATGTCACGGAGTTGGTTCTAAAAAGATACTAGATAAACATATCCAGGAAGTAAAGCAAGAAGCAGAACTGTATAATATAACAAACATAAATTTTAGAGATAAAATAAGTGGATGGAAAAAATTTAGTTTATCCATTAAGGCTAAACAAGGAGATTATGCTAAAGATTTGAGTAACGATAACTTTATGAAAACATTCTTAAAAAACTTGTGTTTAAGAGAGTCTTGCTACAAGTGCAAATACAAAGGTAAAAATAGAATGTCGGATATAACGCTTGCCGACTTTTGGGGAGTAGATAAGGTAGTTAGTGACTTCGATGATGATAAAGGAGTATCGGCTGTAATTATAAACACAGGCAAAGGAAAAGAGTTATTTGAAAATATAAAAAACAATATTATAACAAGTAAAGTGGAATACGAAGATATAAGTAGAAATAATATTTGCTTAGAAAATCCACCAATATACAACAGACATAGACCAGATTTTATAAAAGATATAGAAAGTGGTATAAAGCTATCTGAAATTAAAGAGGAGTATTATACAAGATAGGAGGGAAAGACGTTGAAAGATGTAGTAGGGAAATTAAGTTATCATAATCTGCCAACAGATGAATTTAGAAAGAATAAGAATATGTTGTGTTTAAATGAAAATTCTTATGGATGTTCAGATAGAGTTAAAGAGGCATTAATAAACAGTATTAAGTTATATGAGTATCCGGATGATAATTCTACAAGTTTAAGAGCAAGAATAGCTAACTTTTATAGTATAAATCCTAATAATGTAATAATAGGAAATGGTTCTGGTGAGATACTTCAAATATTATCTAGAAGTATATTGAGCGACAAAAACGATGAAGTAATAACATGTGTTCCTACATATCCGTATTACTTTGTAGAAACAGTAGTAGAGAATGCAAAATTTACAGAAGTGCCGCTAAAGCAAGATAAATTTGATATAGATGGAATAATTGATGCAGTTACTGAAAATACAAAAATAATATATATTACAAATCCTAACAATCCAATAGGAACTATTATTACTGAGGATGAAGCAAATAGGCTAATTCAAAATATAAGAAAAGACATATTAATAGTTTTTGATGAGGCGTACTATGAGTACGTTGATGATAAAGATTTCCCAAATGTTATGGATAAAATAAAAGACAATGAAAATGTATGCATATTAAGGACTTTTTCTAAGGCATATGGTCTTGCGGCGATGAGAGTTGGTTATCTTATAGGAAACAAAACTTTAATAGATAATTTGAATAAAGTCCGTCTTACATTTAACATATCTAAACTTTCTCAAATAGCAGCTGAAAACGCAATATTAGACCAAGAGTTTATAAAAGAATGTAAGGCCAAGAATATAGAGCAAAAAGAACGCTTATATAAATGCTTGAGGGGTGCAAACATATCATACATATCATCTGAAACAAATTTTGTCGTTATAAAGGATGAAAATGAACTAATTACTAGAGCATTAACAAAAGAAAATATAATTGCAAAAACATTTATGTATAAAGGTGAAAATCATATAAGATTAAGTATAGGCAATAAAGAAGTAATGGATAGGATAATAAAAATAATAACTAATATATAATTTGTTTAATTATAAAGTGGAGGTGCATAATATGGGAGAAAAACTGAATATAAGAGAAAACCAAAAATATCTAGAAGAATTACTAAAAACAGAATCTATAGATAAAAGAATAAGTGTAGTAAAAAAACATAAAGAATTAGCAAGCAATGTATTAAATGATTCAAGTTGGAAAGTAAGGTATACAGCAATAAATAATAATTATGCATTACCGGTAAGCGTCATACAAAAATTTGCTTTCGATAAAGATAAACGTGTAAGTGATAAAGCAAAGTATATGTTAGATACATTAAGTAAATATATTTATAGAGAAGACTTTAAAGATACTATAAGTATTAAGCTGGTAATTCCAGGTGGTTGTAATGCAAAATGTTTCTTTTGCTATGGGGATGGCTATAAGTGTAGTAATAAAAATGAACTTCAAGAAAAATTCTTAAATAATTTTTTGGATTCGTTAGAAGAAATAATATTAAGAATAGAACCACATAGAAAAGTATCACTAGATATAACCGGTGGAGAACCAACTTTAGACAGTAAATATTTAATAAAAGTATTAAACAAATTAAGAAATTTTTACTTGTTAGAACGTTTAGATAAAGTAACACTTACTTCTAATGGATTTAGGCTAAAAGAGGTCACCCCGGCTTTAAGAGGTGTTGTGGACTACGTTAATGTTTCAATACATCATTATGATAAAGAAAAAAGAGATAAAATATTTGGTGTAAAAACATTTACAGATGATGAATACAAGGAAATAGTTTTAAAACTTATAGATAATGATATAATTCCAAGTGCTGTTGCTATAATATATAAACAAGATAATGAATTTGAAATATTTAGAGACAATATGATTAGCTGGGCAGAAGAAATAGGTTTTTCTGGCATAAGATTTAGAAAAAATGCATATTGGGAAGATAAAGCGACTTTTATGGAATATATTAATAAGACAATACAAGATGGGAAATATACATATATAGAAGGTAGAGATACTACAAATATAACATGGTGTAGCTTAAAAACAAAATCAGACTTTTCAGTTTATTTTGTAAGTGGAGTGCCTGATACAACCAAAATTTCACTAGGAACAGAATTTGTTGTAAATGATGATGGTATAGCATATAGTGATTTTGATAAAAAACAAAAAGTATCTGAATATAAATTGCCATTAGGCCTTGTATTTGATGTGAAAATATAAAATTAATGTTTAAACGAAGAATATAAAAATAAAAAATCTTCATTTTATTGAAGATTTTTTTCAGCCATATTTTTATACTTGCATTCTTTTCCAAGCCTGTTAAGCGCTTCTTTAAGTGATGTTTTAATACCGTTGTAGTCTTCATCTTGAACATCTTTTAAAATATCTATCGTATTTTCCTTGAAACGGCATAACTTTATTTTTCCGTCCATTCTTAATCCTATAGAGCTAAACCTACTGCAGTATTTATCTGGATTAAATTTAGAACTAGTTACAGCACAGAAATTTCTGCGAATTATGACGCTATTTCCTAAATAAGTAAAGGAACGTTTATTAACGTTTTGAGAAGACTGTACAAATCCTATTTGTTTAAGTGGACGCTCGATGAAACGAAGAGTGTATCTTGAATCATATGTATCTACGAATGGTTCGTTAAATTGTAGTATCAATCTACTCGTCATACTTGCAAGGATAAGATTTTTAACAGATTTAATAGGTGTGTTATGTGAATCTGTTATATTTACCGCTAAAATAAAATTTGTATTAGGATGGCTTTCTACTATTTCGTTTATATTAATATTATTATAAAAAATATTTTTGTTAATTATGTTAATATCTTCTAAAATTCCTTTAAGCACTATTGTTTGACAATAATTACAAAGCTTTTCTAAATTTTTACCTAAATCTTTCAATAAAAGATTAAGAGTAATATTTGCTTTAGCATGATAAAGTTTTTTGAAATAAGCCAAATCTTTATTATTGCTAAAAGAGGTATAATTAAAATGGACATCTCTTATTCCGAAATTTGTTGATGCAACATTAAATATAAACTCTAAGTTTTCAGGGGTTAAAAGTTTTTGCGTTTTTGAGTCTAATATATTAATCGCACGTTTTTTTATTTCGGCATTTGTTGTTTGTTTTAACATATTAATAAAACATGAAGATGCAGGTGTTAAATAGCGTGGAGGATAGACAAGACATACTTGTGTTGTAGGACATTGTATTTCAGTAAACACTTCAATAATCTCACCGCTTTTTAACATGTTCATTGCTATATTTCTTGGACAATAGCCAATTCCAATACCGTTTTTTACAAATTGTAATAATAATTCTGAAGAGTATATAGACATTATAGGTTTAAAATTCTCACTGTTATAATTTAATTGTTCTTCTAAAGCAATACGAGTGGCACTGTTTTCAGTAGGAAGAAGTAAAGGAAAGTCTTTAAGTCTTTCTATGGGAATAGGCGCTTCTAAAAGTATATCTTCAAACTTCTTGCTAGCTATGAAACAGTTAGTAAGCTCAAACAAGTTGTGAGTATCTATTTCGTATTTGTTTCCAACAATAGGGAAACTGTCTATAACCAAATCTAATTGTTTAGTATCAAGCATTTCCATCATATCATGAGAGCTTTTACTAATAATTGAAAAAGTTATATTAGGGTACAGTTCATTAAATTTAGTTATACAGTCAGTAAGTATAGCTGAACCTATATGCGAAGGTACACCAATTCTAATTTCACCGTATTCCAAATTAGTAGTGCTACTAATTATTTTTTTCCCAGTATAGATATTATTAAATGCAGTCTTAATATAAAATAATAATTGTTGGCCAGCTTGAGTAAGTTGCACGCCCTTAGCTTTTCTAATAAATAGTTTTACTTTTAAGTTGTTTTCTAATTCTTTAATGTTACGGCTGATAGCCGGTTGAGTAACGTACAATGCTTTGGCTGCATTAGATATATTTCCGGTTTCGGCTACGGCCAAAAAAACTTTAAATAGATTTAAATCAATATCGTCATATACTTTAAAATCCATATGATCACCTAAAACTATTATAACATAAATTAATAAAAAATTAAACAAATTGAGGTGACATAATATGAATTTTGAATAAATAAAAATAATTTGTAAAAATCTATTTAAAAAATAAAATACTAATGATATAATCACAGTGTATACGAAAGGATGAAATATATAATGAACTTTGATGCATGGAAAAATTTTAATAAAGGTAAATGGCAAGAAGAAATTGATGTAAGAAACTTTATTCAATTAAACTATACACCATATGAAGGAACTGATGAATTTTTACAAGGGCCAACGGAGAGTACAAAAAAGCTTTGGGATAAAGTTTTAAAATTATATAAAAAAGAAAAAGATAACGGTGGAGTGTTAGACGTAGATGTTAAAACAATATCTACAATAACTTCACATGACGCTGGATATATAGATAAGAAATTAGAAAAAATAGTAGGGCTTCAAACGGACAAGCCTCTAAAAAGAGCAATTATGCCTTTTGGTGGAATAAGAATAGTAGAAAAATCTTGCGAAGCTTATGATAAACAAGTAGACCCTAAAGTATCTGAAATATTCCACACAATTAGAAGAACACACAATGATGGTGTGTTTAGCGTATATACACCAGACATTAGAGAAGCAAGACGTTCTCACTTAATTACAGGTCTTCCAGATGGTTATGGACGCGGAAGAATTATTGGAGACTATAGAAGAGTAGCTCTTTATGGAGTAGATACATTAATTAATGAGAAGAAAAAAGCGCTAGAGTTATTAGATAGAAAAGATTTTGATGAAACAGTTATAAGAGATAGAGAAGAAATATATGACCAAATAGTAGCTTTAGGCGAACTAAAGGAAATGGCTGCAAAATATGGGTTAGACATATCTAATCCGGCAATAAACTCTAAAGAAGCTGTTCAATGGCTATACTTTGGCTATCTTGCAGCGGTAAAAGACCAAAATGGAGCTGCAATGAGCATAGGAAGAATAAGTACATTCTTGGACATATATTTTGAAAGAGACTTAAAAGAAGGTAGTATTACAGAATCTGAAGTACAAGAATTAGTTGACCATTTAGTTATGAAATTAAGACTTGTAAGATTTTTAAGAACACTAGAATATAACGAGCTATTTAGTGGTGACCCTGTTTGGGTAACTGAAAGTATTGGTGGTATGGGTGGAGATGGTAGAACTCTAGTTACAAAGAGTTCATTTAGAATACTCCATACATTAACTAATTTAGGACCGGCGCCAGAACCAAACTTAACAGTATTGTGGTCTAAAAACCTACCTCAAGGATTTAAGAACTATACAGCCCAAATGTCTATTGAAACATCATCAATACAATATGAAAATGACGACTTAATGCGTCCTTATTGGGGAGATGATTATGGAATTGCTTGTTGTGTATCAGCAATGAGAATCGGTAAGCAAATGCAATTTTTTGGAGCTAGATGTAATCTTGCCAAAACACTCCTTTATGCAATAAATGGTGGACGTGATGAAATCACAGGCAAACAAATAGCACCAAAATATGAAGCTATAACATCAGAGTATTTAGACTATGAAGAAGTAATGTACAAACTAGATAACATGATGGAATATGTGGCCAATGTCTATGTGAAGGCGTTAAATGCAATCCACTATATGCATGATAAATACTCATATGAAAAAATAGAAATGGCACTGCATGATGAAACTATTTTAAGAACAATGGCGACAGGTATAGCTGGACTTTCTGTGGTTGCAGATTCGCTTTCAGCTATAAAGTATGCAAAGGTAAAACCAATAAGAAACGAATCAGGGCTTGCTGTAAGCTATGAAATAGAAGGCGATTTCCCTAAATACGGAAATGATGACGATAGAGTAGATTCAATAGCGGTAGATGTTTTAAAACGCTTTATGAAAAAGATAAGAAAGCAAAAAACATATAGAGACTCTAAACCTACTATGTCAGTTTTAACAATAACATCAAATGTTGTTTATGGTAAAAATACTGGAGATACTCCGGATGGAAGAAAAGCTGGGGAACCATTTGGCCCAGGTGCAAATCCAATGCATGGAAGAGATTCAAATGGTGCACTAGCAGTAATGAACTCAGTTGCAAAACTTCCATATGAACATTCAGAAGACGGAATTTCATATACATTCTCAATAACACCAGCAACGCTTGGTGATACTGAAGATACTAGAATAGAAAACTTAGTTACAATGCTTGATGGCTATTTTGCTAAAATGGGACATCATATAAATGTAAATGTATTTAATAGAGAACTTTTAATAGACGCAATGAATCATCCAGAAAAATATCCTCAACTTACAATAAGAGTTTCTGGATATGCAGTAAACTTTGTAAAACTAACACGTGAGCAACAGCTTGATGTTATAAATAGAACAATACACGAGAAAATGTAAAGGAGAAATATGGAAAGTACACATAATATAACAGGAAGAGTACATTCTTTTGAAAGCTTTAGTACAGTTGATGGACCAGGAGTAAGATTTGTAATATTTTTACAAGGATGCCCATTAAGATGTAAATATTGCCATAATAGAGATACGAGAGATATAAATTTAGGCGAAGTATATACTGTAGATGAAGTTATAGAAAAGATATTAAATTACAAGGAATATATAGCTGAAAATGGCGGAGTAACAGTAAGTGGCGGTGAGCCTCTTATACAACTAGACTTTGTAATAGAACTGTTTAAGAGGTTGAAAGAGAATAACATCCATACTGCGCTAGACACGGCCGGCTTTATAGATATAGACGAACTTAAAGATTTGCTAGAGTACACAGATTTGGTTTTACTAGATTTAAAACAAATGGATGACGATTCGCATAAAGACTTAATTGGAGTTAGTAATGAAAAAATACTAAAATTTGCAAAATATTTAAGTGAAAATAACATACCTATGTGGATTAGACATGTGCTTGTTCCAGGGCATACAGATAATGAACACCATTTAATGCAACTTAAAGAATTTATACAAACTTTAAACTCTGTAGAAAAAGTAGAAGTGCTTGGTTATCATTGGCTTGGAAAAGAAAAATGGGAACTTATAGGAGAAAAACATCCTTTAGAGGGTGTGCCTGAAGCAAGTGAGCAAGATGTTGTAAGAGCAGATAAGATATTAGGAATAGAAAGATAGTAAAAAGGAAAAATTTCTCCAAAGGATATAATAGTAATAATAAGAAAATTGATAAATATGCATAAAGTAACAGAAATCAAGGCTGTTACTTTTAATTTTTGCAAAAACATAGTATAATACAAATGATATTTTACAAGGAGAAAAGATTATGTTAGGGATTATTATTGGCTGTACTTTAATAGCGTGTATATACGTAATATTCGAAGGTGTAATAGGGCTTAAATATAATAATGAAATTAGGAAAGATGAACAAGAGCATACAGAAAAAATGGCAAGAATAATGGAAGAAAGGGCTCTTGAAGAAGAAAAGTTAAAGAAAAAACAAGAAGCAATGGAAAAAAGAAAACGTGCTCAAGCAGAAAAACATAAGAAAACTAAAGAAGAACTAAAAGATAAATATATAGAAGTTATGATAGAAAGAACGGAAATAATGGAAACATATATTAAGATATTAAGAAGGAAACGCAATGTAAAGATTACGTATCTAAAAAAATATAATGAGGATTATTTTAAAATCCTATTTTGGGACTTCTTGTTAGGACATACAACAAAAAGTCAGAGATATGCCATATTCCAATCCGAACTATTAACTGACTATATAAGAAGTGAGGGGAGATATTCTTATGGGTTTGACAAAGATGGACCTGATGCAGTAATTTTTAACTCCCATTATAAAGGGAACAAATCTTTAAAACATTATTTGCAAACAGGAAAATTTGAGGATTTAAGGAGATATAGTAGTATGAGAAGTAGTGATTTTATTCACTACTTTGCCAATGTTACAAAGGGACTTATAAATTTAAGCGTTATTGCAGATGAATTTGAGAATAATGTTCAATTAATGCAAATTTACGAAAATATAAAAACAGAAAAAATTAGCAAAGAGGAAAAAATAGACAAATTATATTCTAGTTATAAAGAATCATATATAAATGTTTTTTCAAAAGAATTAAAAAAAGATGATATAGAATTAATAATGCTCATAATAGGTAAAAAGAAAAAAACACAAAAATATAACGCAGAAGAATATAATATAACTTCACAACAACAACTTAATGAATTAATAATTAATAAATTAAGTACATTAAGTGAAGAAGAAAAAATAGAATGGATAATTAATTTTTTGAAAAATGAAAGAAGTATAGAAAAAGAGTGGAAAAATAATATAGTTATAAACATAGATGATATATTGTCTAAAGTGAAGAGAACCCAAAAGCTAGACGCTTTAGGGTTCTCTTCATTTTCTACGACTTCTTTCCGAGTATAGCTACAGTAACACCAATTCCGCCTTCGACATAACCTGCAATTTCAAAAGATTTGACATACGGATGACTCTTTAAATATTCATGAACAGCCTCTCTTAATACACCCCCGTGTCTACCGTGTATAATTCTAATTCTACCAAGTCTAGCTACAAGTGCTTGGTCAATATATTTATCTAGTTCGGCTATAGCTTCATCTTTTAATTTATGTCTCAACATTATTTCGTTTGGAACGTTTTCTGAGTGTATATTAACATTCGCTTTAATATTTCTTTTTTGAGGAACAAAATTTTTTTCAAGGAGGGTAATATTATCTTTAAGTGTTCTTACCTTAATATTATCTGAAACGAGTACAACTTCATTGCCTATTTGTTTTTCTATTAAATATATTTTATTACTACCTTGTAATTTACAATATCTATTTTTCACTTTATTTACCTCTAATTTTATCTACAACAAGTATAACATAGAAAGCTTTTTGATGCAAATCATAGAAAAGATGTATTATTAATATAATGTTTTAGGTGATAATCTTGAAAAAAATATTAACTTGTTTATGTTTATGCGTAGTTTTATCTAAATATTTAGTGTTTGCAGTAACTGAACAAAGTCAGCCTAAAATCACATCTACAGCGGCTATACTTATGGAACAAGACACAAAAAGAGTACTGTATTCTAAAAATCACAGGAATAAAGTAAAAATTGCAAGTACTACAAAAATACTTACTGCTATTGTTGCTATTGAAAACAAAGATTTGAATGACAGGGTTGCAATATCTAAAAAAGCAGCGGGTACGGGTGGTTCTACTGTAGGGCTAACTGCTGGTAGTGAAGTGAGCCTGAAAAGTCTTATGTATGGTATGCTTTTAAAAAGTGGAAATGATTGTGCGGTTGCTATAGCGGAATATGTAGGTGGAAGTGTAGAAAACTTTGCTAAAATGATGAATGAAAAGGCATACGAAATAGGGGCAAAGGATACATATTGCACTAATCCTCACGGATTAGACACAGAAAAAAATTACTCCACAGCTTATGATTTAGCATTAATAACATGTTATGCCAAAACTAATGAGACTTTATCTAAAATGATAGGGACTGAAAGTCTAACTGTACCTTGGGGTAAAACGTCTAAATATCTTTCGAATACCAATAGATTACTTTTTACATATGAATATTGTGACGGCGGCAAAACTGGGTTTACTAACGGGGCTAATAGGTGCTTAGTTGCTACTGCAAAAAAAGACGATTTAAAGGTTGTAGCGGTAGTACTTGGAGCAGTTACAACAGACATTAGATTTAGTGAAACGAAAGAACTTTTAAAATATGGAATAGAAAATTACAAAATGACAGATATAAGCGAGAGCATAAACTGGTATATAGATGTACCGGTATACAAAGGGAATATATATTCCTATGTTAGAAAGTTTAATTTTAACAAAAAGTTACCTTTGAAAGAGGGAGAACTAGAGAGAATATATATATCACAGTCAATAGTTCCAAATTTGTATGCACCGGTAAACAAAGGAAGCTATTTGGGAAAAATAGAGCTGTATTTAGATGATGAACTGTTATACAGCAAAAACATATATTTAGAACAAGAAATAACAAAAAATACAGTATTAGATTATATGATTAAAGCCTTGAATGGTATATTTGAAATAGAATTAGAATTTTAGTAATTATGAATAGCATGAACGTTTTCTTTTCTAATGTTAAATCGTGAAAAACATTGACTAGCGGAGACCTTTAATATATAATAAGGCTATGAAAAGAGGTAAGAATATGTCAGAAATTTATCTTACTAAAATAGAGAGAAAAACAATATTTACAAGGTCACTAATTTTCGTATTAATTATGTTTGTAATTGCAGATTTAACAGTTACAGGACCTTTCTACGTTAATTTTATACCTTGGCTATATATAATAGGGACGATTGGAAGTGTAAAAAAAATAGATGGTGTACTTATGGGCATAATAGCATCATTTACGGTTTTTGTTTCTTCAACAATAATGTATGGTGGGGTAAGTGGTGCTTGCTTAATTACTACTTTAATAGCACTAATTACAATTGTACTTGGAATATTTACAGGCAAATGCATCTATGAGTTTATATTAGAATATAGACTGGTAAAATATATAAAACGCAGCCAAAAAATAGTGTATATAGTAGCAAGTATTGTGATGCTATTTGTATCGTGGACAATAGTATCTTTAAACAGTGGAGATATAATTTCATATATTGCTTCAAGAAATAATTTAAAAGACCACATTAGCAGTACATATGGTATTCAGGATTACCATATATTGAAAACAAAATATGTAAGAGATGTACCAGGAAAATATGTTCACAAAGTACAAATAGAAGGAGCAGAAGTTACTTTTGTACCTGTTACAAAAACGGTATTTAAAGATGCAAATAAGGACGCAAGATTAGAACTGGCTCAGCAAGAGTTAAACTCGCAAATAGATAAAACAGTACAGAATGTTAAACAAAAATACGAATATTTAAAATATGCAACTATTAATTATGTGCTTAAATATACAGATGTTGGAATTAATTCAGATACAGTTATATTAAGTATCACATACAACGCTAAGTTCGTTAGTGCTAATGAGCAAAATGCGGACAAGTTATATGCTGAATTAGTAAGTTGTATAGAGGAACTTCAAGATATGAAGAAAGCTGAGCAAATAATAATAACAATTGGAGAAAATACATTAAATATATCTAAGGAACATATAGGCGATATAACAGCGGATTATATTAAAGGCGGATTAGATATAGAGGAAATAAACTAATGAACTATAGGAGGAAATAATGTCAAAAGAAAAGAAAATGCCAAAAGAATATACTATAACAGTTTCCTTGATGATATTTTTTACTATAGTTACTATAGTAGGAACAATTAGATTGTATTTAGTAACTCAAAATAGATTGGGAAAACTAAATCTTGAAACAATAGATACTCTTGAGGTGGATACGAGTATAGATTTAGAAAGTTATAACTTAAGAATTGCTCGTAGTATACAAGACAAATATGACGTAGATATATACTATGGAGATATGCCAGAACTTAAAAGTGTTGATGCTATAGCGTTAACAGATGATATAGTTATATTTGAAATGTTAAAAGAGCTAAATAATATGATGTCAGAATATCCAGAAGACTTAATAAGAGAAATAGAAGCTAGAGGTTATGAGATTTCAATATATCTGGTAGACCATTTTAAGACAAATATAGAGGCGTTAGCTAATAGAAATTCTATTGGACAAATGAAGATATATGTAAGTAACACTTTAAACGTTAAAAGGGCATTACATCATGAATATTATCATATATTAGATTATTATATAAAACTAGAAACAGATGAAAAAATGGCATATATGGACTGGGATAAATATAATCCAGCGGGATTTAGGTATACCGAGTCTATAGATACAATTACATCAGAATATATATATAAAGGACAGAACGGAGCATATTTTGTGACTCCATATGCGAAGTATTCTGAAAAAGAAGATAGAGCTGAAACTTTTGCGGCAATGATGATAGAGGATAGAAGTGAAGTTTTCTTTAATACCAATGAACCAATCAGAGGAAAAATGAACATAATAGACAGCGTACTAAACGCAACATTTAATTGTATAAGACAGCAAGATGTTCTAGCATGGCAATAAATAAAGGAGTAAATAAGTGATAAATCTAAACAAATTGAAAAGTATAGATACCCCGGCAAGATACACAGGTGGAGAAGCAAGGCAAGTTATAAAAAACGCAAGCATTGTTTCTAAAAGAGTATGTGTATCTGTTCCTGCTATGTATGAAATAGGTATGTTCGATTTTGATTTAAAGGAAATTTATCACGTGCTGAATAACGAAAAGGATGTTTGGTGTGAAAGGACTTTTGCACCCATGCCGGATTTTGAAAAACTACTAAAAGATAACAACGAAAAGTTATATACATTAGAATCTAAAACTCCATTAAAAAATATGGATGCAATAGTTTTTGTTTTAGCAAATGAGCTTATGTACACAAACATGTTAAATATACTAAATTTAGGCGGAGTGCCAATACTTAAAGAAAGAAGAAATGAAGGTTTTCCGCTCGTAATTGCAACTGGGAGTGCCATACTTAATCCAAAGCCATTAGAAGATTTTGTGGATGTATATATTATTGGAGAACCAGCACTTGTAATACAAGATATAATAGACAAAACAGATAAAAACAAAACAAAGCAACAGATGTTATATGATATGAAAAACATACCAGGTATATACATACCTAATATTACAACTGACGATGTGCATATGATTTGCAATTTGGATATAGACAGTAAAATCCCACCTAAAAACGTGCCTATTCCTTCTATTAAAACTATGATGGACAAGTCTATAGTAACTCTGTCTTCCGGATGTGAAAAAAACTGCATAACATGTACACACAAGTATGTATATGGAATGCCGCGATATATGAGTGTAGATAAGGCTGTTTTAAATACAAGAAGAACAGTAAACTATACTGGAAATACTGAGGTTATGCTGATGTCTAATTGCCACGGAACATATCCAGGATTTCCGGAAATAATATATAGATTAAACGACTTAGACAGACCTAAACTAAAGAACATATCTTTTATGGAAGTAAAGCTTAATAAAGATAATTTATGGATGTTAAAATATATGGAAGATAAAGAGGAGTATCCAAGTATTATAGTGGGAGCTCCAACAAAAGAATTAAGAGATAAGCTAGGTATAGAAATAGAAGAAGAGGATATAATAGGGGTTGCAAAAGAAGTTTTTGAAGCTGGATTTAACAAAATAAGATTGAAATATATAATAGGAGTACCTGGTGAAACATATGAGGATTTTGCTAAGATTTTAAATCATGCAAACAAAGTATGTAAAGTGTATAAAGAGGTATATAGTAAAGCTCCAAATAAATATATAGTGGAAATCAATTTATATAATTTTAAAGCTAAACCACATACGCCATCTTGTTGGTGTGCAGTAAACAGTGCTGAAAATTTAGAGATAAAATGTAGATACATTAAAGACAAAAATAAGAATGAAAATGTAATTATTACAGCCGAAGAAGGAAAGCAAACAGTAATAGAAACACTTCTTGCAAGAGGTGATGAAAAGGTTGGGAAAACTATCTATGAAGCTTGGAAACAAGGTGCAAGGCATGATATGATGGAACCGCTATTTTCAGTAGATAGTTGGAATGTGGCTTTAAACAAAACTGGTATAGATATTAAAAATTATTTGGAAGAGTTGAACGAAAAGAAACTTTTGCCTTGGGATAATATAGTAGTAGGAACATCGAAAGAAGAATTAAGAAGAATATATGTAAATAGAATAAAAGGTGATAGAAATTGAAAATAATTGCAACAAATAGAGAACTAAGTTATAAATATGAGATAATAGACACGTATATTTGCGGAATCGAACTAAAAGGAACCGAAGTTAAATCTATAAGAGAAGCTAAAGTTAATTTAAAAGACGGTTTTGCAATGGTAAAAGATGGTGAAATGATATTAAAAAATGTATATATAGCACCTTACGATAAAGGGAATATAAACAACGTGGGTGAATTAAGGGATAGAAAACTACTTTTACACAAGGAAGAAATTATAAAAATCCTTGGTAAAGTAAGTCAAGGCGGATACACTTTAGTACCGTATAAAATGGGATTCGAAAAACAATATGTGAAACTAGAACTTGCTCTTTGTAAAGGAAAGAAGCTTTATGACAAACGTGAAAGTATCAAAGAAAGAGAAGCTAAAAGAAGAGCAGAACAAGCGATGAAGGTATAGTATGAAAAGATTTAGAAAGATATATGTTGAAATAACTAATATATGTAATATGAACTGTAGCTTTTGCCCAAAAACAACAAGGGCGAAGGCTACTATGTCTAAAGAACAATTTGAACATGTGGCAAAACAAATTTGTGAATATACAGATTATGTATATTTACATGTAAAAGGGGAGCCGTTGCTTCATCCGGAATTAAAAGAAATATTAGATATATGTAATAAATATAATTTAAAAGTAAACATATCTACAAATGGAACATTGTTAAAAAATAAAAAAGAATTATTAAAGAACATTAGACAATTAAACATATCTTTACATAGCTTTGAAAAAAGTAATAATGAAGAACTACAAAGTTATTTAGATGAGGTTTTGCAAAGTGCTGATGAGCTAGATGATAATGTTATAATTCGTTATAAACTTTGGAACGATAAAACTCAAAATCATAATGATAAAATAATTGAAACGCTAAATCAAAGGTATAATGTAGATATACGAAACGCAGATCATGTCAAAGATATTAAGTTAAAGGATAATGTGTTTGTTAGCATAAAAGAACCATTTGCCTGGCCGGACATGACAAGTGAAAAAATAGGAGATGGAACTTGTCACGGATTAAGAAAACAGTTGGCAATTCTTGTGGATGGGACAGTAGTACCGTGCTGTGTAGACAACAATGGAGATATAAACTTAGGTAACGTATTTGATACAAACCTTACTCAAATATTAGATTCAAATACAGCAAAGAAAATTAAATATGGATTTGAAAATAATAAATGCGTATATGAATTATGCAAGAAATGTGAGTATAGGTTTCGTGTAACGCGAGGACGGCGACGGTGTAACACAAACGTAACACAAATGCAACGCAAATGTTATTGATTGGTTGTAGCAAATATGATAAACTTTATAATAATAGTTCATAGTATAAGCTATGAGATTAAAATGTGGGAGGAATGAAAATGCAAAAGAAAAAAGGTGTATCACTTATAGTACTAGTGATAACGATAATAGTTATGATAATTTTAGCGTCAACTATAATGGTATCATTAAGTAACACTGGTATTTTGGATAAAGCTGAACAAGCAGTGGAAAAATCAAATTTACAAGAGATAAAAAATATGGTAGCTCTAAAATGGGCTGAATTATATGGAAAAGATGAAATTACTATTAAAAGTGAAATATTGAAAATGTTAACAGATGCTAAAATTGATGTTACAAAATATAAGTTAGATGTAACTTCAACGGGAGCAAGTATAACTCCTGGCGCTAGTTGGGTGGTGTCAATAGTAGATGGGGTGCCAATACCAAAAGGTTTTGCTATGTCTCCGCTTGAGACTGAAAGGAAAAAAGATAAGGGGTTCGTAATATATGAATTGGCACCAAATGAAAAAGCGATACCAAGTAATGAAACGTACAGAACAACTATAAGCACAAGAAACCAATATGTATGGGTGCCAGTAGATGATTTTAGCAAATTTGTAAGACAAAATTTTGGTCAATCATATAAAATGTCTAATGTGTTAGGAACTGCTTATAATGATGTGGGACAAAATTATTGGGAAGTAGTATTAGATACAAAAACAAACATGCCATCGGCAACGCAAAATTCAAAATATGTAACAGCAAAAACATTAGCAGAAGTCCAAGAAATGTATGAGAGTGTAAAGACATACGGCGGCTTCTATATAGCAAGGTATGAAGCGGGGCTGGATGTTGGAAATCATAGAACAACAGATGATGGAAAAATAACAACACCTGTATATTCGGCACATGGTAAAGCACCATATAATTATGTTAGATGGGCGAAGAACATGAGTGATGAGACAGGTGGAGCAGTAGAAATATCAAGAAGTATATATCCAAAAACGAATACTAATTACGGCGTGGTATCTACATTGACGTATGGAGTACAATGGGATAGAACATTAGCCTGGTGGCTTGAAACAAAGCCTTATAATGCTACAGGCGACGTAATGATAACAACGGAAGCTAGTTTAAATGTTAGTAGAAACTACGGAAACTATTTAAGTAATAGAATAACTCAACTTGATTCGTTCGCACAATATTTATTATACAGCGGTGGGAAACTGGCAACAACATATGCTCCTGTAGGTCCAGAAAAGAGTTTAACGGAAGCGTGGTTATTAACAACGGGAGCAACAGCTGAAGCAGAGATAAACAATATTTATGATATGGCGGGTAATCTTCTGGAATGGACAATGGAAGGCAACAATGCAGCAGCTGGTGGGATTAATTACCATGTTCTTCGTGGAGGACACTATAACAACAATGGTACAGCGGATCCGGTTACTTATCGTAGCAACAACTTTGGTAATGAGAATTATGGCGCGGCGCACTATGGATTCCGTCCTTCTCTTTACATTAAGAAGTAGTGATGAAATTGGGATGGTGTATTGGCTTTGACGAATTGTTGCAAACTAAAGCACGAGTGAAATAAAAGAAAATAAAAAACAATATAGATTGAAAGGGGTGTATTTAACTCCTTTCTTTTTGTATAAAGAATAATAGTTTAATCTTTAAAACGTCATTATATGCAATATATTAGCTCAATATGTCGCTTTTGTTCGTCTCATTTGACTTTTGCTATAAAATTTGTTACAATATATGGGCAATAAAATTAAGTATGCGTTAGATTAGGCGCATGAACAACTAATGGAGGAAAGAAAGATGAATAAGTATGATGTAATTGTAGTAGGAGCAGGTCCGTCGGGAATTTTTTTGTGCCATGAGCTTAAGAAATTAAACGACAAGGCTCGGATTTTGCTCATAGACCAAGGACGGCCTATTGAAAAACGGCTATGCCCTGTTGCCTCTGGTGGCAAATGTGTAAAATGCAAACCGTTTTGCCATATAACAAATGGTTTTTCGGGCGCAGGAGCATTCTCTGATGGCAAGCTTAGCTTGTTTAATGAGGATGATGAAGAAATCTATGTAGGTGGTTCAGTGCACAAGTATATAGGCGTGGAGGAAACAAAACGACTTATACAGTATGCTGACAGCATCTATTTGGATTATGGAGCAGACCCTAAAGTGGAAGGCGTGGAATATCCCGAAGAAGTGCAGGCGTACAAAGAGAGAGCGAAACGGTTTGGTGTCGACCTTATTTCTGTGCCCATAAGACATTTGGGAACTGAAAAGGCGCACGAGTTGTACAAGGCGATGCAAGAAAGTTTGGAAAGAATGGGCGTAGACCTCTGCATGTATACGCAGGTCACAGACCTTATCATAGAAGGCGGAGTTGTCAAAGGTGTTGAAACCGAAGACATGTCCTCTTTCGGCGGTTGTGACTATCCTGTAAGCTACTATGCCGATAACGTAGTTTTGGCTGTTGGCCGTAAGGGTGCTAACTGGTTGGCAGATATGTGTGATAAACATGGTATTCGTGACCGAGCTGGTATTGTGGATATTGGTATTCGTTACGAGCTTCCCGACTTTGTTATGCGGGACATAAACAGAGCTATGTATGAGGCTAAATTTGTTGGCAGACTGAAGCCATATGAGGACAGGGTAAGAACCTTCTGTCAAAATCCCAGCGGTTTTGTATCTTCTGAAGTGTATGACGATGGGTTGACGCTTGTTAACGGTCACTCGTATAAGGATAAGAAGAGTACAAATACTAACCTTGCAATTTTATGTTCTCATCACTTTACTCATCCGTTTGACCAGCCGCTCGTGTATGGACGTAACATTGCTAAGAATTCCAATCTTTTAGGTAACGGCCAAGTTCTTGTACAAAGACTGGGAGATATCTTAAGCGGCCATCGTAGTCATGACTATTGGCTGGACAGAAACTCTGTTGAGCCTACGTTAAAAACGGCGGTGGCTGGTGATGTAACGCAAGCTTTGGGCTACAGAACTATGACAAATATTCTGGAGTTTATCAAGGCTTTGGATAACGTCGTACCAGGCTTTGCGAGTTCGGACAATCTTCTATATTCACCTGAAATTAAGTTTTATTCCAATGAACTTGTCATCGATGAAAACTTTGAGACAAGTGTGGGAGGACTGTATTCTATCGGTGATGCTGGCGGTTTAACACGTGGACTTATGCAGGCTTCTGTATCTGGCATACATCTTGCAAGAGTACTTAAGCAAAAAATGGATTAATATAGCGTTGTAATACACTAAAAAAGGACCTTTTAATAAAGGTCCTTTTTGCTATGTTTGTGTCGATTTTAGTTGCAATAAACAGTGATGTGTAGTATAATTATATATGTGATAAAAGAACAAAAAAAGGATATATAAACTCGAATGTAGGAGGAATAATGGATAGATTTATAAAAGACATAAAGAAATACTATAAATACATGTTATATGCTGCTAAAGCTGAACTTAAGTCAGAAGTGGCAGGATCACATCTTGGATGGCTTTGGTGGTTTTTAGAACCATTATGTTTTATGTTAGTTTATGCGTTTATGGTAATAGCAGTATTTAATGCGAGCGAAAAATACATGTTGGCATTTGTCTTTATAGGAAATACAATATGGACGTTTTTCAATAAGAGTGTTACATCGTCTGTAAAATTAATATCTAACAATAAAAACATTGTAACCAAAGTATATATACCCAAATTTATATTAGTACTTGTAAAAATGTTGGTAAACTTCTTTAAATTATTAGTATCTTTACTTATAGTTGCAGGTATTATGTTAGTATATCAAGTGCCACTTAGTGTGACTATGTTTCAAATGATACCAGTGTTAGTATTGTTATTTTTGCTTACATTTGGTCTTTGTGTAATATTCTCACATTTTGGAGTATTCGTAGAAGATTTAGCCAATGTAGTCAATATATTACTTAAATTATTATTCTACCTTTCTGGTATATTCTATTCGGTATCAACAAGGGTTCCAGCACCATATGGTGGTATCTTGACAAGAATAAATCCAGTAGCATATGCAATAGAACAATCTAGAGGCTCGTTGTTGTATTCTACAGGACTAGATTGGCTTACTCTTGGTGTGTGGTTTGTAATAGCAATAGTGCTATGCATAATTGGAATAAAGACGGTATATAAAAATGAAAATAACTATGTAAAGGTGATGAGTTAGGTGAGTACAGTGGAAGATAAAAAATATGCAATTACAGTAAAGAACCTACATATAAAGTACAAGACAATACAAAAAATGTCTATACGAAAAACTTTATTTAAATTAAAGAAATCTAAAGCAGAATATTATGAAGCAGTAAGAGGGATAAGCTTTAATGTGGAAAAAGGTAAAATAATAGGTATAATAGGTAAAAATGGTAGTGGTAAATCTACTACATTAAGAGCAATAGCAGGAATATTTTCAGCAGATAAAGGAACTATAGACTTGCATGGTAATACTATTTCGCTTTTATCTATTGGTGTAGGATTCCAACCAAAATTAACAGGATATGAAAATATATTCTTATCTGGAATGTTACTAGGATTTACTGAGGAAGAAGTAAAACAAAAAGTAGATGATATAATAGAATTTTCTGAACTAGGTAAGTTTATACACAAACCAGTTAGAACATATTCAAGTGGTATGCACTCGAAACTTGCATTCTCAATAACAGCAATGCTTGAAACACAAATACTTTTAATAGATGAGGTATTTAGTGTTGGTGATATTAAATTTAAACAAAAAAGTTACGATAAGATGAAAGAGTTAATATCTGAAAAAGATAGAACAGTTGTCATAGTATCGCATTCTATGGCGGCGATGCAAGAGCTTTGTGATGAAATCATTTGGCTTAATGATGGTGTTATAATGGACCAAGGATTGCCTGAAGAAATAATACCAAAATATGAAGAATACATGCATAATTTAGACTAATAAAATTACGGTGGAGGTTATATGAAAAAGATAAAAGGATTTTTAATGAACATAGCTAAAAATAATGTTATATTAAGAAAAGTAATGAAATTCTTAGTTAAAATATATAGAAAGGCAGTGTATTTAAGTTGCTTTTTAAGATATAAAGTGCAAGATAATGTAATACTTTTTGAAAGCTTTATGGGTAGAGCTTATTCAGATAGTCAAAAAGCATTATACAAAGAAATGTTAAAAGACGAATACTTTAAAGATTTTACATTTATTTGGGCTTTTAAACAACCTGAAAATTACGAATTTTTAAAAGGTAATAATACAAAAGTAATTGGGTACGGTTCAAGAGATTTTTATAAATATATGGCTATAGCAAAATACTGGATAACAAACTCAAGATTACCAGAGTATTTAATAAAGAAAAAAAGTCAAAAGTATATACAATGTTGGCATGGAACTCCACTAAAAAGACTTGGTTTTGATATAGAAGTTGAAGGTGGAAATGCATTAAATACATTAAAAGAAATAAAAGACAAATATGAAGATGATGCGAAAAGATACGATTATATGTTATCTCCATCAGCATTTTGTACTGAAAAGTTTACGTCAGCATTTAATCTAAAAAAATTAAACAAACAAGATGTTATAGTAGAGTTAGGATATCCTAGAAACGATTACTTATTTAACCATACAAAAGAAGATGTAGATGCTCTAAAAGACAGTCTTGGAATACCAAAGGATAAAAAAGTTATACTTTATGCTCCTACATGGAGAGATAACCAACATACAACAGGAGTTGGCTACACATATGATTTGAATTTGGATTTTGATAGATTAAAAGAAAAACTAGAGAAAGATTATGTTATTATATTTAGAACACATTACTTTGTATCTAATTCTTTTAATTTTGAAAAATATAAAGGATTTATATTTAACATGTCAAATTACGATGATGTAAACGACTGTTACATATTAAGTGATATAATAATTACAGATTATTCAAGTGTATTTTTCGACTATGCTAATTTAAAAAGACCTATGCTTTTCTATATGTATGATTTAGATGAATACCAAGGAAAATTAAGAGACTTTTACTTTAGCCTAGACGAACTACCAGGACCTATTGTAAAAACGCAACAAGAACTGGAAGATGAAATAATAAATATAGCAGAATATAACAAGAAATATAAAGAAAAATACGATAAATTCAACAGCAAATTTAATTATTTAGATTCTGGAAATTGCAGTAAAAATGTAATTGAAAGAATATTTAAACAACAATAGTGGAAGGAGAAGTATTATGAAAAAAATACTAACTTATGGTACATATGACCTTTTACACAAAGGGCACATTAACTTACTTAGACGCGCAAAAGAAAGAGGAGACTATTTAATAGTTGGAATATCTACAGACGAGTTCAACGCTATTAAGGGCAAAAAATCATATTATGATTATGAGACTAGAAAACAAATGCTAGAAGCAATTAAATATGTAGATGAAGTTATACCAGAGTACGATTGGAATCAAAAACCGGGAGACATATTGAAGTATGGTGCTGATGAAGTTGTTATGGGTAGTGACTGGGAAGGTAATGAAAAATTTGAAGCATTAAGAGAATATTGTGATGTACATTACTTGCCTAGAACGGAAGGAATAAGCACAACTCAAATAAAATCTGAACTTAATTTAATGAAGTAGGTGTTGGATATAAAAAAGCTAGTTATACAAATAGCAGTAATTGTATTAAATATAATATATTTACCGTTTAAAATGTTAAAAACAAAGCATAAAATAACATATATAAGTAGACAATCTAACAGCCCGTCTATAGACTTTAGATTATTAGAAACAAATATGAAAAGTTTAAGACCGGAATTAGAACAGGTAATGCTAACTAAAAAAATAGGACAAGGGATTTTAGAGAAAATTAAATATGTATTTCATGTTTTAGTTCAAATGTATCACATTGCAACATCTAAAGTAGTTATTGTAGACACATATATTATACCTGTTAGCGTTCTAAAACATAAGAAGAGCCTTAAAGTAGTGCAAATTTGGCATGCTCTAGGAGCTATAAAACAATTTGGTTATCAAGTGATAGGTAAACAAGAGGGAAGCTCAGAAACAGTTGCTAGTGCCATGAAAATGCATAACAACTATGATGTTATAACATGCGCAAGCAGTGTTACAGCTAAGTTCTATAGTGAGGCTTTTAATACTAAGTTAGATAAAATCAAAGTTGTAGGAATGCCAAGGGTAGATGATATATTAGGTGAAAATAGAAATAGTGAAATACTAAAGGAAAATAAACATTATTCGGGTAAGAAAACAATATTATACATACCAACATTTAGAAAAAATGGCAATGTAAAGATACAAGACATTATAGATAGTATAGATGAAGAAAAGTTTAATTTAATTATTAGACTACATCCATTAGATAACACTGAAGTACCAGAAAAGTATTTAGTTCATGGTAGCTTCTCAACATATGATTTAATGAAATTTGCAGATTATATAATTACAGACTATTCAGCTACAGCTATTGAAGCCAGCCTTTTACTAAAACCATTATTTTTATACGTTTATGATATAGATAGCTACAATGAAGCAAGAGGGTTGAATGTAAATCTGACCGAGGAACTAGTCGAATGTACATATAAAGATATTGGAGATATAATGCATAATATAGCAAGTGATAGTTATAATTATGAATCGTTAACTAAATTTAGAAATAAATATGTAGAAACATATAATGTTAATAATACAAACAATATTTGCAATTTAATACAAGAATTTTTAAAATAGAAGTAAGCACGTCATTTATTATGACGCGCTTTGTTTTTAGTAGATTACGTAAATCAAAAAAATACAAAATAATGAAAAATATAAAAATGTAGTTGCGTATTTTAAAGTTTTGATATAGAATTATTATATAAATAGCCAAAAACACGACTAATTAAATACAAAAACAAACAAATGAAAGGAGAGAAAACAAGAGGAAATATGAAAACAAGAACAAATAGTAACAGACAAAACCAAAAAGGAGTATCATTAATAGTATTAATAATAACAATAATAGTAATGATAATCTTAGCAACAACTGTAATGTTATCATTAGAAAACACAGGAATATTGGATAAAGTAGAGGAAGCGGTAGAACTAACAAACTTAAAAGAGATACAACATATGGCTACTTTGAAATGGGCAGAGTTATATGGAGAAGAAGATGAATACATTAAACAGGAAATAATAGAGGCATTAAAAATAGATACATCAAAATATTCTGTAACTGTAACAGCAAATGGAGTAGAGGTAACTGCAGCCACAGGCTGGGTAGTAGCAACGGTAGATGGAGTACCAATACCAAAAGGATTTGTGGCATCAAGTGCAACAGGAGAAAATACAAAGGATGGTGGCCTTGTAATATATGAAGGAACAACACCTGTAACAGATTCAAATGTGGAAGATGCTAAAAGAGATAGGAACCAATATGTATGGGTACCGGTAGAGAATTTTAGTGATTTCGTAAGACAAAACTTTGGGAGATCATCTACATTATCTAATACAATAGCCTCAAATTATTGGGAAGTAATATTAGATACAACAACCAATATGCCGGATGTGGAAGCTAATCTTGCAAAATCAGCATACATGACAGTAGAAACACCAGAAGGTGGAATAACAAATACGCTTGCAGAAGTACAAGAAATGTATGCGAGTGTAAAAGAATATAAGGGATTCTATATAGCAAGATATGAAGCTGGCTTAAATGTTGGAAGCCATAAGACAAGTAATGATGGAGTAATAATAAAAGCAGTGCATTCGAAAATGGGTAAAGCGCCATATAACTATATCCAATGGGGAAATAGCATGAGTGATGACACAAATGGAGCAGTAGAAGTAGCGAGGAGTATATATCCAAAAACAAATGCGAATTATGGAGTAGTATCAACATTAACATATGGAGTACAATGGGATAGAACGCTAGCATGGTGGACTGATACAGACGCTAAAAATGGAACTAAAGATGTAATAATAGAAGATAATGACGATTTAAATACTAGTACAAACTATGGAAATTACCAAAATAATGAAATAGCATTAGGTGATTTTAATGATGATGCTCAGTATTTGTTGTATAATAGTGGTTTAGCAACAGAATATGCAGATGTAACTACAGCGAAATCTTCAAGTGATAAGTGGTTATTAACAACAGGTGCAACAGAAGAAGCAAGGGTAAACAATATTTATGATATGGCCGGAAATTTACACGAATGGACAATGGAAGGTCGCTTGACTGACTACCGTGTTCTTCGCGGAGGCGGCTTCTACGTCAACGACAACAGCGATACTCCGGTTTCTTGCCGCAGCTACGACCCCACTCCTTTACACCCAAACTGTGACTGTGGTTTCCGTCCAGTACTTTATATAAAGAAGTAGCACTGGCCACTAGCGGGGCCAGTACCAAGGTGTATGTATAGGCATAGGCGAGGTAAGTTAGGCTAATACGTATTGTATTCGTAGCGAGGAGTGTTAAAATTTAACTGTGTAAATTCAAAAAGAAATTTTTGGATGCACAGTTATTTTTTGTTCGTAAAGGTATTAAAGATAGTTTATCCTTCCTTTATAGTTAAATAGATTTTGTAATGTATTGTTTTAGTATTATGTACTTTATTACGAAAGAACAATACGTTTTTATTAATTATTAGTAGTGCATTGGAGAATGTTTATGAATAAAGTATACCTATTTGGTAAAGTAGTATATAAATCTAAACTAAAATATTCTATTTCGCCAAGATTAAAGGTATACGTTGAATTAGTTATTGAATGTATTTCCGGGGACAAATTTAATTGCGTTGCAAAGGAAGAACAATGTAATAATGTTGCAAAGATTAATATTAACCAAAACATATTTATTGTTGGGAGTATAGAATGGATTAATAAGAATATTAGAATTAATATTGAATACTATGAGACAATATAACGATGCAGTTATAGTATTAGCGCAATTACAAAGATATTTTCATTTATTATGACGCGCTTTCATGCTTCTTGTTATAAATTTAATTGACAACAAATAAACTATTGTATATAATAGTTGAAGTTAGGAGGCTGAGAATATGTATAACAATTTAAAACAATCAGATGAAGAAATATATAACATTCTATTAAAAGAGTGTAAAAGACAAAATGAAAATATAGAGTTAATCGCATCGGAAAACTTTGTAAGTGATGCAGTTCTTGAAGCAGTAGGAAGTGTCCTTACTAATAAATATGCCGAAGGATATTCTGGAGCAAGATATTATGGTGGATGCGATAATATAGATGAAATAGAAACAGTAGCTATAAAAAGAGCTAAAGAGTTATTTGGAGCTGAACATGTCAATGTTCAACCACATAGTGGCTCAAGTGCTAACATGGCTGTATATATGGCAATGTTACAACCTGGAGACACAGTACTTGGGATGGACTTGTCGCAAGGGGGCCATTTAACACATGGAAGTAGAGCAAGTTTTTCTGGTAAACTATATAACTTTGTATCATATGGTATAAATGATGAGGGCTTATTAGATTATGACGATGTGCGTAAGAAAGCATTAGAATATAAACCTAAAATGATAGTAGCTGGAGCTAGTGCGTACCCAAGACAAATAGATTTTGCCAAATTTAGAGAAATAGCAGATGAAGTTGGTGCGCTACTTATGGTGGATATGGCTCATATTGCTGGTTTAGTATGTGGAGGAGAACATATGTCACCTGTACCATATGCAGATTTTGTAACAACTACAACACATAAGACATTACGTGGACCTCGTGCGGGATTAATACTTTGTAAGTCAAAATATGCAAAAGCTATAGATAAAACAATATTCCCAGGTATACAAGGGGGACCATTAGAGCATGTTATTGCTGGTAAAGCAGTATGTTTTGGTGAAGCGTTGAAACCAGAATTTAAAGAATATGCACATCAAATAGTGTTAAATGCTAAAGCTTTAGCAAATGGTTTAATAGAAAAAGGATTCAAATTAGTATCTAACGGCACAGACAATCACTTGATGTTAATAGATTTAAGGAATAAAGAATTAACAGGAAAACAAGCAACTGAACTTTTAGATAGTATTGGTATTACTGTAAATAAAAACTCAGTTCCAAATGACGACCAGCCTGCAAGTGTAACAAGCGGAATAAGAATTGGAACGGCTGCAGTTACAACTAAAGGATTAAAAGAGCAAGATATGATACTTTTAGCTGAGGCGATAGATTTAGTATTAAGAAAAGAAAATAAAGAGGAAAATATTTTACGAGCAAAAGAGATTGTGAATGTATTGCGCGGGAGGTATATTAAATAGTGGCTAAGAAATTAGTAATAGTTGAGTCACCATCGAAAGCAAAAACAATAAAAAAATACCTTGGGAAGGATTACGAAGTAATTGCGTCCCAAGGACATATTATAGATTTGCCATCTAGTAGATTTGCTGTTGATGTAGACAATGACTTTAAAGCAGAATATATAAAAATGAAAGGTAAAGCCAAGCTTATAAAAGAGATACATAATGAGGCTAAGGGAAAAGAACAAGTACTTCTTGCGACTGACCCTGACCGTGAGGGAGAAGCTATAGCATGGCATTTGAGAAACGAATTAAAAATAGATTCTAAAGATAAATGTAGAATAGAATTTAACGAAATAACAGAATCAGCAGTAAACGAAGCAGTAAAAAAACCAAGAACAATAGATATGGATACTGTTGATGCTCAACAAGCAAGAAGGATATTAGATAGAATTGTTGGGTACAAAATAAGCCCACTGTTATGGAAAAAAGTAAAAAGAGGACTTAGTGCAGGACGTGTACAATCGGTTGCTCTTAGAATAATAATGGATAGAGAAAATGAAATTAGAAACTTTGTCCCAGAAGAATATTGGAATCTTGATGTATTACTAGAAAAACAAGAGGATAAAAAAACGGTAAATGCTAAATTCTATGGAGATGTTAATGGCAAAATTGATTTAAAAGCAGGTGAGCAGGTAAAGGCTATTGTAGATAAGATACAAGGTCAAAAATATAAAGTGGTAGATATTAAAGTTACAGAAAAAACAAAAAATCCACCACCGCCATTTACAACATCATCAATGCAACAAGATGCATCAAGAAGACTAGGTTTCCCGGTTAAGAAAACAATGATGCTTGCACAAAGGCTTTATGAAGCCGGTTTTATAACATATATGAGAACAGACTCTACAAGAGTATCTGATGATGCAATAAAAATGGCAAAAGCATATATATGTAAAACATATGGTGAAAACTATTATCTAAATAGAACATATAAAACAAAAGCATCAGCACAAGATGCACACGAAGCTATTAGACCTACACATCTTACAGATATTGCTAAAGTTACAGCAGAATTTGGTAAAGATGAAGTAAGATTATATAATTTAATATTAAATAGATTTGTTGCAAGTAAAATGGCAGCGTGCATTTATGACTTTACAAAAGTTACATTCAATGTTCAAGATTATATATTTAATAGCACAGGTTCTGTTATAAAATTTGATGGATTTATGGCGCTTTACACAGAGTCTAAAGAAGAGGGCAAAAAACAAGACGAAGAAGATTTAGATGAAGAATCAAAAGAATTACCAAAACTAGAGATAGGTGAGGTATTAGATGAGAAAAAACTAGATTTCGAGCAGAAGTTTACAGAGCCGCCTTCAAGATATAGCGAAGCAACTCTTGTTAAAGTGATGGAGGAAAAAGGTATAGGACGTCCTAGTACGTACGCACCTACTATTTCTACTTTAATAGATAGGTTCTATGTAGAAAAAGAAGGTAGAATGCTTATACCTACAGAACTTGGTGAAGTAGTAAACAATATAATGGTAGAGCATTTTAAAGACATAGTAGATATTGGATTTACTGCAAATATGGAGGATAAACTAGACTATATTGCAGAAGGTAAGTTGAATTATGTAGAAATGTTAAGAGAGTTCTACACACCTTTTATTACAAACTTGGAAAAAGTAAGCGATACAATAGAACACGTAAAACTACAAGAAAAAGAGACAGATGTTGTATGTGAACTATGCGGACGAAACATGGTTATTAAAAGAGGAAGATTTGGTGAGTTTTTAGCATGCCCAGGATATCCTGAATGTAAAAATGCAAAGCCAATTGTAAACAGTATTAAAGAACCTTGTCCTCATTGTGGTGGCAAGGTATTAACAAGAAAATCTAAGACTAAACGTACTTTCTATATTTGTGAAAATAACACAAATGATGAAAACAAAAAATGTGATTATATTTCTTGGAACAAACCTGGAACTGAAGCGAAAAAAACTGTTAGAAGAGCTAAAAAAGCTACAACAAAGAAAACAACTACAGCAAAAAGTAAAACAACAAAAGCAAAGAAAAGTACAAAGAAATAGGAGTTAAAGTATGGATAAAGCAAGTATTGCTGCAAAAAGGGTTGGGATTATTGGAATAATTTCCAACTTCTTTTTGTTATGTGCAAAATTTATAGTAGGAATAATTTTTAAATCTCAAGGATTAATTGCTGATGCTGTAAATAGTTTTGGAGATGTTTTTTCTTCAATAATTACATACATTGGTGGTAAAATTTCTGAAAAGCCAGCAGATGAGGACCATGAATTTGGACATGGAAAAGCAGAATTTGTAGCTTCATTCCTTATAGGAATATTTATGGTAATGGTAAGTATCGATACGTTATATAGTGGAATAATGTCTATTGTAAATAATGAAAAGTTTACTTTTTCATATTTTCTACTTATTGTTCCAATAGTAACTATAATAACTAAAGGGGTATTATGGGTGTACTGTAGTAAGCAATATAATAAGCATAACTCACTACTTATTCTTTCTAACGCTAAAGACCATAGAAATGATATTATTTTATCTTTAGGTGTAATAATAGGAATAGCTTGTGGATATTTTGGATACTACTTTGTAGATGGAATAGTTGGTATTGCAATTTCAGGAGTAATAATAGTTACAGGAGTACAAATTATTAAAGAAGCCTACGATGTGTTAATAGATAAATGTATAGACATAGAAATAGTTAATGAAATGAAAACTAAAATAGAACAAACAGAAGGGGTAAATCATTTAGATAGTATTAAATCTAAACCAACAGGAACTTTACATATGTTAGTAGTTAAAGTGTCTGTAGATCCTGAAATGACGGTAAGAAGGAGTCATAACATTGCTGCTGAAATACGCAGTAATTTAAGGCAGTATCCAAATGTATATGATGTAGTTGTTCATATAAATCCGGATGAATGACAAATGATTGAAATTAAATAACTGCTATGGTATAATCACTGTAGCAGTTATTTTAAACATCTTTTTTAATAAAAGGAGGTATATCAATGAACAAAGTCTATGAGTACGTAATAACAGGTGGACCTTGCGCTGGCAAAACAACAGGACTTAGTAAGCTTGATCGGGTATTTACCGATAGGGGTTACAAAGTAATTATTGTTGCGGAGACAGCAACCGAAGTAATAATTTCTGGCGTAAACCCCAACGAGATCCCTATTATAGAGTTCCAAAGGCTAATTATGGAAAGAGGGAAAAATAAAGAAGAAACTATAAGAAGAGTAGCCAAGGCATTTGCAAAAGATGTGATTATTTTTTATGATAGGGGAATGCTGGACAGCAAGGCGTACATGGATTATAACGATTTTATCCTAGTAATAAAAGAGATTGGCTTGACAGAAACCGAAGCGCGAGATAATTATGATGCAGTATTTCATTTAGTGACTGCAGCTATAGGAGCTTTGGAGTATTATACCACTATTAACAATGAGGCGAGAAGTGAAACACCAGAGCAAGCGGCAATATTAGATACAAAGACAAGAGATGCCTGGCTTGGACATCGCCATTTAAGAGTAATAGATAATTCAACTGGTTTTAGTGATAAAATTGATAGACTCATTAAGGAGGTATTTGTAGCAATGGGAGTTCCTACACCAATTGAAACTGAAAGAAAGTTTTTAATTAAATTGCCGTCTGAAGAACAACTTAAAGCTCATCAGACAGTTAAGTCGCACATAGTGCAAACGTACCTCAAGCGTACAGACCCGGAAGTGGAAAGACGGGTAAGACAAAGGGGTATTAATGGAGAGTTTTCGTATTATTATACGGAAAAGAAAAAATTATCCGATTGTAGTAGAGATGAAGTTGAAAGAAGAATTACAAAAGACGAATACCTTTCGCTCCTTGTAGAAGGAATAGCAACAGTTAGGAAAGACAGATATTGTTTCTTTTATGAAAATCAATATTTTGAATTAGACGTATATCCTGATTGGGAAAATGAAGCTATTTTGGAAATCGAACTTACTTCTGAAGGCCAAGAGGTAAAGTTGCCTTGTTGGTTAGATGTTATTAAGGAAGTAACGGGGGACGATAGATATAAAAACGCAAATTTGGCAAAGTAAAAAATAAAGGCATCCTTTTGGATGCCTTTATTTGGTGCGACATCGGGGGCTCGAACCCCGGACCAATAGATTAAGAGTCTACTGCTCTACCAACTGAGCTAATGTCACGTTATTACGAAATTAATTATAACAAAAACATATTAGAAAGTAAAGAAAAAAATCGAAAAAATTTGTCAAACAATATATTTTCAGCAATTTACTTTAGGAACTACATAAAAATAAGATAATAGAAAAACACAACCGATTCATTTGAACCGGTTGTATTTAATTTAGTTGTGATGTTTATGGAGAGCTATTTTGTGGTAAGATTTAGAGAGGACGCGATCTTCGAGGTCGGGTTCTAATACGCCTTCATTAATAGCACGATTGAGAATCTGGCTAATAGAAGAGTGGCAGATACCATATGAAAAAGCGATGTCTCTGTGAGTTATGCGAGGATTACTTACATAAAGTTTTGCTATAATAATAACAACTCTTTTGGGGGTAGCTGAGCCTAAACTTTTTCTGTTGAAAACTAGTTTGCGATAGAGTTTATCTATTACAGCATCAGATAAACCTTTTTGCCTTTCATCGTCTATAAAAGCAGAAACTAACTGAATAAAGGCGTGTTCTTTTATTCCGTAAAGTTTGGCAAAATTTGCAGCTGTCAAATTAGATTTATAGAACAGACATGTTAGTTCATTTGAAAGTTTATGACGAATAGAGGGTAAATAAGAGCTTTCGGGATGATGCTCAATAAAACGAAAAATGGCTTTGGGAATATCTGTTATGGGAATGTCGAGGTCTTCAGCTGTAGAAGCGATTGTGGCGCTTCGGCTAAGATATTCAAAAGTGATTTGGGAAGCGTTCATTTTTATTCTCCTTTTAATTCGCTTATGCGATTCTTTAGTCTAAACAGTTTATTTTGTATTTGAGAAATTTCACGTTCCAAAGAGTTTTTTGCCGGAGCGGATTGTTCACCGAAAAAGAACTGGTCATAAGTTTCTAACTTGTACTGCAGCTCTCTTAAAAGACTAGTTTGATATTCGTATTCTTGCTCTACGATGGCTAGTAACCGTAGATCCAGTGCTTTTTTCCAACGGGCCTGTGTCTGCCGTACGTTTTCTGTGCTTTCGCAAACTTTAGTTGCTACTGCAACTGCGGTTATTTCGTCCAAAACTTGTTCCACTACGCCACGAAACAAAATATCGGAAATGGTGCCAGCTGAAGAACTATATTTCTTTGCAAGTTTGTGCATAGTAACATAATCTTCAAGGTATTCCCGGGCGAGTTTGGAAATGAATTCGGGACTTACACGAGCTACATATAGTGCCATATTTTCCTCCTTACTTAAATTATTAAATACTTATTAAAAAACAATATAGTAAATTGTTTTTTAATTAAACTTACAATATCATTATAACATAATATTAGACAAATAGCAAGCAAAGTAGACATAATGTAAAACGTAGGCGGTAAAAAGAATTTTGTAAAAGTTGAAATAACGTAATATATATGGTATAATTCTAATTGTTGTAATACAATGTAATGGGTGAATTTATGGAAATAAATTTTAAAGATATTGAAAATTATATAGACGGTTCAAAAGTAAGATATGATGAACCAATGAAAAAACACACTACATTAAAAGTGGGAGGAAACGCAGATGTTTTAGTCGTTCCTGAAACTGTTGATGATGTTATAAGTGTGATGAAATTTGCAAAGAAAGTTAAAAGTCCAGTTACCGTTGTAGGTAATGGTAGCAAACTTTTAGTAAAAGATGGTGGAATTAGAGGTATAGTAATTAAATTTGGAAGCAAATTTTCAGATGTTGAAATAGATGGAGAATATATTACAGTAGCGTCTGGAATGACTTTGCCTCGTCTTGCAATTATAGCTAAAGACAACTCACTTTCTGGATTAGAATTTGCGGCAGGTATTCCAGGAAACGTAGGTGGAGCTGTGTATATGAATGCTGGTGCTTATGGTTCAGAAATGGCAAATATTGTTGACCAAGTTACTTATCTAGATGAGAATTTTGAAGTACAAACTATTACAAATGAACAATGTGAATTCGCATATAGAAAGAGTATATTTAGAAAAAATAACAATGTAATATTATCTACTAAATTGAAATTGACTCAAGGAAATAAAAAAGAAATTGACGAACTAATGAAGCAAAACCAAACATCAAGAAAAGAAAAACAACCAATAGAATATCCTAGTGCTGGAAGTACATTTAAAAGACCAGAAGGATATTTCGTAGGAAAACTTATAGATGATTTGGGGCTTAAGGGATATACGATTGGTGGAGCGCAAGTATCTACTAAGCATTCTGGCTTTATAATAAACACAGGAAATGCTAAAGCAAAAGATGTTTTGGATTTAATAGAATATATTAAACAAAAGGTACTAAAGACAAACAATGTAAAACTTGAAGAAGAAATAATAATACTTGGAGAAGGAGAATAAAACATGAGAACGTTTTTAGAATGGTTAAAACCTGGAATTAAGGTAAAAAGATATATAGTATTGCAGCTCATATCAATAGCTACGCTTATATATTCAGTAATATCTCTTCAAACGAGAGACATACTTTTACCTAAAATACTTATAGCATATATTGCGTTAATTACATTATCGTTATTTTTAACAATATATTCATTTTTATTAGCACAAAGAAATGTATTAAAAGTAACTCTTAAAAATATGGCATATAAGGATAAGAATGTAGATATACGTAGATTGCTATATACAGAGACTATGTTAAAAAAAGGTCCTAAAGTTGTTATGATAGGTGGTGGAAAAGGCCTTTCAAACATATTAAGTGGACTTAAAGAATATACATCAAACATTACATCAATTGTAGCGACGTTTGATGATGGTGGTTCTACAGGAAGATTAATGCAAGAAATGGATATTTTACCACCAGGAGATATACGTAGAAGCATAATAGCACTTTCTCAATCTGAACCAGCAATGGAAAAATTATTAAGTTATAGATTCCAAGATGGCAAGGTAAACAACCATTCCTTAGGCAACCTAATAATTGTTGCAATGACAGAAATTATGGGTGGTTTTGCACCGGCTATACAAAAATTGTCTAGCATATTTAATGTAAAAGGTAAGATATTACCAGTATCATTAGATAAGGCAAAATTATGTGCTGGATTAGAAAATGGAGAGATTGTTGTAGGTGAAGACAATATACGTCCAAGAGTTCTAGAATCAAAGAGCAGAATAAAACAAATCTTTTTAAAAGATACTGAAGCACATCCAGCTCCAGGTGTTCTTGAAGCAATAGCTGAAGCAGATGTTATTGTAATAGGGCCAGGAAGCTTGTATACAAGCGTTATATGTAACTTGCTTGTTAATGATATAGGAAAAGCTATTATTCAAAGTAAAGCTAAAAAAGTAATGATAGCAAACTTAATGAATGAACCAGGAGAAACTTTAGGATATACTTTAGCGAAACATGTAAACGAAGTTGAAAGATATTTAGGAAAACATGCTATGGATTATGTAATTGCTAATAATGGTGAAATTACTGAGGATATGATATACGACTTTAACCAAGGAGCATCAACTCCAGTAACTATAGATTTAGAAAACATACAGAACAGAACAATTTCTGTTATAGAAGAGGACTTTGTAATAACAGCACCTAATTCTATACTTCATGATAATCTAAGAGTAGCTGAAATATTAATAGAAATTGCTAAATCTAAAAGCATAGGTTCTCTAAACCTTTTAAAAAGCAAAAATAAAAAAGAAAGAGTTAGTTTTAAAAAGAAAGTAGCAAGACTTTTTAAAAAGAAAACTAAATAAATTATTAAGCTTACACAAGTTGCCTTTGAGGTGAAAAATGATATACAAAAGAGTAAATAGAAGTTTAAAATCTGATTCTAAAATAGAATATGTAGAATCAAACAATCAAGGAATATATATAAACAGTTCAATTACGGGTGCAAATTTTGCACCCTATCATGGTATATATATATATCAAGAACCTAAACGTGATACAGTGTATCTGTCTAAAGTTGTGGAACAAGTACAAATAGGTCATGAAAAGTTTAATATAATGGATATAAAAACAAGTGAAAAAAGTTATGAAGGAATGCAGTTTTTAGAAGAGTTTACATACGACTCAGTACCTACGTATACATATAATGTAAATGGTTGTGTTATAGAAAAGAAGTATAAATTACATCCAAATGAAAAAATACTTTGCATAGATTATAAAGTATCAAACAGCACGGGTAAGCCAGTGAAATTGAATGTGCTACCTTGTGTTACAAATAGAGGACTTTTTGATGTAAAGAGACAAAGTGATATGAAATATACTACACAAACTATGTCTACTTCAGTTAAAATAACTTTAAGTATTAGTGAAAATAAAGATTTGTATATAAAATCTCCTAATATGAAATACGACAAAAAAGATGGGTATATATGTGGAGTAAATTACGACTTTGAAAATGAACAGGGACAAATAAAAACATATATAGAAGATTTATTTATACCGGGAAGCTTTGAAGCAAGTGTTAAGTCTGGAAACACAAATACTTTTAGTATATTTGTAGCTATGGAAGATATAGATTTAAAGAGCTTTAGATCTGGCGATATAGAGATAGATATAAAAACTAGAGACAATATAAGATATGGCAATATAGATAAGAATTATTATGAGTTGTTAGGCTTAGCAAAAACAGCATATAATTTACATTATGTAGATAGAAATAAAAAAAGACTAGTTTTACTTGAAACAATTCCTGGAATACATGAAAATGATGAATATGTTAAGAATATGATTATATCTATAGAAGGAAACTATTTATTGCTTAAGAGATATAAAGAGGCATATAAAATACTAGAGAGTATGATGGCCAAGCTTAAAGATGAGACGTATAAATTAAGTGAATTAGCACGTTGTGAGACAATGTTGTTATTTATAGAAGCACTTAACAGATATCTTATGGCTTCTGAAGCAGATGAGGAACAAATAAGAGAATTTTATACATATATTAAGTCTAATATATATGAGTATTTAGATAGAAAGAACAAAAATGTTTATACAGATAGTGACTTTATTCTCCAAATTGAAGGGAAAAAGTACATAAAAATAAACGCACTTTGGTATAATGCACTGAGAATTTTTGTGGATTTAGCAGACAAGTTCCGTGAAGAGTCTGAGTTTATATACACAATTTCTGAACAATTAAAAGAAAATATTATACAAAGTTTTTGGGATGAAACAAATGGCGTGCTAAAATATGAAATAACAGATGTTGCATACCCAACTTTTGATATGATATATTCTTTAAGCTTATCTTATCCATTAATAAAAGACCAAACTATGTCAATGAAACTAATGGATGTAGCATTTAAACAGTTGTATACAGCGTACGGCATGAGGCTTGGGGCTGTTAACACAAAACAATATGATGGGTATTTATATCCACACTTAATGGTACATTTCTTAAAAGCAAATTTAAGACAAATGGGAGTAACTAGAGCAAGTCAAAAATTGGCATATAATTTAGTCAAAGAAACGCTTGGAGAAATAGGTAAACACACTATAGGTACAGTAAGATATAGATATAACGAAAAAACAAAAAAAGCATGTGGCAGTGAAGTAAGCGCAATTACAAACGCCGAATTAATTCGCGCTTTTGATATGCTAACTTAAAGATTAATAAAGGAGAAGCTAATGTATATATTAGGAATTGACCCTGGTTTTGGCCGTGTGGGTTATGGAATAATAGAATATAAACATAACAAATATAGGCCGGTAGAATACGGTTCAATAACAACAAAGACGGGTGAGAAATTATCTACAAGGCTTAAACAAATACACGAAGATTTAGAAGAAGTAATATCTAGATATAGTATAGATGCTGCAGCAGTTGAGTCTTTATTCTTTAATACGAATATAACAACTGGCATACAAGTTGCTGAAGCAAGAGGGGTAATATTATTAACGCTTGAAGATAACGGCATCCCTATAAGTGAGTATACTCCATTACAAGTAAAACAAGCATTAATTGGTTATGGTAGAGCAGACAAAATACAAATAAAAAATATGGTAAAAGATATGCTAAAACTAGAAAAAATGCCAAAATTAGATGATACAACAGATGCTTTAGCTATTGCTATATGTCACGCAAATAGTGCAAAATATAACGAATACTTGAAGTAAAAAATATATAAACTAGAGAATTAGTATAGTTCTCTAGTTTATTTTGTACTTAGTTTTTATTTAGATATATTTTACTCTACTTTCCGTATGAACATAGTAGATATTACATAACCATATGTGTCGCTTTTTTCTACACCAATACCTATATAATTATATGAGTTGGACAGAATGTTTTGCTTATGCGTAGGTGAATTAAGCCAAGCCGTTACAGCATCTTGTAGACTTGGGTTGCCGGCAATATTTTCTCCGGCTACTTTGTAACTTACGTTATATTTTTTCATCATTGCAAAAGGACTACCATAAGTAGGTGAAGTATGAGAAAAATATGAATTTTCAACCATATCTTGCGCTTTTAGACGGGCAACTTTAAATAAGTTGGCGTTTGTAGAAAGTTTTGGTAGACCAGCGTTAGTTCTTGCTTTATTTAATAAATCAAAAATAATTTTTTCATTTTCACTCATACTAAAAGAAGTAGTAGTTGAATTGGAGTTTGAACTATTGCTTGTTGATGGTGCAGAAAGATTTAAGAAATCTTTTCTAATACATCCCACTAGATTATTCTTCGTAACAACAATATACCAGTTGTCTATATATCCTATAGCTTTTATACTAGTTCCTTTAGATAATGTAGTAATCTTTGCGAAATTTGTTCCGGGGCCTTTTCTTAGGTTTACAGAGGCATTGGTAGTTACATTTTTGGGAGTCATACTAGTGTAGGTTTTAGCTCCGCTTGGAGCAGTTGTAACCGTTTGGATATAGTCTTTACTTAATGCTCCAATTTCATTTGTTCCAAGTTGGATAATATAGAAATTGTCGATGCTGCCAACCATTTTTACACTTGTGCCTTTGGTAAGTGTGCGGATTTTGCCGCTAGATGTAGAAGCTGTAGTTCTGAAATTAACATTGCTAGTTAACTTGCCATATTTTGGTTTAAAACTTGTAACTGAAGAATCGGCAAAGACAGATATAGAAAATATAAAAAGCATGGCTAATGTTAAAATGAAAAACAAAGCTTTATTAGATTTAATTAATTTTTTCATTTGAATCCCTCCAATTTATATATATGTACAAGCTTTAACTTTTAGAACTAAATTCCTAAAAAATGTATATTATTTTCTAAAGTTAAAATAATATATTTGAGGTGTAGTGTAATGAATATGACTCAAGGTAAAATGTTTTGGAACGAACAAATTGGGATAATACAAAAATACCCATATATTAGTAAAGATAAGAAATGCGATGTGCTGATAATAGGTGGTGGTATAGGTGGAGCTTTAAGCGCGTATATGCAAGCAAAACAAGGAGCTCAAGTAATTGTTGTAGATAAAAATATCATAGGGTACGGTGCAACATTACAAAATGACGGAACCATAATTTCAAGAGTGGATTTTGATACGAGAGTTGTAAAAAATCTAAAAGAAAAAGATATATCTAAATGTAATAAATTATGTAAAAAAGCATTAGAGGATATACAGGAAATAATGCAAGATATTTCACGCGATGAAGAATGTAAAAAATATATAGATAAACTTCAATTCAAGAATGTGGATTTACTGTGTTATTCAGATAGAATAATGCAAAAGATAAGCATGTACAAGAATTTTGAAAGATTGGGGAAAGAAGATAGTACAATAGAATATTTAGAACAAGATCCTTTAATTAATTTAAGAACAGGAATAATATTTCCAAGTAGTGCAATCACAGTAAATCCGTATGCATTTACTCAATTAATATTTATATTACTTAGTAAAATGAAAAATGTAGAAATATATGAAAACAGCGATATTACTAGTATTAGCTCAAAAGATGAATTGGTTGAAAGCATTACAAATAATAGATTTAAAATATATTCAAAAAATGTAATTCTAACCAATGGAATACATGCATTAGAATATTTAGCGAATGAAGATATAACATTAAACAAAACATTTACATTAATTAGCGAAAAAACAAACGAGTTGCAAGATAGCGTAATAAATATAGTTGCACAAAGTATAAATAATCCAAGCATTTCTATTTCGTTTACACCAGATAAAAGGGTTGTTCTTTGCGGAGAAGATATAAAGCAAAACGATAAAATGTTAGATGACAAATATTCTATACGTTTTGCAAATGGCAAATACAAAAAGATGTATTTGAATTTTAGAAAAATGTTAAATTTAAGTAGTGACGTAAAAGTGAGAAATTGCTTTAGTGGAATGTACTTAGAGACAAAAGATGGTCTTCCGATAATAGATGAAATACAAAATATGCCAAATGTATATTGTAATTTAAGTGTTGGAAGAAATGGAATAATATATTCTATGATAGGTGCTAGAATGCTAAGAAACATCTCGAAGCAATGCCATGAAAAAGACATGTATTTATTTAGGGAAGATAGATAATAAGATAATAAAAACAAATTAAAATGATATAATATAAAAAGCAAGAGAATGACCATTTGGTCATTCTCTTGTGTATTTTACATCTGCTTAGTTAGCTTGAGAAAAAGTCCTTTGGGCGTAGCGCCGGTTACGTGACATTCAACTTTTTGCCCGTAGGAAAGAGGCGTGACACAGTGCATAATGCCCGAAACTTGTGGGGTGACATTAACGAAGTAGAAGGGTACTTCGGAGTCGCTAATATAGTCACCGACTTTACACTCGATTGATGTACCAACAGGATAATCATCCGGTGAATAGGCTTGGAAGGTTTGACGGTAAGAAAGATTTACGCGACCTTCGGAATCTACACCAAGGACTGCAGCGTGGATGCTTTGATGTTGCTGGAAATATTCAAAAGCGCTTCTGATATGACATTTGCAAATATCATTGATATAGATAACGCCCATGATACCTTCGCCGCAGTCGGCAAAAACAGTGCGGTTAATGACGCCTGTAATGTAAGCCGGGATGATATCCATCTTGTCAAATTTAGTCAAAGCTTCTCTCATGTTTTTCTTACGTGAAACAGTAATTGTGCTGCCGCAGATATTTGTGACTTTTACCCGAATTTTCTGTCTCAGCAAACAACATACGTTGGTTGGAATGTGAGTGTTGGTTTTCTTGCTGTAACGCAGTGGGTAGATGGTTGCTTCGTAATAGGGCATCTTTGCGATAATTCGCGAACCCAAACGCACGTTAAGTGCTTTTTCCTCTGCCGAGATACTTTCCACAAATCCTGTGACAGTGGAATTGGTATACATAGCTTCCTGGATGTTTTGCATGCTGAGGCTTGTGTAGTCGTGATAAATTTCGGGTTTAATCTTTTTCATCTTTTTTTCCTCCAAAAAAATTTTTTGTCTTTTAAAATTACGACCACTTTTATTATACCATAAATATTATGTAAATTCAATAGCCGCCGAAGTGAAAATAATGGGCGATTTTATAGAGCACTGTAAAAACGAAAAATATTAAAATATAGCAAAAATATAAAATACAGTTGCAAATTTAAAAAATATGGTATAATATAAATGAAAAATAAGGAGGCTAAACAAATGAGAAGTAAAAAGGGTGTATCACTTATAGTGTTAATAATAACAATTATAGTTATGACAATACTTGCTGGTGCTGTAATAATTTCATTAAGCAATGCTGGTATAATAGGTAAAGCTAGTGATGCGGTAGTAGCAAGTGATATAGCAAATATTCAAACACAAGTAGATATAGTTAAAGGAATGGCACAATTAGATGCCATAACTAATGGCGAAAAACTAACGCAAGAAAAATTGACACAAGAGATACAGAAACATTTTAAAGATAGTACGGTAGAAGGAAACATAATAACAGTAGAAAGAGGTAAATATGATATAGCTATAGGAGAAGATTTAACTATATCTATTGGAAAACACGGAGAAGTTAGTGATAGCGTAAAGGATATTAAAGTAACTTACACAACAGAATATACCGGTAGTGGTACAATGATAAATTTGAAAATTGAATTGCTTAACAATAAAAAATATGAAGATTACAGCGAGGAAGAGTTTGAACCGGGGGTTGCGGAAGAATTTTTAAACGGACTTGATTTAGATGAATTACTTTATAATGCTGCTATGGCAGATGGCTATGAGGATGGAGAAGACTATTATAATTCTGAAATACAACCCGACTTAATTGAAGCATTATCATATGAAGAGTTTATAAACGATAGCGATACGGATAAAATTGTAGAAGAAAGTGTTGGTTATAAAACGGCAAAACTATATGTAAAGTATAAAATTGCATATAATATCAAAGACATGAGATTTGTAAACTATTATGTGTCAACTATGTTGAAGGCGAAAGAACAGTATCCGGAAGTGTCTGGAAAATCATTTGAAGAATTACAAGACTTTATTGAAACTATATATGATAATGAAAAAACGTTTGATGAAATAACAACGGATTTAGTTTCTGATAGTTTTGAAAGCTGGTACGGAGACCGTAATGATTATACTGTAGAAGAAGCATATGTATATACTCGCGAGCAAGTAGTGATAGCAATGATTTGGGATGCATTTGTAGATACACATCCTATATTAATAGAGTACCCAGATGGAAGCCAAGAAGAAATAACATTTTGGACTGAACAAAATATATTTGAAGATTTGAGTTATATAATCACAACACCAGGTGATTATACTATAAAAGTAACAAGCCCAAGTGGTTATACTGAAACGATTTACCTAAATCTAGAGGCAGAAGATTTGATTCAAGCAGTTCCTGAAAAATGGCAATCGAATGTTGTTGCGATAGTAAATACAGTTCCAATCCCTAAAGGATTTGTGGCATCTCAGGCAACAGGAGAAAACACGAAAGAGGGTGGGCTTGTAATATATGAAGGGACAACACCTGTAACAGATGCAAATGTAGAAGCGGCAAAAAGAGATAGAAACCAATATGTATGGGTGCCAGTGGAAGACTTCAGTAAGTTTATAAGACAAGAATTTGGTGTATCAACAGAAATATCTAATGAATTAGGAATGGAATATTGGGAAGTAATATTAGATATAACAACTAACATGCCGCTTAGCACACAAAGTACAAGTTATATAACAGGTACGACTCTAGAGGAAGTACAAGAAATGTATGAAAGTGTAAAAGAATATCAAGGGTTCTATGTGGCAAGATATGAAGTCGGATTGGATGTAGAAAGCTACAAGACGGGTTATAGTGGTTCTATAATGTCGAATGTACATTCAAAAATGAATAAAGCACCATATAATTACATCAAATGGGGAAATAGTATGAGTGACGATAGATATGGAGCGGTAGAAGTAGCAAGAAGTATATATCCAAAAACAAATAGAAATTACGGAGTAGTATCTACACTAACATATGGAGTACAATGGGATAGGACACTTGCGTGGTGGGTGGAAACCAAAGCTCAAAATGGGACAGGAGATATAATAATATCAAGCGACACACAGTTAAATAACAGTACATTATATGGAAATCATACTGAGAGCGAAATATCAGTAAATTCCTTTAATGATGGAGCAAAGTACTTGTTGTATAGTAATTCTACGCTTGCAACAACATATAAAGATGTAACAACCTATAAATCTTCAAGCGTATCTTGGTTGTTAACAACAGGAGCTACAGAGACCGCAAGGATAAATAACATTTACGATATGGCCGGAAATTTATATGAATATACTATGGAGGCTTATTCAAATAATAAACGTATTCAACGCGGCGGTGCGTACAGAGTAGCATACAGTTCTGGCGTTCCTCGTGTTACTAGTCGTTACATAGAGAATGTGGGTGCTATTACAGACTACTTTGGTTTCCGTGTAGCATTATACATAAAGAAATAACAACAGAATATTGTATAAAACACAGGCGAGATATGCCTGTGTTTTATACTCTCTTAGGCATAGTTAATTTGTAAATTGTAGCTATACTAGTTGTAGGATGAGGCTTTTTATGGTATAATGAATGGATAGAGGGGGTGCGCTATGTATAAAGTGCGTATAACATATACCAAATCTAAAGAAGCAGCTTTTATACCGTCTAAAGACTTAAAAAAAGTGATAGAAACTGCCATGATAAGAGCAGGTATATATATAACATATACAAAAGATAACGAACCAAATATAGAATTTGCAGATAATATAGATTTGGGGATAGAAAGTACCTCTGAAATATGTGATGTAGAATTAAAAGAGCACGTTGAACCAGCCTTTATGATAAAAGGACTAAATCGCGAATTACCTGTGGGTATAGTTGTGCTTACGGCAGAATATTTAAAAGACATAGACGTTCCAATTTCTCAAGGAGTATATGCTGTAACATATGAGATAATACCTAATTTAGGTGATGTTACTAAAATGACTAATAGAGAATATGAAGATAGAAGAAAATGGTATAGATTTAGAATGGAAGAATATTTAGAAGAACCTGCCATATTAGTTCTAGTTAAAATGATGGAACGTAGTGAAAGAATAAATATTAAGCCAGCTATTTTAAGTTATGAAATGCATATAAATGATGCGCTTAGAATAACAATATCTAAAGATACAGATTATAGTTTTAATCCTAATTATATCATGGACGGCTTTAATGAATTTGTGAATGATAACATAGAATACACAATAAGAAGAACAAAAATATTATTTTAACCAAGGATAGGAGATAAAATGAATCCGCTAGTAAAAGAATTGCCAAAGCATAGTAAGTTTAACGAACTGCTAAACAGTATAAAAAATAAAGAAAGTAATTTAAGTATAACGGGTCTTACGGACTCATCTAAGGCACACGTTATTTATAGTTTGTATAACTATAGTAATGTGCGTCCTGTTGTTGTGTGCCCCAATGTATCTTCGGCCAAGAAGTTTATACAAGACATGAAGTTTTATACGGACAAAGAAATTGTATTTTTACCAGCAAGAGAAGTTATATATTATGATGTAGATGTACAAAGTAGAGAGACAAATAATGCAAGAGTATATGCGATTTCAAAATTAGTAAATGATGATGAAATGATACTTGTTACAACAATTGAAGCTTTGCTTCAGCCAATGCTTCCAAAACAAGAGTATGTTGGGCTTAACGTAAAAATTAAATTGGGAGACAAAATAGAGTTAAATAGTTTAATAGCGAAGCTTTTAAAGTTAGGATATTCTAGGGAAGAATTAGTTGCGGCTAAAGGACAATTCTCTGTTCGTGGTGGAATTATAGACATATTTCCTGTGGAGATGAACATGCCATATAGAATTGAACTTTTTGGGGATGAAGTAGACAGTATAAGAACTTTTGATATCCTAGACCAAAGAAGTAAAGAAGTTGTAGAAGAATTCGAAATTAATTTTTCTACGGAATATATAATTTCTAGAGAAAATGTTAGCATATTAAGCGAAACATTAAATGGATTATTAGACACTGAAATTAATGCGGATTTGAAGAAAACAATATTACAAGATATTGAGAAAATAGAAAGTGAAAATTATTTAGGATTAATAGATAGATATTTTGAACTATTAATTCCCAATAGTGTAACGCTTTTAGATTATCTAGAAGATAATTATACAATATATTTAGATGAAACATCAAAACAAATAAGTAGAGCAGAAGCAATAAATTTTGAAAATAACGAGGCTATAAAAGTAGCAACGACATCAAATGTATATACTAAATATACATTCAAATACGTTAGTTTTGAGACGATAGAGGCCAAACTAAAAAGCCTATCTTCAGTTTACATGAGTAAGCTTGGACAAGATAGAGTTATGCATGCGAAAAGAAAAGAGTACAGCTTTAGCTGTAGGGAGGTCAACTTTTTTCGTAGCACAATGGATCTACTTATTAAGGATGTCAAAAAATACAAAGAACAACAAAAAATAACTGTCTTAGTTTTTCCGACGGCCACTAAAGCAGAAACCGCAAAAAACGTTTTGCAGGATAGCAATATACCAGCAAAATATGTTATAGACATATCTATGGTAGATGAGCTAAAGCAAGGAATGGTATATATTTGTGTTGGAATATTGTCTTCTGGATTTGCTTATGACGATATAGATATTGTTGTTATGGCTGAACCTATTTCTGGGGTGGCCGAAAAGAGAAAAAGTACGAAAGACTTTTTAGGTGATGTACTTAACTCTTATGAGGATTTAAAAGAAGGTGACTATGTTGTCCATATAAATCACGGAATAGGAAAATACCTAGGCGTGGAAACTGTGGATACAGCAGGAATAGTTAAAGACTATATGAAGCTTGAGTATAAAGATGGTGGAGTTCTATATATCCCAATAACGAATTTAGACAATATAAAAAGATATGTTTGTGAAGATGGATTTAAACCAAAACTTAACAAACTTGGCACAAAAGAATGGGAAAACACTAAGTTAAAAGTGGCTAAACATGTAAGCGAGGTTGCCAAAGAATTGACGTTGCTATATGCTCTTAGAAGTAAAGCTCAAGGATTTGCTTTTTCGAAAGATACTCCATGGCAAAAAGAATTTGAGGCGGACTTTGAATATGAACTAACGGATGACCAAGCAAGAGCCATAAAAGAGATGAAGCAAGATATGGAACAGGCAAAACCAATGGACAGGCTGCTTTGTGGTGATGTTGGCTATGGCAAAACTGAGGTCGCAATCCGCGGAGCATTTAAGGCTGTTATGGATTCGAAACAAGTCGCTTACCTTGTACCAACAACCGTATTATCCCTACAACAATACAATGTGTTTAAAGAGCGTATGGAAAAGTTTGGTGTAAGAGTTGAAATGCTAAGCCGTTTTAAAACAAAAAAAGAACAGGAAGCAATTGTTAAAAAACTCGAACTTGGAGAGATAGATGTTGTTGTTGGAACGCATAGACTTTTATCTAAAGATGTTAAATTTAAAGATCTTGGACTTTTAATAATAGACGAAGAACATAGATTTGGGGTTGAAGATAAAGAAAAGATAAAGAAGTATAAAAATAATATAGACGTATTATCTATGACGGCAACGCCAATACCTAGAACGTTACATATGTCTATGATTGGAATAAGAGATGTATCTGTAATAGCGGAGCCACCACATGAAAGATTGCCCGTTCATACATATGTATCTGAATACAATGCATCTATGATAGGTGAGGCAATTGAAAAAGAGATGGCTCGAGATGGTCAAGTCTTTTATATAAGTAACAGAGTAGAGAACATTGAAAGTGTTGTGGCTAAAGTTAAAGGTATAGCTCCTGAAGCGAGAGTATCTTTTGCACATGGCCAAATGACACCAAATCAAATAGAAGATACAATGCTAGATTATATGAATAAAAAGACAGATGTTTTAGTGTGTACAACCATACTAGAATCTGGAATAGATATACCAAATGCCAATACTATAATTGTAGAAAATGCAGATAAATTAGGACTAGCACAACTTTATCAAATAAGAGGAAGAGTAGGTCGTTCGAATAGATTGGCATATGCGTATGTTACATATAACAGGGGTTCGGTATTAACTGAAGAAGCTTCTAAACGACTTAACGCTATAAAAGACTATAGTGAATTTGGAAGTGGATTTAAAATCGCTCTTCGTGATTTGGAAATAAGAGGAGCTGGAAATGTGCTTGGCGCTGAACAACATGGACACATGATGATGGTTGGTTATGACATGTACGCCGCTCTTTTAAATAAAGCTATAGAAAAAGAAAAATTAAAGATAGATAATGAACAAGATATACAAAAAGGTGAAATAAAGATATCGCTAGACGTATCTGCCAATATACCTAACGAATATATTTCGGATTCGATGTTAAAGATAGAAATGTATCAAAAGCTATCTAATGCAAATAATGATGAAGAATTACAAAATGTGATTGATGAGTTAATAGATAGATTTTCAGATATTCCTCAAGAAACATTGAATCTAGTAGAAATAGTTAGAATAAGGAATAAATGTAAGCAGATTGGAATAGATGAGGTTAAGATTATGGGCGAATTTATTTGGTTTATTCAAAATAATTCGACAGCAAACCCAAAAAATCACATAAAGTTTAGGTTGACAAATGATATTAAACGTGGTATATTGTCATTTGTAAATAACACCCTTGATAGCATAATTAGGGAAATGTAGTAGAAAGAGGTATTAAAATGGGAAATGATGTTAAAGTAAAAAAACCAATGAATAAAGACTCTTTAATAATTGGAATTGTTGTAGCAGTTATATTGCTTTTAACTGCTGGAATAGTTGCATATTATTTCTGGGGAATAAACAGTGAAGTGCTAGTTAGATATGAAGGCGGAGAAATAACAAGAGGAGAATACGAAGCGGTATATAGATATTGGGCTCCACAACTTATATATTATGGTTATGAAGCTAATGATATAGACAATATAATCGTAGACGAAATATTGCTTAATGAAGTAATGTATAATGAAGCTGTGAAAGCTGGAAACAAATTGAGTGATGAAGATAAGGCGACAGTAGATAAAGAATTTGCAAACGAAGAAAGTATAGCTGCGCTAAGATCAAGAGGAATAAATCCAGATTATTTAAAGGATTTCTTCTATAAAAATGAAGTTGTATCAGAATATTTAGAACAAAAAGGTAAAAATGCAACAACTGAAGAAATAAAAGCAACAATAATAGCTTCTGAAGGTGAAAAAGCAGATTTGAATCTGTATAAAACAAGACACATATTAATATCTGTGGCATCTAATGCAACAGATAAAGAAAAAGCTGAAGCTTTAAAAGAAGCCAAAGACCTTCTTGCAAAAGTTAAAAAAGGAGAAGATTTTGCTAAACTAGCAAAAGAAAACTCTGACGATACTGGAACAGCTGCAGATGGTGGTAAATTCAATATGGTAAATAGCGAAATGGTTGATGAAGACTATAGAAAAGCAGTACTTTCACTTAAGGCTGGAAAAGTACATAGTACAGTTGTAGAATCAGATTTCGGGTATTTCATAATAAAACTTGAATCTATAGAAAAAGACGGAAGACTTACAAACGATGATGATATTCAAGTATATATAAATGATTATATTGCAAAAACAGTTGAAGCGGTTTTCGATGTTGAAACAGAAGAAAACAAAAAACAACTTGAGGGTGTAGCGGCAGTAGCAAACAAATTAAATTCTGAAATAGGAATAATATCTAGTAGTGAAGAATAATGATAACAAGTAAAATTAATGATAAAATTAAATATATAAATAGTCTAAAAAACAAAAAATATAGAGACAAATATAACAAATATATTTTAGAAGGAATTAAGCTTGTAGACGAACATATAAGCTCAGAGGACGTAAAAGTCCCTGAGTTTATTGTGTTATCTAAAGAGCTGTTATTAAACAATGTTGGTGGAGAAAAAATATATAAAAGGATAAAAGACATGCCGAATGTACTAGAAGTAGATGAGACGGTGTTTAAATATCTAACGGATACAGAAACTCCACAAGGAATATTAATTGTATTAGATAAAAAACAAAGTTTACTCACAGAACTTCTAAAAAACATAACTGCGGGAGAAAAAATTTTGGTTCTTGATAGAGTTTCTGATGCGGGAAATATGGGCACTATAATAAGAACGGCGGTATCTTTTAATGTAAGAAATATAATATGCATAAAAGGTAGTGTAGATGTATATTCTAGCAAAGTAGTAAGAAGTGCAATGGGAGCGTTACAAAAGCTCAATATTTTTTACTTGGATTATAACGAAATTGAAAGCATAAAACCTAACCTAACAAACAATGGATACATGCTTGTATCAACAGATTTAAATGCAAAAAAATATTTAAATGAAACTAGAATGACAGACAAGGTTGTATATGTTTTAGGTAACGAAGCAAATGGCGTGTCTAATGAAATGCGAAGTCTATGTGATGATTATATAAAAATTCCAATGGAAGATGTACAAGAATCACTAAATGTTGGAGTTGCTGCGGCAATTCTTATGTATGATGTTTATTCTAAAGGAAGCAACATGTAATTGAATAAAAACAAATAAATAGTAAAGAATATATACAGGTGACGATTATGTTAGAATGTATATATTTTTTTATTATAGGGGCTTTTGCTGGGTGGCTGTTAGAATGCGTGTTTAAATTTGCGTCCAAAAACTTTAGAAGAACTCCTGGAATATTAAATACTCCATTTTGTATATTATACGGTCTAGGAACGGTAGTACTTTCTCTAATAATTAATAGAGTGACAGATAATATTTGGTTGCTATTTGCCCTTTCAATGCTAGTTCTAACTTTTATGGAATATGTAACGTTTATTTTACTAAAGGAAATATATGATGTACAACTTTGGGATTATAACAATATGACATTTAGTATAAATGAAAAAGTGTGTTTAGAATTTGCTGTTGTTTGGGGAGTGCTTGGTGCACTATATATAAAATATTTATTGCCTATTCTTACAGATTTTTATAAAATGGCTCAAGGATATGCGCTTACAACATCTCTTTATTTGCTATTAGGTATAATTGTAGTGGACTTTATATATTCAAGTTATCTAATAATTAAGGAGAAGCGAGAATTGGTGGTAGAAAAATAAATAAAAATATATTATAATAAATACATAAATAAATGTTAAAAATCGAGGTGTGTTATATACCTCGTTTTTTGTGCATAAAAAAGGAGATAACAGTAGATGATAAAACCCTTATATAAAGGTGGGCATCTGTTGCAACGTTTAGGATTCTCTAGTAAAAGAGCGTTCGACACCGGTTACAAATTCCTGATTCCCTATCAAATTGTTGTAGATTTTCATATAATCTGTTATCTCTAACGTTATTCTACCATACTACTTGGATATTGTAAATAAAATATGTTAAATTTTTATTGGAAATTTTTTCAAATATTTTAGTTTAAAAGCTATTTTTGTACTTGATATAAATAGCTTTGCAAACACATAAAAAAGATAGGGAGATATGTCGAAAAGTGTTGAAACTATAGTGGTTTTGTGATATCATATACGCAATGAAAATGTGTCAATAAGGGGATAGTGTTTTGGAAGAGAAAAATGAAATAAGAAATAAGATTATAAGAAAAGGAATACTAGTAATAATGGATGCATTACTGGTAGTTGTTTCATATGCTTTAGCCAACTTTTTTACGGGATCAAACTACCTATTAAAGGGCCCAATTGCTATATATATAGTATCTATAATTGTTCATATAGCTTTTTATTTAGGGGCGAAGGTGTATAGAAGCATAGTAGAGTATACTAGAGCAAGAGAATATGTTATATATGCGGGTATAACTTTAGTTGCGGGAGTCCTTTCGGCAGTGCTTCATAGGATTTTTAGCATACCAAGTTACAGTTATAGAGTAGTACTTTTGTCATCTTTCTTTATGGCAGGCCTTATGATAAGCGCAAGAGTGGCATTTAGATTTTTAAACTCGTTTTTACATACTAGGAAAATAAGAACTAAACAGGTTGAAAAAATATTAATAATAGGGGCTGGTAAAGTTAGCGCACAAGCTATACAAAATCTACTTTTAAATATAAATAGGAGATATAAGATAGTAGGAATAATAGATGATAGCAAGAAAAAGCAAAACAGCTATATAAATGGTGTTAGAGTAATTGGTGGAAGAGAAAACATTATACCAATTTGTGAAAAAGAAAAAATAGATATAATATTATTCACAATGGCAAGTAACAACAAACTACAAAGAAGAGAACTATTAGATATTTGTAGTGAAACAAAAGCTAAAATAAAAGAAATACCAAATTTGAAGGAACTATTGTTATCTGATGAACCTGTGAAAGTCGAATCTTTTAAAGATGTGGAGATAGAAGATTTATTAGGTAGAGATCCTATTAAGCTAGAGGATTCTCAAATAAAGAGATTTATATTTGGCAAAAGAGTACTTGTAACTGGTGGAGGTGGCTCTATCGGTTCTGAACTATGTAGACAAATAGCAAGCTTTGGGGCTAAACAGTTATTAATGGTAGACATATATGAAAATACATTATACGAAATAGAACTTGAACTTAGAAAGAAACATCCTGAATTAGATATGACAGCAATAATTGCCAGTGTTAGGGATAGCAAGAGAATAAATGAAATATTTGCTAAATACAAACCAGAGATAGTGTTCCATGCGGCAGCTCATAAGCATGTACCGTTAATGGAGACAAGCCCTATAGAGGCAATTAAGAACAATGTATTTGGCACATATAATGTAGCCAAAGCGGCACATAATCATGCTGTAGAAAAGTTCATATTAGTATCTACAGATAAAGCGGTTAACCCTACAAGTATAATGGGGGCCACAAAGAGAATTTGTGAGATGATTATTCAATCTCAAAATGCAAAATCTAAAACAAATTATGTTGCGGTAAGATTTGGTAATGTTTTAGGAAGTAATGGTTCGGTTATTCCAATATTTAAAAAGCAAATTGCAGCAGGTGGTCCTGTTACTGTAACTCATAAGGATATAACAAGATATTTTATGACAATACCAGAAGCAGTAGGCCTAATACTTCAAGCGATAACTTTTGCTGAAGGCGGAGAAATATTTGTGTTAGATATGGGAGAACCAGTCAAGATATATGATTTGGCGTATAAAATGATAAAATTAAGTGGTTACGAACCTAATGTAGATATTCCTATCAAAATAACAGGATTAAGACCTGGAGAAAAATTGTATGAAGAGCTTTTAGTAGATGAAGAAGGGTTGGCTAAAACGTTACATGATAAAATAATGGTAACTAAGATAATGGACTTTGATTCTAAAACGATATATAAAGATTTAGACATCTTAAAGAAGTTAATTCATTCAAAGGAAGCAGATAATAACGAAAAAGTAAAAAGTATAATAAAGAAAATTGTACCTACATTTATAGAGTCTGAAGAGCATACTAAAAAGGTAGAACAAAGCAAAGCTTGTGAACGAGAAAATGAAACTACTGAGAAGAAAGAAGAAAAAATAGAGTATGTTATAACAATAGACAGAAATAAAGGCACAAAAAAGATGGAGTGTAGACCAAAAAAAGTTAAGGCAGCCAAATAAGATAAGGAGAGATATATATGAATATTAAGTTTTCGCCACCGGATATATCCGATAAAGAAATAGAGAATGTGGTAGAGGTTTTAAAATCTGGTTGGATAACAACTGGGCCAAAAACAAAATTGTTTGAACAAAGAATAGCAGAATATGTTGGAACAAACAAAGCTGTATGTTTAAATTCAGCAACAGCTTGTCTTGAAATGATATTAAGGGTTTTGGGAGTTGGACCTGGAGATGAAGTTATTACATCAGCATATACATATACGGCATCCGCAAGTGTTATAGAACACGTGGGAGCTAAGATTGTTTTGGTGGATGTAAAACCAGATTCGTTTGAAATGGATTATGAAAAACTAGAACAAGCAATTAATGAAAAAACTAAAGTGATAATACCAGTGGATATTGCAGGTATTCCATGCGACTATGATACTATTTTTGAAATTGTAGAAAGAAAAAAAGATTTGTTTAAAGCAAATAATGAAATACAACAATTGTATAATAGAATACTAGTTGTTGCAGATGCTGCTCATTCTATAGGAGCAGAGTATAAAGGCAAGAGAACAGGTAATGTTGCAGACTTCACAAGTTTTTCATTCCATGCTGTTAAGAATTTAACAACAGCAGAAGGTGGAGCTTTGACATGGAAACCAGTGGAAGGATTAGATGAAGAAAAACTATATAAAGAATTTATGCTTTTAACATTACATGGGCAATCAAAGGATGCTCTAGCAAAAAACAAACTAGGCGCTTGGGAATATGATATTATATATCCAGCGTTCAAATGTAATATGACAGATATAATGGCAGGAATAGGTTTGGCGCAATTAGACAGATATGAAGGCATTGTAGAAAAAAGACATGAAATAATTAAAAGATATACTGAAGGAATTAAAGATTTAGATGTAATTTGTCCTACACATGTAGATGGCAATATGAAATCTAGCGGACATTTATATTTGTTGCGTTTAAACAACATTTCTGAAGAACAAAGAAATGAAATTATAATAAGATTAGCAGAAAGAGGTATTGCTACGAATGTGCATTACAAGCCTCTTCCTATGATGACAGCATATAAACAACTTGGATTTGATATTAAAGATTATCCAAATGCATACAATCAATATAAAAATGAAATATCACTACCACTACATACATTACTTACGGATGAAGAAATAGAGTATGTGATAAATGGAGTAAGAGAGGTATTGAAACAATGTTAACAAAGTGGGAAAAATTGCCGGAAGAATTAAGAAATGATGCATGTAAAGAGTACTATGATATTTTAAACAAGAAAAAAATTAGCTTATTTATTAAACGTTTATTTGATATAGTTGTAAGCTTAATAATGTTGTTATTATTACTTCCGGTTTTTCTAGTACTAGGTATAGCTATAAAAATAGATTCCAAAGGTCCTGTTTTCTATAGACAAGAAAGAATAACGACATATAACAAAAAATTTAGAATATTTAAATTTAGAACTATGGTTCAAAATGCAGATAAAATAGGCTCATTAATAACTGTAGGACAAGATAGTAGAATAACTAGAGTGGGTAAATTGATTAGAAAGTGTAGACTAGATGAATTGCCACAGCTCATAAATGTTTTATTGGGTGATATGACTTTTGTAGGTACGAGACCAGAAGTTGAAAAATATACTAAATGTTATACTGATGAAATGATGGCAACCTTACTTATGCCTGCTGGAATTACTTCAATTGCAAGCATAAAGTATAAAGATGAAGATGAAATAATGAATGAGTATATTAAAAAAGGTGAAACAATCGATGATATATATGTTAATAGAGTTTTGCCTGAAAAAATGAAATACAACTTAGAATATATACAAACATTTAGTTTTATCGGAGACATAAAGATTATGATTAATACTGTAATAGAGGTGTTAAAATAAGGAGAATAAAATGAGAGTTTCATTTATAATAGTTGCATATAACGCGGAAAAATTTTTAAATAATAGTTTGGAATGTATAAAAAAACAAGACTATGATCATAAAAAAATTGAAATTATTTTAGTTGACAGTAATTCTAGTGATAATACAAAGAATATAATGAACAATTTTAAAAACGAACAACAAAATAATTTCGATAGAATTGAAGTTCTAGACAATCCTAAAAGAACATTACCATGTGGTTGGAATGTGGCTTTGAAAGAAGTTACTGGAGAAGTAGTTCTTAGAGTAGATGCGCATACATTTTTTGATGATAACTTTATAACTAATAATGTGCAAGCAATGCAAGAAGGCGAAGATATAGTTGGAGGTAAATGTATAAGCGTAACTCAAAAAGACAATTGGAGAGAAAAGTTACTGCTAATTGCAGAAGAATCAATATTTGGTTGTGGAATAGCAGATTTTAGAAGAAAAGAAGAGAAAGAGTATGTTAGTACTTTAGCTTTTGCTATGTATAGAAAAAAGGTTTTTGATGAAGTTGGTCCATACAACGAGAATCTTGCAAGAACAGAAGATAACGAAATGCATTATAGGATGAAACAAAAAGGATATAAGTTTTTATTATCTCCTAATATAAAATCATATAGATATGCTAGAAGTGATCTAAAAGGCATGATAAAACAAAAATATGGTAATGGAAAATGGATAGGAATAACTTTAAAATATTGTCCTAAATGTTTTTCAATATATCATTTTGTACCATTTTTATTTGTATTAGGGATAATGTTTTCAGCTATTATGGCAATTATAGGACTACCAATATTTGCATATTTATTAGCTGGCGCTTATTTGTTGTTTAATATTGCAAACATAATTTTAATAGCGATAAAAAATAAATTTAGTATAACATATTTATTATTGCCATTTATTTTCTTTGCATTGCATTTTAGTTATGGCATAGGAACCATTATTGGTATAATAAAGGGGATTTTTATAAAAAAGGGAGAAAAATAATGAAACAAATTTCTGTTATAATACCTAACTATAATGCTGGGAAATATATACAAAAATGTTTAGATTCTTTGCTAGAACAAGAGTATAGTGTTAACGAAATAATAATAGTTGATGATTATTCAACGGATGATTCAAAAGAGATTATAAAAAAATATGTTGATAAATATAATAAAATTGTTTATTTACAAAATGAAGCTAATAAAGGAGTTTCATTTTCAAGGAATAGAGGTATTGAACATGCAAAATTCGAATATATAATGTTTTGCGATTCAGATGATTGGTATGAGAAACATGCTACTAAAATGATGATGGAATATGTGGAAAAATACCAAGCGGATTTTGTGTTTGCGGGACATTATATTACAAATGCTAAGGGCGATAAAATAGAGATAAAATATGATAGCTTATTTAAGGATACAGTTATTGACAAAAAGAGTTGTATAGCGTACTTACCAATAACATCTAGCGCAAAGTTAATAAAGAAATCTATTTTATTAGAACATAATTTGAAGTATCCAGAAGGAATAAAGAATTGCGAGGAATTACCAGTAATACCTGTTGCCGCATTTTTTGCAGAAAAAGTAGCGTATATAAATGAGTGTTTGTATAATTATTATCAAAGAGATACATCAGCTTCAAATAGAAGAATTACTGATCTGTCATTTTATGATGTAACGTATGATAGATTTTGTGAAAAATTGCCTAGTGATTATATTCAAGACATAAATATTAGAATGGTTGAACATTTATTATATAGTAAGACATTTAGTTTAATTAAGGAAAACTTCCCCAATAAAATGATTATTGAAAATATAAGAAGATGCAAAAAAGATTTAAACGGACAAAAAAGTAGTATAATTTTGCGAGCATTCCCGTTAAGAAAAAGAGTATTTATAAGATGTGCATTATTAGAAATGATATTGCCATTAAAGTTTTATGTAAAATTACAACAAAAAATATTGAAGGAGACAAAGTAAAATGTTATTTAATTCGTATATATTTATTTTTGTACTTTTGCCAATAACCCTTTCGTTATATTTTGGCTTTAACAAATTTAAGAAATATGAAATAGCTAAATTCGTATTAGTAGTAGCATCTTTATATTTTTATGCTTATTTTAAAATAGATTATTTATATATAATAGTTATAAGCATACTAGTAAACTATTTATTTAATAGAATTTTTAGAAAAGTAAGTGACAAAAAATTAAGAGTTGCAACGTTGGTCGGAGGACTAGTTTTCAATTTAGGGATGATATTCTACTACAAATATTATGACTTTATGATAAATATAGTTAATAGTTTGGCTTCAACAAACTTTAATTTTATAAATGTGATGTTACCATTGGGAATTAGTTTTTTTACATTCCAACAAATGGCATATGTCATAGATTCATATAAAGGTACAGTAAAAGATTACACATTGTTAGATTATTCACTTTTTGTTACATTTTTCCCACAATTAATAGCGGGACCAATAACTTTATATTCGGAAATGATACCGCAATTTGAGGATGAAAAAAACAAAAAGTTTAATGCTGAAAACTTTAGTAAAGGGTTAATGGCATTTTCTTTTGGTTTAGCTAAAAAGGTGTTATTAGCAGATACATTTGCTATTGCTGCGAATTATGTGTTTGCAAATGTCAATGATGTAAATTCTACCAATTTAATACTAGGAATGTTGTCATATACATTCCAAATATATTTTGATTTTAGTGGATATTGCGATATGGCACTAGGATTAGGATATATGTTTAATATCAAATTACCAATCAACTTTAATTCGCCGTACAAATCATATTCTGTTGTTGAGTTTTGGAAGAGATGGCATATGACATTGACTAGGTTCTTTACAACGTATATATACATACCGTTGGGCGGAAACAGAAAAGGAAATATAAGAACATATGTGAACATTTTTATAGTATTTTTAGCAAGTGGAATTTGGCATGGAGCCAATTATACATTTATACTATGGGGAATATTACATGGAATAGCTTCAATATTAAACAGATTATTCAAAAAAGTAATAGAAAGTACAAATCCAGTATTCAATTGGATAAGTACATTTATATTTATAAATATAACTTGGATTATCTTTAGGGCTGATACCATTTCTGATGCATTTAGTATGATAAAACACATATTAAAGTTGAACTTTGGTCCAGTTGCTTCTGAAATATCATCCGCATTTGCTTGGCCGGAATTTACATGGTTTGCAGACATGTTTAACAGGAAGGGCTGGATTGCAGAAAATTATAATAATTTATATTTATTACTATTCTTTGTATTTGCTTTTTTTGCAATACTTTGTATGAAAAACACAAGTGAAAGAATAGAAGATTTTAAACCGGATATTAAAACAGCGGCTATTTCGGCTATACTTTTAGTGGCCTCAATAGTTTCGTTGTCAGGTGTAAGCACATTCTTGTATTTTAACTTCTAACACATTGGAGAAAGAAAAATGGGAAATAAAAGATTTATTTTTACTTATTTTACTATTTCAGGATGTTTGATGCTTGTATTTGGCATATGTATGTTTATAATAGACCCATTTTATCATTATCATAAGCCTATAGAACCAATGAAATTAATACCAGAACTACAAAAACAAGTATACCAAAATGTAGGAATGGCAAGGAACATACAGTATGATGCGATATTAACGGGTTCATCAATGACAGAAAATTTTAGAGTAAGCCAGTTAAATTTATTGTTTGATTGTAGTACTATAAAATTATCTTTTCCAAGAGGAAGGATGCATCATTATGATATATTGTTTGAACAAGCATTAAAAAACGAAGAAGTAAATATTAAGAAAGTATTTTATGGATGCGATATATCTGCATACATAGAAAGTCCAACAGCTCAAATACCAAATGAAATACCTAAATATTTATATGATGAAAATATATTTACAGATGTCAAATATTTGTTAAATAAGACAATAATGTTCGAAACAGCGTTGCCAAAATTAAAAATGTGTTTGGAGAATAATGTTCCGGATATAGATTATTCATACATGTGGTATATGTTTTATACTTTTAGTAAAACTTCAACAATGGCTGAATATCAAAGATCGAGGTTAGAGGAAAAAAAAGCTACGAACATATATGAGGCCAATGTAAAATACAATTGTGAAATAATAGGGAAATATATAAGAGAAAATCCAGATGTAGAATTTAATATATTCTTTCCACCATATAGTATTTTATACTATGACGAGTTTAATCAAAAAGGTGAGCTTGAAGCTGTGTTAACTGCACAAGAAAAGGTTACAGAATATTTTATACAATTCGAAAATGTGAAATTGAGTTCGTTTTTAGCAGATAAAGACATTATCTGCAATTTAGATAATTACAAAGACTATACACATTATTCAGAAAAGATAAACGAATATATGGCTGAGAAAATAAAAACAGGAGAAAAACTTTTAAATAAAGAAAATTATAAAGAATATTTTGAATCAGTAAGACAACTACTGTATAATTATAATTACAATCAACTATTTGAATAATAGAAGTAATGGAGGAAAAAATGGAAGATAGATATAATAAATTTATTGTTATATTCTCTACAGTATCGGTGGTAATGATATTATTGTTTATGTTAGCTATTATAGTAATAGATCCATTTTATCATTATCATGCACCAATTGAACCGATAAAATTAGTTCAAGAAAAGCAAGCATATCAAAATCTAGGAATTGCCAAGAATTTAAATTATGATGCATTAATGACCGGTTCATCGATGACAGAAAATTTTAGAGTAAGCCAATTAAATACTTTATTTGCTTGTAATACTGTAAAATTATCTTTCCAAGGCGGAAGAATACCTAATTATGCTTTGCTATTTGATGCAGCATTTAAAAACAAAGATATAAAAATAAAGAAAATATTTTATGGATGTGACATATCAGCATATATTGATGATACAAATTCAGAAATACCCAATAAAATACCGGAATATTTATACGATGAAAACATATTTACAGATGTAAAATATTTTTTAAACAAAACGGTAATGTTTGATTATGCACTTCCATACTTAAAATACAGTATACAAAACAATTTGCCCGATATAGATGATGCATATTCTTGGTACCAATTATGTACTTTTGACAGAAGAGAAGCAATGACTCAATATTCACGTCCAAGTATTGAAGAAAAGAAACCAATTAATATATATGATGATAATGTGAAATATAATTGTGAGACAATAGGAAAATATATAAGAGAAAATGCGGATGTGGAATTCAATATATTTTTCCCTCCATACAGCATATTATATTATGACTATTTCTATAGGCTTGGAATGCTAGAAGCAGTAATACACTCACAAGAAAAGGTTGCAGAATATTTTATACAATTTGAAAATGTGAAATTGAGTTCGTTTTTAGCAGATAAAGACATTATCTGCAATTTAGATAATTACAAAGACTATACACATTATTCAGAAAAGATAAACGAATATATAGCTGAGAAAATAAAAACAGGAGAAAAACTTTTAAATAAAGAAAATTATAAAGAATATTTTGAATCAGCAAGACAACTACTGTATAATTATAATTATGAAGAATTATTTAAATAGTGGAGGAACAAATGCTTAATAAATTTAAAAAAATAAAATTAGAACACATACTAGAGTTGCTTATTATTGGCACAGCTTTTATACCGGGAATGATATTAAGGTTAATAAAAAGAGATATATGGATAGTTTCAGAAAATGGTGACGATGCCAAGGACAATGGATATACGTTCTTTAAGTATGTAATGGATAAAGAAAAAAAACAAGATGTATATTATGTGGTAAAAAGAGACTCAATATATTATGAAAAATTAAAAGAGTATTCAAAGAATATTCTTTATCAAAACAGTCTTAAACATAATATATATACAATAGCTGCTACTAAATATATAAGCTCTCAAATAGGTTCGGGATTACCGTTTCCACAGATAGTATTTAATTTACAAAAAACATTTATATATAGATTTAAATCGATATTTTTACAACATGGAATAACACAAAATAGAGTACAGTGTTTATTGCCTAATGAGAGCAAAGTAGATATGTTTTGTTGTGCCGCTAAGGATGAATACAATTTTGTCACAAAAGAACTATGCTATAATGAGGAACAAGTGAAGAAAACAGGCTTTTGTAGATTTGATTGGCTAAAAGATGAATCAGAAAAATACAACAAAATATTAATGATGTTTACATGGAGAAAACAATTTGAAAATAATGAAGAGGAATTTGTAAAATCAGACTATTATTTAACAATACAAGGGTTGTTAAATAATGAAAGATTGATAAATTTTTTGGAAAACCAAAAATTAGAATTGTGTGTATGTCTTCATGATAATATGATGCAATATAAGGATAAATTTATGCCTTCAAGCAATAGAATAACAATTGTAGATAAAACGCAAAAAAGTATACAAGAACTATTGAGAGAATGTAAATATTTAATAACAGATTATTCGAGCATTGCTTTTGATTTTGCATATATGAAAAAACCATTACAATATTTTCAATTTGATTATGAAGAATTTAGAGAAAAACATTTAAAAGAGGGCTATTGGAAATACGATGATGGATTTGGTAAAGTAACAACTACTGTAGAAGAATGTGTAAACGAATTGATAAAAAGCCACGAAAACAATTTTGCAGTTGAGCAAAAATATATAGAGAAATCAAAAGATTTTTATATATTTTCAGATGACAAAAGCTCTCAAAGGACATATGAAGAGATTGAGAATATGAAGAATGATGGTATTGATACTGATTCGTGGTGGGCGTTAATCGCAATTTGTTTTGCAATAGGTTTTTTTACATCTCAGCTATTTATATTATTACTATGTAGCATAGCAGGAATTATACTTAATATATTATATACAAAAAAAGAGTTAAAAGAAAAAATTTACTTTATATTATTTAATATAGTTACTTTTATATTTCTATTGTCTAAGCCGGCTGTGAGTGTTTTTAATGGAATAAATTGGGCAAATAAATTTCCTGTTGAAACACAAAAAAATGCGTTTTTGCTAATATTTATATCAATATTATCTTTATATATAGGGACAAGATTAGCCAAAACAAATAAAGATGAAGAAAATATAAAACAAGTTAAGACTAAAAAAATATTTAAAAGTATAGTATTAGTATTATTTGTAATATGTGCGATCTTTTCAACTATTATAGAATATGATAAATTAATATATATGTCAGGTAAAGACTATGTAGATTACTATTTGACATATGAAAATATGTTTAATCCTATAATTACATTAATGGCTGGAATGGCAAATGTTTTCTTCTGCATATATTTAGCCTGTATGCCGGAAAAGAAGAAAGTAATTTTGCCAATTGGGATATTCTTTTCATATAACTTGCCGACATTTATTATTGGGCAAAGGACTCCGTTAGTTGTTTCAATTTTATTTGTATTGTCATATTTTATAATTAGGGATTACCTAGATAACACTAAACCTTGGATAGGGAAATATGAAAAAGCGCTAATGCTATTCGCTATACCTTGCGCAATAATAGGTTTAGCCATATTTAATTATTCAAGAGTAGATGAAGATTTGCCAACAAGGAATATAGTAGGATTATTTTGCGATTTCTTCTATAATCAAGGGGTAAGCTATGATGTTATTAATATAGGATATATGAAAAAAAATGAAATAAAAAATCTTACAAACCATAATTATACTTTTGGACCTTTTATAGATTACTTTAAATATAGCACGATAACGCAGGCTTTGTTTAACGTAGAAGATTTACCGGCAGGAAATAATGCTAAGAGAGCTTTAGAGTCAAGCAGTTATTCTCATATATTATCATATTTATCAAGAGAAGATTATTTGGAAGGCCACGGTTGGGGTTCGTGTTTTATACTAGAGACGTATACGGATTTTGGATATATAGGCGTAATCATATATAGCGTGTTATTGGGATACTTATTAACAGTAATACCAATTTTGTTGAAAAAAAACACATTCGTATCTTCAATCGTTCTAATAGCAACATTAAATATATTTATAATTCCTAGAGCTGAAGCATTGCAATTTTTGCAATTTATAATAACTCCACAATTCTGGGGGGCGTGGTTAATATGTATTGTTATATATAATATAACGGGAAGAATTATAGATAAACGTGAAACAAGGAGAGGAAAATGAGAGTACTGAAATCAGCAAAAAACATAGTTTTTGCTTTGATGTGCAATTGTGTAAACATAGTATTGGGAATAGTTATTCAAGCCATATTCTTAAAAACATTAGGTGAAGAATACTTAGGACTCAATACTGTTTTGAGCAGTATACTATCAATGCTATCAATAGCAGAACTAGGAATAAGCTCGGCAATAATATACAATTTGTATAAACCCATAGCAGTTGGAGATAAAGAAAGAATAAAATCGTTAATGAGTTTTTACAAACATTGTTATACAATAATTATAATGGTTATGATAACAATCGGGCTAGTAATAAGTTCCTTTTTACAAAGTATAGTGGGGGTTACAAATCAAATACAAAATTTATATTTACTTTACTTTTTATTTTTGGCGGATATAATTTTTTCATATATAATTGCATATAAAAGATCAATTATATATGCAAATCAAAAAGAATATATAATTAACGCAGTACATTTAATTTATTTAGTAGTTATGAATGGTTTGCAAATTGTATTTTTATATACAACTCATAATTATTTGATATTTTTAATTATAAAGTTGGCGTGTAGAATATTAGAAAATGTTTTAATCAACCTAATTGCTAATAAAAGGTATCCTTATATAAATGAAAAAGATGTTGCTGAATTAGAGAAAGAGACAAAAGATAGTATTATAAAAAATATAAAAGCACTGTTTTTTCATAAAATTGCAGGATTTGTTGTAAACAGTACAGATACTATATTAATATCAGTATTTTTTGATGGATTAACAACAGTTGCATATTATTCAAATTATAATCTGGTATTAGCAGCAATTACTACAATTTTAAATCAATTCTTATTATCAGCAACTGCAAGTATAGGAGACTTGTTAACAGAAAATAATAAAGAAAACAGTTATGCAGTATATAAAAAACTAAACTTCTTAAATTTTGTGCTTTTTATAGTAGGAACAACGGGAATAGTGTGTGTAATAGAAGCATTTATAACAATGTTCTTTGGAAAAGAGTACATATTAGGAAAATTTATTCTAATATCATTAATAATAAAATTCTTTATACAAGGAATGAGAAGAACACTAATGGCTTTCAAAGAGGCGGCAGGGATATTCTATGTGGATAGGCTTATGCCAATTCTAGAATCTATAGTTAATTTAATAGCATCCATTATATTGTTAAAACTTTGTGGATTGGCAGGAGTATTTTTGGGAACGGCAATAAGTTCTTTACTACTATTATTGTATAGTTATCCCAAATACGTATATAGGCCGTTATTTAACAAAACGTGGAAAGATTATTTTAAAGAATTTAGCAAATACATTTTTTATGCTATAATCATAGTTGTAATCACAATGATGATAAACAAACTAATAATAGTAGAAAACATATTATTGCAAGGTATGCTAAATATAATTGTTGCAACAATAATACCCGTGATTATTATACATATCATATTTGGAAGAACAGAAGAATTTAAATATTATGTGAATATTATAAAAACACTGTGTTTAAAACTGAATGGTAAAAAAGCAAACAATCAAAATGTTAAGGTGGAGAAAATATGGGAAGAAAAGAAAACAGAAGAATAAGGGAAAATACGGATAAACTAAAAATAAATGTGAAAGGTATATTAGGGGTAATATTTACAGTATTATCCATAGTATTTGCAGTAACGACTGTGGTGTTCTTTGTTAAAATAGCAAAATTCAACATGCTACCAACAAAGTATTTAATTTTAGTGGCAATATTAATGGCCTTGTATATGGCAGTAGTTACATTTGTATTATGCAAAAAAAGAGTTAAACTAGTATTTAAAGTTATTTTAACAATTGTTGCTGGAGTGAGCATTTATTTGTATAGCTATGGCATGAATTATATGACGGCGACAGAAACATTTATAGAGGATATGACAACTGAGGTAGAAGAGACAGAGGATTATTATGTTGTTACATTGAAAGATAGTAAATATGCAACTATGGAAAAATTGGAAAATATAAATATACATACTTTCATGTCAGGAGAAGATTTTACAGATGTTAAAGATGACGTGCTGGCAAAAACGAATGCATATTTTAAAGACGATGAAAGTTTAAGTGAACTTGCTACAAATTTATTAAAGAAAAATATATATGCCATACTAGTTAGTAGTTCACAATATGCAATGTTAAAAGACGAAAACACGGATTTTGAATCTAAAACATCGATAATACACACTTCTACACATACAATAAAGAAAGTAGAAGATATTGTTGAAGAGAATAAACAAGAAAAATATACAATAGAGAACGGTTCGTTTAATGTATATATAAGTGGAATAGATACAGCGGGTAGAATATCTAATGTTTCAAGAAGCGATGCAAACATCCTAGCTACAGTAAATCTAAATACACATAAAGTACTTCTAACATCTATTCCAAGAGACTACTACGTAACATTACACAGTAAAAAGAAGTTAGACAAATTAACTCATTCTGGAATATATGGAATTAAAGAAACGTATACAACAATAGAGGATTTACTAGATATAGACATAAATTATTATGTAAGAGTTAATTTTACAACATTAGAAAAGCTAGTTAACGCTTTAGGTGGAATATATGTAAATTCAGATTACTATTTTACAACTAGCGAAGGTTATGAGTTTTATAAAGGAAGAAACTATTTAAATGGAGCTGAAGCTTTAGCATTTAGTCGTGAAAGAGATGCTTTTGCTAGTGGAGATAGACAAAGAGGCATAAACCAACAGGCTGTTATAAAAGGAATAATGGATAAAGTACTTTCAGCCACTATATTAAAAAAATACACTAGTATATTAAAATCGTTATCTGGAACATTCCAAACAAATATTTCAAACGCTGAAATAAGTAGTGTAGTAAAAGGACAGTTAGAAAATATGACGGGTTGGGATATAGAAAGCAATTCGTTAGACGGCAAAGGAAGCTATGGAAAAACATATTCGGGAGGTTCAACGCAACTTTATGTCATGGTCCCAAATGAAACATCTGTAGTAAATGCAATGAAAAAAATAAATCAAGTACTGGAAGAAAAAAATTCATAGGTAAATAAAACATTAACAAATATTAACAAGCTTCACATATAATGTGGAGCTTGTTTTCTGGTAGAACAAAATATAAAAACAATAAAGTAATAATCGCAAAAAAAGTATAATAATTTTTAATTATATATAGCCAATAAAATTTATTTGTGATAATATATTAATGTAATGTACGAGGGGGATGGTTATGAAAACGGTTGTAATAACAGGAAGTGCTAGAGGACTAGGCTTTGAGATGGCTAAAGTATTTAGACAAAACAATGTTAATGTAATGTTAAGTGATTTAGACGAGCAAAAGTTAAAAGCCGCCAAGAGCAGATTGGAAAAAGTTGAAGGAAATGCTGGCATTGCATATGCTGTATGTGATGTAACAAAAGCAGAAGATATACAAAACTTAATAAAAGAAGCAAAAGAAAACTTCTTAAAGATAGACATATGGATAAATAATGCTGGTGTAAACCAACCAGAAAAACCTATTTGGGAGCTAACTGAACAGGAGATAAATACAGTTGTTGATGTAGATTTAAAGGGTGCTATTTTAGGTTCTAAATATGCGCTATTAGATATGATGCAAGAACATGAAGGAGCTATATATAACATTGAGGGCTATGGAAGTAATGATGCTAAAATGTTGGGATTATCCGTGTATGGAACAAGTAAAAGAGCTATAACATACTTTACACAAGCTCTAGCAAAAGAATCTCAAGAAAAAGATACTGGAGTTATAATAGGTAGACTTAGCCCTGGAATTATGATTACAGATTTTATAACAAATGCTTTAGGAGATAAGGAAAAAATAAGTTTATCTGAAAAAACTAAAAAAGTGTATAACATACTAGGAGATTATCCGGATGTAGTAGCCAAGTTCTTAGTAGAAGAAATGTTAACAAATGATACTAATGATATAAAGATAGAATGGCTTACTAGCAAGAAAGCTGCGTGGCGTTTTATGACAGCGGTGTTTAACAGAAGAGATTTCTTTAGTGAACCTAAGATGTTAGATAAATAAATTTAATAAATATAATATATAGATGCAAATAGAATATAAGGAGCAAACAGATGAAAACAAATAAAAAGGGATTAGTTTAATAGTAATTGTAATAACAGTAATAAGCACCTATGATGAGGTAAATAAAATAGACAAAAATCCTCCCGAAAATAAAATAATATATGAGAATGAAGTAGTAGGTTGTAAAACTTACTACTTTTAATAATATAGTAGTCATGATATAATATATATGGTAGAAATTTATATTAGGAGGAAAATACTTTATGAAGATAGCAGTTTTTTCTGATATACACGGAAATTTACAAGCATTAGAAACAATAGTTCAAGATATTAAAAAAAACAACTTTGATGAAGTTATATGTTTAGGGGATATTATCGCTATGGGACCTAATCCTAAAGAGTGTATTGATTTGATAATTGAGAATAATTACAAAATGGTTTTGGGAAATCATGAATTGTATTATCTGAAAGGGACACAAATAGACGATGAAATGGGAGAAGGAGAAATACAACACCAAAACTGGATTAAAGGACAATTAAAAGATGATTATATAGATTGCCTTAATAAATGCTCAATGAAAATAGAAATAACTAAAAATAATATAAAACTTTTATTTCAACATTTTTTAATTGATTATGATTCTAAAGATGAATATCCATTTGAGGATCTAAGTGTTGTTAAGGATGGTAGAATTAATAAGAAATTTGATAAAATTAACACAGATTATATGTTTATAGGCCATGAACATAAAAGTTTTGAAATTGAAATATATAATAAAAAATTAGTAGACATTGGGAGTAGTGGTTGTAGAAAAAATGACGAAACTTTCTATACTATTATTACAATTGAAAATGATGTTGTTAATATTGAAAAAAAATACTTGATTTATGACAGAGATAAATTTGTTTCAGCAATTAAGAATATAGAATACCCTGAAAGAAAAACAATTTCAAAAATATTTTTTGGAATAAATGATTTATAGAATATATAAAGAAATAAGAAATACAATAAAGTAATCCCTTGTCATAAGAACTTGTTAATACAATAATAGTAATGATAATAATAGCATCAACATTAGTTGTTTCAATGAACCTTACAAACATTATTGAAAAATCTGAGCAGGCGGTGCAAGGCTCGCGCTTGGCCTCGGCGAAAGTGACAATTGCGATGTATGCCCTATTAAATATACAACCACAAGATGTTGATGGCGTTGTAAAAAATGCTGTTGTAGACAATCAAAATAATATAATGGATGAAAGTTCATATAAGAATGTATTAGAGAAATCAGGCTTTAATTCTAACGATTACGTTATTGTTGTTAATAAATGTGGATTTGTAGATAATATATTATTAAAAGAAGGCAAGTCATATATTGTTAAAAACACAACTCAAAATATATATTATGATAATATGTTAGAGGCGCTAGAACAAGCAAATGCTAATGATATTATTGAAATTACAGGTGGAAAATTTGATTTTACAGAAAGTGGTTTAGTAATAGATAAGCCTTTAACAATAAAGGGAGTGAGCGCTAAGTCTAAACCGGTGTTTCTATTAGAAACGTCTGATGGTACAGGAGAACTTAATACAATAAAAAGTGGCATAATCATAAAGTCCGATAATGTTGTTTTAAGTAATTTGATTTTAAAAATATCAGAAGGATGTTTTTCTACAGGAAATCTGATATCAATACCATATAGGTCACAGTTATATACAGGAATTGTTTTAGATAATTGTGAATTTTATGGTTCTAATCACAGTGTACAAATTCATGCAAATAATATGAACATAAGAAATTGTATATTTATTGGTAGAGCTCAAAGAAAACACGGAATTTCTTTCTATTCTGCGCAGAACAGTAGCATATCAGGAAATATTATCATAAGAAATAATATATTCGAAGATATATATAAGGGAATAGTTCATGAAAGCACAATTCCGTATTCTAATGTTAATGTAGAAATAAGTGGAAATATATTTGAAAATTATAAGAAAAAGGCAGTTTCTGTTGATAATGGAGAATATCTTTCATATGTAGTTAAGGAAAATGTTTTTTCAATTCCAACGGGTGACACTGTAATAATAGATAACGGCGTGAATTTTCCTGTAGATGCGAATGACAATTATTTTGGAGAAGAACAGCCGGTAAAATCCAATATATTTGAAGGAAACGTAAACGCAATATCATATTATATAGATGAGAGTAAAACAAGTAAGCAACAATGGTAAGCGTTAGAAAAAGATATTATAAAAATAAATAGCTACAATAAAAACAAGGCAAAATATTCAGCTGCCTTGTTTTTCGTAGCCGAAAATGATAGAATCATAAAGTGACATCTGATTATATCATTAGAATTTCACAAGGAAGGAGTAAAAATGTTTAAATTATATTCACAATTCCAACCAACAGGAGACCAACCTGAAGCGATAAAAGCTTTGGTAGAAGGAATAAAAAATGGAGATAAAGCACAAACATTACTTGGAGTAACGGGTAGCGGTAAAACATTCACTATAGCAAATGTTATTAAAGAGGCAAATAAACCCACTATCATAATGGCGCATAATAAAACACTTGCAGGGCAGTTGTATTCGGAATTTAAAGAAATGTTCCCTGAAAACGCGGTTGAGTATTTTATTTCATATTATGACTACTTCCAACCAGAAGCATACATAGCTGCAACAGATACATATATAGAAAAAGACAGTAGCATAAATGATGAAATAGATAGATTAAGACATTCTGCTACCGCAGCGGTGTTTGAAAGGAAAGATGTAATAATAGTTGCATCAGTATCCGCTATATATTCTTTAGGTTCGCCAGAAGAGTATAAAGACCATACATTATCCGTAAGACCAGGAATGAAAAAGACACGTGAAGAGGTAATGGAAAAGTTAGTTGAAATGCAATATACAAGAAGTGATATGGAGTTTTTACGTGGTAACTTTAGAGTTAAAGGAGACATCATTGATGTATATGAAGTTGGTAACAATGAACATGCGTTAAGAATAGAGTTCTTTGGCGATGAAATAGAGAAACTTACATTTATTGAACCAGTAAGTGGAAAAACTATAGCAAGGATTGACCATGAACTTATATATCCAAAATCTCATTATGTTACTTCTAAAGAAAAAGTAAATGCAGCTATATATAAAATAAAGAAAGAATTAGATGAAAGACTGGCAGAACTAAGAGCGCAGGATAAAGTAGTTGAGGCGTATCGTCTAGAACAACGTGTTAATTTTGATATTGAAATGCTACAAGAAACAGGATTTTGTCAAGGCATCGAAAACTATTCAGTATATATGTCAGATAGAGAGCGTGGAAGCACACCATATTGTCTCTTTGATTTCCTAGGAGATGATTTCCTAACAGTGGTAGACGAATCACACGTAACAATTCCTCAAATAGGAGGTATGTATAATGGCGATAGAGCAAGAAAGGAATCTCTTGTTGCGCATGGATTTAGACTGCCATCAGCTATGGATAACAGACCGCTTAATTTTAAAGAATGGGAAGATAGAACACCGCAAATTATATTTGTAAGTGCAACACCTGGTAAATATGAAGTGGAAAGGTCTACGCGTGTTGTAGAACAAATTATACGTCCAACAGGTCTTGTTGACCCACAAATTATAGTAAAAGAAACAACAGGCCAAATAGAAGATTTAATACAAAATATAAATGAAAGAGTAGCTAAAAATGAAAGAGTACTTGTTACAACTTTAACTAAAAAGATGGCAGAAGAGCTTACAAGTTATCTTGAAAACAAAGGTATAAAAGTAAGATATATGCATTCAGATATAAAAGCATTAGATAGACTTGAAATAATACGTGAATTAAGACTAGGAAAATTTGATGTGCTAGTTGGAATAAACCTTTTAAGAGAGGGATTAGACATTCCAGAGGTATCTCTTGTAGCAATTTTGGATGCAGACAAAGAAGGATTTTTGAGAAGTGAACGTTCTTTGATACAAACAATAGGTAGAGCGGCAAGAAACGCATCAGGCCAAGTTATAATGTATGCGGATGAGCTTACTGATTCAATGAGGAGTGCTATAAAAGAAACAAATAGAAGAAGAAAGATACAGGAAGAATACAACAAAAAACATGGTATAGTTCCAAAGAGTATAGTAAAAGATGTTCGAGATAGCATTAAAGCTGTATTTACTGATGAACAAGCTTCTAAGATTGAAATAGATAAAGAGGAATCATTAGATAAAACAATAGAAAGACTTACTGAAGAAATGTTTGCTTATGCAAAGGCGTATGAATTTGAAAAAGCAGCAGTTATTCGTGATTTAATACATGAGCTTAAAAATATAGAGTAATAACACAAAATTTCCCACAAAATTCACTTGAATTACGTGGGAAATTATAATATAATGTCTATGACAATTGAAAGGAAGATTTATATGAAGAAAGAAAATAAAAAAGTAGAAAAAAAAGCAAAAGATAAAGTACAAAAGAAAGCAGTAAAGAATGTGGAAGAAAATTTAGTTGTAGCTGAAACTAAAGAGGTTGTTAAGAACAAGAAAAAGGTAAATATACCTAATATATTAACAATTTTTAGAATAATACTAGTTCCTATATTTGTAGTTCTAATGGCATTAGACGGAACATGGGAATATATGAGATATGTTGCATTAGGGATATTTGTAATAGCATCAGTAACTGATTGGTTAGATGGCATTATTGCTAGAAAGAAAAATATAGTTACAAGATTTGGAAAACTTATGGATCCACTTGCAGATAAAATTCTTGTAGCTGCTGGTTTTATAATGTTAACAGGATTAGATGTAATTCCTGCTTGGGTAACAGTTATTGTTGTAGTAAGAGATTTCTTACTTAACACATTAAGAATGTTTGGAACAGAAGCTGGTGAAACTATAGCAGCTGGAGTTTCAGGAAAGATAAAAACAGCATTTCAAATGCTAACAATAGTACTTGGTATGTTAGATACAGCTGGTATGTTTGCATTTGCTTCAACAGGAGCAACAATGGAATTTGGTACATTGTTACTAAATGTTGGATTTAGTATATCACTAGCTGTTGCAGTTATATTTACTTTATGGTCTTGCATAGAATATTTTGCAAAATACAGAAAATATATAGATATAACAGAGTAGTTGATTTAAGGGGAAATATATGAATAATCAATTAAATCTTTTTGGAGAAATAGATAAAGATGATGTTGGGTTGGAGCAAGCTAAAAATGAACTGGCAACTCTAATAGAACAAATAAATTATCACTCGAATTTATATTATAATGAGGATGCTCCAGAAATTTCAGATTATGATTTTGATATGTTAATGAAAAGATTAAAAGCATTGGAAGCAAAGTTTCCAATGCTTATAACTACGTCTTCACCAACGCAAAAAGTTGGTGGTAGTGCTAAAGAAAATATGGACAAAGTAGAACATTTGGTTCCAATGCAAAGCTTAAATGATGTATTTTCTTTTGAAGAAGTAGAAGATTTTGTTCGTAAAATAACAGAAGAATATGGGGAAAATGTTGAATTTGTTGTTGAAACAAAAATAGACGGCTTATCTGTTTCGCTTGAATATGTAGATGGTCAATTACTGAAAGGTTCTACTAGAGGAAATGGACTTGTTGGAGAAGAAATAACACAAAACTTATTGATGCTAGATGAGATAAAAGAAAATCTTACATCTAATGATACTATAGAAGTAAGAGGAGAAGTATATTTATCTCGTGAAAGATTTGAAAAGTTAAATGAAGAGCTAGAAAGAATGGGCAAACCATTAATGGCCAATTCTAGAAATGCAGCGGCAGGTACGCTTAGACAATTAAATCCTGAAATTGTAAAACAAAGAGGTCTTAGCATATTTGTGTTTAATGTTCAAAAGTCAGATAAGAAATTTACTAAACATAGTGAAACAATAGAATATATGAAGAGTATGGGAATATCTACAATAGCATATTCAAAAGTGGCGGTAGGCATAGAACAAGTAATCCAATATATTGAAGAGATAGGAATTCTAAGAGACTCTCTTCCTTATGATATAGACGGTGCTGTTGTAAAGATTAATGATTTGTCATTAAGAGAAACTTTGGGAACAACAACTAAAGTGCCCAAATGGGCCGTAGCATATAAATATCCGCCCGAAGAAAAGGAAACAGTAGTTCAAAAAATAGCCCTTCAAGTTGGTAGAACTGGCCAGGTAACACCTCTTGCAATAGTTACACCTGTTAGAGTGGCTGGTTCAGTTATTTCAAAATGCACACTACACAATTTTGATTATATAAAAGAAAAAGATATTCGTGTTGGAGATACTGTAAAAATTAGAAAAGCAGGAGATGTTATACCTGAAATAGCAACAGTTGTTTTAAACAAAAGACTGGAAGGCAGCGCTAGGTATATTGCTCCAACAACATGTCCAATATGTGGCGAATTATTGGAAAAAGAAGACGGTCAAGTGGCTTTAAGGTGTACAAATAGCGAATGTGATGCGTTGAAATATAGGGCGATAACACATTTTGCTTCACGTGATGCAATGAACATAGAAGGCATGGGAGAAGCGGTAGTTGAACAATTAATTGATGCGGGATTTTTAAAAGATATTTCAGACATCTATTATTTAACATATGAACAAATAAGAAGTCTTGAAAATTTTGCCGATAAATCTGCAAACAATTTAATTGCTGCAATTAATAAAAGCAAGTCTAATAGTTTAGACATGTTAATATTTGGATTAGGAATAAGACATATTGGAAAGAAGGCGGCAAAAACTTTAGCTAAAAACATAGATAATATTCGCGACTTAGGACATATGAGTGTAGAAGAATTAATGGTGTGGGAAGATGTTGGAGAGAAAATGGCAGAAAGCATTGCAGAATTTTTTAGCAAGGCTAAGACAAGCGACATAATAGAAAGATTAGATAATGCTGGAGTTAATTTGAATGGAATTAAAGAGGAATTATTGTCGAGCGTTCTAACTGGTATGACGATTGCTATAACCGGTTCATTTGAAGAAATTTCTAGAAATGATTTATCTAAATTAATTGAACTTAACGGGGGTAAAACATCTAGTTCGGTTTCTAAGAAGACATCCTTTGTAATATATGGAGAGAATGCAGGCTCTAAACTGGAAAAAGCAAAGGAATTAAGCATTCCGATGTTAACATATAACGAGTTTAGGGGGGAATATGAGTTGTAAGCAGTAGAACATGACAAACATGAAAAAGACAAATAAATATTGTTAAAAATTACTACTAGTAACTATATAAAATATATGGTATAATATACTTTGGATTGAAGTATATTATACTTTTTTATGTATATACACATGTGAGTATAAACGTATATACATTTTATTTAGGGGGAACTTATGCAAGATAAATTAGTTATAAAGGGAGCAAGAGAGAATAACTTAAAGAATATAGATTTAAAGATACCAAAAAATAGTCTTACTGTATTTACAGGACTTTCTGGTAGCGGAAAAACATCTCTTGCTTTTGATACCATATACGCTGAGGGACAAAGAAGATATGTTGAAAGTCTTTCCTCTTATGCAAGACAATTTCTAGGAATAATGGAAAAACCAGATGTAGATAGTATTGATGGACTTTCTCCAGCTATTTCTATAGACCAAAAAACAACATCAAAAAATCCGCGTTCTACAGTTGGAACGGTTACTGAAATTTATGATTATTTAAGACTTCTGTATGCTAAAGTAGGTGTGCCGCATTGTCCAAAATGTGGTAAGAGAATAGCTATGCAAACAGTAGACCAAATTGTAGATCAGATTATGGAACTAGAAGAAGGCACCAAAATTTTAGTTATGGCACCGGTGGTTAGAGGCAAAAAAGGAGAACACACAAAAATATTGGACATGGCTATAAAAGAAGGATATATTAGAGCTAGAATTGATGGCAAAATTTATGATTTAGCAGAAGAATTGCCACAGTTAGAAAAAACTAAAAGCCATACAATAGAAATTGTTGTAGATAGATTAGTTGTATCTCAAAACATGCAAACAAGATTAGCCGACTCTGTAGAACTTTGTATGAAGCAAGCAAACAATCTTGTAATTATTAGTGTGGTAGATGGAGAAGAAATGTTATTTTCTGGCAACTATTCTTGCCCGGATTGTGGGATAAGTATTGAAGAATTAACACCAAGAATGTTTTCATTCAATACACCTTATGGTGCTTGTCCTAATTGTACTGGTGTTGGTGAATTATTGAAGATAGACCCAGAGAGAATTATTTCTGATGAAAACAAAAAATTATCTGACCCATCACTGTTTCACGCGTGGGGAAGTCAAGGAGTAGATTCTGTAACGTTAATGTATATGAGAGGATTATGCGAGTACTATGGCGTAGATATAGATACTTCTTTTAAGAAAGTGGCAAAAGAATTTAAAGATGTATTGTTATATGGCTCTAAAGGGGAAATAATTAAATTTAAACATGAATCAAGAACGTTTACTAGAGATTTTGAAGCGGAATTTGAAGGCGTTGTAAACATACTTGAGAGAAGATATAGGGAGACAAAATCTAATGGTATGAGAAGCTTTTATGAGTTATATATGAATACAATACCATGTAGAGAATGTAACGGAGCTAGACTTAAAGATGAAGTTTTGGCAGTAAAGGTTGGAAAATATAACATACATGAATTAACTTGCTTGCCTGTAAATGAAATAAAAGAATATATTAATAATTTACATCTAAGCCAAAAGAACCAGATGATAGCAGAACAAATTATTAAAGAACTGAATAATAGACTTGGTTTTTTAATAGATGTAGGCCTAGACTATTTAACGCTTGCACGTAGCGCGTCTACATTGTCTGGAGGAGAAGCCCAGAGAATAAGACTTGCCACTCAAATTGGTTCTGGCTTAACAGGAGTTCTGTATATACTAGACGAACCAAGTATAGGATTACACCAAAGAGATAATGAGAAGTTATTGGCGTCTCTTAAAAAGATGAGAGATTTGGGAAACACATTAATAGTTGTAGAACACGATGAAGATACGATGAGAGAGGCAGACTATATAGTGGATATTGGACCTGGAGCTGGTGTACATGGTGGAGAAGTTGTATTTAGTGGTACTCCTGAAGAAATAATGAAGTGTACAAAAAGTGTTACAGGGAAATATCTAAGCGGAAAACTTAAGGTTGAAGTGCCCGAAGAAAGAAGAGATATTTCTGGAAATAAAATTAGCATAATAAAAGCAGAACAAAACAATCTAAAAAAGATAGATGTAGATATTCCACTTGGAACTATTACTTGTGTTACTGGAGTATCTGGTTCTGGCAAGAGCTCTTTAATAAATGAAGTGTTATATAAATATGTTGCTCAACAAATAAACAAGACTAAGGTAAATCCGGGTAAGGTTAAAGAAATTAAAGGTTTAGAACATATAGATAAGGTAATAAACATTGACCAAACACCTATTGGAAGAACTCCAAGGTCAAATGCAGCAACATACACAGGTATGTTTGATCATATAAGAGAATTGTTTGCATCAACAAATGAAGCTAAACTTAGAGGATATAACAAAGGCAGATTTAGTTTTAATGTTCCTGGCGGTAGATGCGAGGCGTGCTCAGGCGATGGTATTATTAAAATAGAAATGCAATTCTTATCTGATGTATTTGTGCCATGTGAAGTTTGTAAAGGAAAAAGATATAGCAGAGAAACTTTAGAGGTGAAATATAAAGGGAAAAACATAAGTGATGTGCTAGACATGACAGTTGAAGAAGCTTTAGAATTCTTTAAAAACGTGACACCAATAAAGAACAAATTACAAACACTTTATGACGTGGGCCTTGGCTATATAAAGATAGGACAACCTTCTACTACGTTGTCCGGTGGAGAGGCACAAAGAATAAAACTTGCCACAGAATTATCGCGTCGTTCAACTGGAAGAACATTATACATATTAGATGAACCAAGTACAGGATTACACACAGCTGATGTACATAATTTAATAGGAATAATAAACAAACTTGTTGAAGGAGGAAATACTGCCGTAATTATTGAACACAATTTGGATATTATTAAATCAGCAGACTATATAATAGATTTAGGACCTGAAGGTGGAAAACAAGGCGGGACAGTAGTAGTAACCGGTACACCAGAACAAGTTGCAAAGTGCAAAAACAGCTATACAGGTAAATTTTTGAAGCAGATGTTAAAATAGAAAATAAATAAAAATTATTGTATACTGTGTTAAAATATGTTAAAATATTAGTGTAGGGGAGGTTTTGTTATGGCAAAACAAGTGGTATATTTTAATGCTACAAAACAACTAGACACAATAACTATACATTATAACGAGAAATTAGATGGTAGTTTTGTAAACGATGTTGCAGAGAGCATAAAAAGCGTTGCACAAAAAATGAAAAGAGTAGATTTAAACTCACCTAAGGAATTTGATGAGATTAAAGTTTTTGTATATCCTAGTAGAAAACTATTCTATAGTGTTTTTGGTGGAGAAATAGAAAAGCGTTTTTATAGCAGACGTCGTTCAATGGAAGATTTATATATAGTAGAAGATTCGGAAGGTAATATACATATTGTATCTCCAAGAGGAATGGAACAAGCGAAAAGAGATGCAATTAAAAAACTTCTTGTAATGAAAGTTCTAGGCCAATATATGGAAGAAAATGAAAAACAAGCTGCCGAAAGACTTCTTAAAGAATCTATGAAACCTAAAGTAGAAGAAATCGAGCCTGAGGAAATTGAAGAGGAAGAGCCAGAAGAAGAAATAGAATCTGAACAAGAAGAAATAGAAGAGATAGATGATGAGGAACCAGAAGAACTTGATGAAGAAGAGCTAGAGGAAATCATTGAAACAGAACTTATTATAGAGCAAATAGATGAGAAAAATACAAGCGCTAAAAAACCTGTACAAGACAAAGTGCAAAATTGGATTAGTTTCGGTTGGTTGGCATACGTGCATGGAAAACTTAAGAAACCACAAGACGTTAGAAGGTTTGCTGAAAATATTTCTAAAAACGGAATAAATAAATTAAATCAATTATCTGGAAACGGTATCCTTGAAAATTATAACTATTCTAAAGAATTTGCTTGTGCGTGGGTTACATGTATAATAGAAATGTTTGGAATGAAAAAGTTTACAGAGTTTTATGAAAATCCAAAAGATATAAAAGAAATATTTGGAGTTCCTAAAAAGATGTTTGAGGCGCAAGTAAAAGCATACATGAAAGAAAAATATAAAAATGAAGCGGCATTAGAACAAATTGACGCTTTACAAGCTCCGGAAATGGAAGCCCCAGAACAAGTTGAAATAAAACAAGATGTTGTTGATAGCATAACAGAGATACATTTTGTAGCAAGTGGTGGCGCTGAAATAGTTACAGATAAAGAGCTAGCACCAAAAGAAAGAGAAATGCCAATAAATAGAACTTATGACTAATCTGTCATAAGTTCTATTATTTTGCTATATAGTACTTCAGCATTGTGCTTCCAGTTGTTTGAAATCTTTTTAGCATTTTCTTTATCGCCGGCATATATTGTTAAGTTTATAAGCTCATCGTTACCATCTTGTATGTAGCAACTTACTTTGTATTCATCTTTTTTTATAGGCAAGATTAGAGTGTCGATTGAATAATCTTGTTTGCAATCATCCATTTTTTCTTTTAGTATGTTTTTCATGTTAAGTAGACTCATTCCAGGAATAAGTTCAATAAGCTCATTTAAAATGTCTAGTCCGGAATCAGTTAAAACATACACGGATTTGTTGTTTTCGTAAGTTTCTTGTATATATCCACTGTTTTTTAGAGAGTCTATATACATACAGATATCTATATATGTAATATCTTCAAATTCTGAACATAATTTGGAGATTTGCTCTATTGTTAAATTTACTTTAGATTCTTTTAAAACAAACAGCACTATAAGGCGTTTGTCGAAAATATCCATCTCTTGCATTGTATTTCCCCCTTTACTTTGGGCCACATATATGATATCATATTTTACGAAAAAAATAAAGGGGGACAATAAAAGTGGTATATAAAATAACTATAGATGGACCATCGGGAGCCGGTAAAGGCTGTGCGGCAAAGGGTGTATCGGAAAAATTAGGTATTTTAAATATAGATACAGGAGCTATTTATAGAACAGTTGCACTTTATTGCAAACAAAATAATGTAGATACACAAGATGTAAACAACTTAATAGATGTTATAAATAGTGTGGAGGTTAATCTAGAGACAATAAATGGTACGCTTAATGTATATCTAAATGGAGAAAATGTGTCTAACGCCATTAGAACAGAAGAAGTAGGTATGCTTGCAGCCAAGGTATCCGTTGTTCCTCAAGTTAGAGAATATGTAAAAGAGAAGCAAAGAAGCTTAGCTGAAAAGAAAAGTGTTGTAGCGGAAGGAAGAGATATTGGCAGCGTTGTTTTTCCGGATGCAGAGCTTAAAATATATTTAACAGCAGATATAGCAACAAGAGCGTATAGACGATATAAGGATTTGCTTCTAAAGGATAAAACTGCAACATATGAAAAAGTATTAGAACAAATACAAGCAAGAGATGAGGCGGATAGAACAAGGAAAATATCTCCTCTTATGAAAACGCAAGATATGATACAAATAGATAATACAAATTTGACAAAAGAGCAAGTAGTAGATAAAATATTAGAATTAGCAAAAAGTAAAGGATTGATATAATTTGTTAAAAGCATTAAAAAAAATTGTAAAAGTAGTTATATGTAAATTTTGTTATAGAGTAGAATTTGAAGGAAGAGAAAACATAGATCCTAACAAGAGATTTGTTATCGCCTCAAATCATGTTAGTTCAATGGATGCTATTTTTCTATGGGCAGATGTACAAGAACTAGGAATAATGGCAAAAGAGGAGCTTTTTAAATTTAAACCTCTTGGGTGGATTCTAAAAAAAATAGGGGCTTTCCCTATTGCAAGAGGGAAAAAAGATTTTGGGCATGTATTTCATGCTGTAAACGTAATAAATAAAGAGAAACAAAACTTGTTAATATTTCCAGAGGGGACAAGAAAAGCAAGGCTAAAGAATATTAAAGCTAAAAATGGGGCGGTATATGTAGCAGCTACTACAGGTGTTGAAATTATTCCGGTACATATTACCGAAAACATTAAACTATTTAGAAAAGTAAAAATTACTTATAAAAATCCGGTGAGACTTAATGTCACTAAAGAAAATATTAAAAACAAACAGATTTTAGCGGAGGAGACGGCTAGAATAATGAATATTATTTATGGAAGGTAAGAAGATGTTGGATAGAGAAAAAATAGAAAGAATAAAAAACGAAGCAAGAGCAAATCACGTCCCAATATTACAAGATGCTTCAATGGAATTTATAGAAACACTTTTAGAATTAAAAAAGCCAGAAAGTATATTGGAAGTGGGAACTGCAGTAGGGTATTCTGCATTAAAGTTTTCTGAACATTTGAAAGAAAATGGTAAGATTATAACAATGGAAATAGATGAGAATACGGCAAACATAGCAAGAGAAAATATTAGAGAACTAGGTATGAAAGATGTTATAGAAGTAGTAACTACGGATGCTTATGAATATATGAAAAAATTACAAGGTATATTTGATGTTGTGTTTATTGATGCTGCTAAAGGTCAATATATGAAATATCTAGAAGAAGCTTTAAGATTAACACAACCGGGCTCTTTAATTATCGCAGATAATGTGCTGCTAAGAGGCATGGTTATGAGTGACTACAACGAGCATAAACATAGAACAGCTGTAACAAGACTTAGAGAATATATAAATGCTGTAACTACTAATCCTAATCTAGTATCTTGCGTAATAGATGTTGGAGACGGAGTAGCAGTATCTGTTGTTAAGTAAAAGTAGCAAAGTTAAATAATAAACATATAATACACTGAAGGTTTAACTGGAGGTGTATTTTTTATGAGTATAGGACTAGCGCTAAGCGGCGGTGGGGCAAAAGGATTGGCACATATAGGAGTTATAGAAGCTTTAAATGATTATGGTATAAAAATAGACTACATAGCGGGGACGAGTAGTGGTAGCATAATAGCAGCACTGTATGCTTCTGGGTATAACCCAAATGAAATGTTGCAATTGGTAAATATGTATAAGGATAAAATAATAGATTTAGATAAGAGTATGGGATTTAAAATTTTAGGTTCACTGTTTAGAAAAAAGATAAGTATAAGAGGATTTATAAAAGGAGATAGCATAGAAAAAATATTACAAGATGTTTTAAAACAAAAAGACATTCAAGATATAGCCGATGTCAAGTTGCCATTAGCTATACCGGCGGTAGATTTAGATACTGGAGAGATAGCGTATTTTTGGAACAAACAAGATAGAAGCACTTTGACGGATGACGATACAAGTTACGATGACGAGCCATCGTATTATGTAAAAGGAGCCTTGGCAAGCATAATAAGAGCTAGTTGTAGTGTACCAGGAATATTTGTACCTAAAAAAATAGGAGAGGATTATTATATTGATGGTGGCGTTAGAGTAAATACTCCAGTAGAAGTTTTGAAAAAGATGGGAGCAGATAAAGTGATAGCTGTGACTTTTGATTGTAATAAAAGACCGGCATTCAGTATAAAAAACATAGTAGGAATATGTACACAAGCATATAATGTAATTACACATTCGTCAAATATGGGCGAGATTGCTAGTGCGGATATAAACTTGCATTTATGCTTAGCTGAAATTTCACTGTTAGATTTATCTAAAACAACATATACAGCAAGAAGGGGCTATAACATAGTTGCCAAAAACATATCTAAAATAAAAGAGATATTAGACATAAACTAAGACATGTAATGAAATACATGCCTTAAATTATATTCTGTTATATTATATTAAATTCATAACTGCAAAGAAATGACATACCGAACCGCCGACTACAAACAGGTGAAATACCGAATGAAAGTATGGAACTTTCTTAAATGCATAAAACACAACTCCTACAGTATATGCAATACCGCCGGCAAGTAGGAAATATAATGTTGGCATAGCATTAAGTGTTTTTAGACCGGCTATAAAATCTTTAGCAAGAAACATTATACTCCATCCCATAGCAACATATAGAATTATATGCAAGACTTTAAATTTTCTAGGGAAACATGCATACAACACTGTGCCAAATATTGCACAAGCCCATACAGCGCATACCAATATAATCATTTTATAACCAACGGTACTAATTAAGCAAAAACAAATTGGTGTAAATGTTCCAGCGATAAGAAAATATATTGAACAATGGTCTAGTATCTTAAACACTTTTTTGGCTTTCTCGTGAGTTAGCGCGTGATATAATGTAGATATTGTGTAAAGTATAATTAAAGTGGCACCGAATATACTAACTCCCACAACATTTAAAGCGCCACCCGAACCAATAGCCGCGAATACTATCATTAAAACTAAAGCGGCAATACCTAGAGCGGCACCTACAGTATGAGACACCCAATTAAATATTTCTTCACCTTTGGTATAACCAAATATATTTTTTTTAGCAATGCTTGTCATATATTTACCTCCAAAAACATTATAGCATAATGTACTAAATATGTGTAGATATATATTATGTGAAATTTTGTCAAAATATACTGAATAAAAACTAAAGATTATTTGCAAAGAGAATATAATTATGATAAAATTAATGTATTGAAGGTGAATACATATGAATGAAAAAAATAATAAGGTAAAACCTAGAAATCTAGCAGGATTTATAGAGTTGCTTCCAGCAGACCAGGTTTTATTTAATAAAATATCTGATAAAATACGCGCTTCTTACGAGAAGTTCGGTTTTACACCACTAGACACTCCTATATTGGAGTATTCTGATGTGCTTTTGGCTAAAGCTGGTGGGGAAACTGAAAAACAAATATATAGATTTGATAAGGGAGATACAGATATTTCAATGCGTTTTGACTTAACAGTACCTTTAGCAAAATATGTTGCAATGCATTATGGTGAGATAACATTCCCTTTTAGAAGATATCAAATAGGTAAAGTGTTTAGGGGTGAAAGAACCCAAAAAGGAAGATTTAGAGAGTTTTATCAATGTGATATAGATGTTATAGGCGATGAAACATTAAGTATTATGACGGATGCCGAACTTCCGGCTATAATTTATGATACATTTACAAATCTTGGATTTAATAATTTTACAATACGCATAAATAACAGAAAGATATTAAATGGTTTTTTTGAATCATTAGAGTTAACAAATAAAGCAGCAGACATTTTGAGAATTATAGATAAAATAGAAAAAATAGGTGCAAGTGAAGTAGTTCAAGAATTATTAAAAATCGACATTGATATAAAACAAATAGACAAAATAATGCAGTTTATAGCAATTAAAGGAAGCGACGAACAAGTACTTCAAAGATTAAAAGCTATGGGTATAGACAATTCGGCGTACACGGAAGGCATAAACGAACTTAAACAAGTAGTTGAAGGGATAATAGCCTTTGGTGTTCCTTGTGAAAACTTTAAAATTGATTTAACTATTGCTAGAGGTCTAGATTACTATACAGGAACTGTTTATGAAACAATTTTAAATGATTATCCGGAAATGGGAAGTGTATGTTCTGGTGGAAGATATGAAAATCTAGCAGAATACTATACAAACAAGAAACTACCTGGCGTTGGTATATCTATAGGCCTATCTCGTTTATTCTATAAATTGAAGGAGGCCGAAATAATTAAAGCTGAAGAGGCAACTACAGCAAAAGTTATGGTGCTTCCGATGTTAGAGGATATGTCATATGCATTTAAAGTGGCAGCTACACTAAGAAATGCTAGAATAAATACAGAAGTAAATTATACTAGAAAAAGTGTTAAATCTATGATGAACTATGCAAATAAAATTGGAGTTAAATACGTAGTAATTATTGGGGAAGACGAACAAAAACAAAATCTTGTAACTATAAAGAATATGGAAACTGGAGAACAAGAACTTTGTGATGTGGAAAGAGTTGTTAAAATATGTGGCTAGCGTCAAAAACTTATAAATTTTGCTTGACAATAGCGTAAACATAATATATAATATTTGAGTAATTTAAGAATCTAGACATTTATTGTTCATACTTAAAGGAGGGAAATAAAATGGCACAACCAAAAAGAAGATGGTCAAAAGCTAGAACAGCACTTCGTCGTTCTACATGGAAATTAGAAGAAAAATCACTTGCAACTTGTGAAGCATGTGGAGAAGTTATACTTCCACATAAAGCTTGCCCTGCTTGTGGTAAATACAATAAAAGACAAGTAGTTGAAATAAAGACTAAAAAAGAAGAGAAATAAGAATTGTGACCTCACGGATATGTGAGGTTTTGTTTTTAGGTGGATAAATGGAAAGAAGAGACGAAAATATAAAAATAATATATGAAGACAATCATGTAATCGTTGTTATAAAACCTAGCGGTATACCATCTCAATCAGACAAGTCTGGGGATTTAGACATGTTAACGCTAGTTAAAATGTACATAAAAGAAAAATATAGCAAGCCAGGAGATGTATATTTAGGTTTAGTTCATAGATTAGATAGAATGACAAGTGGACTTATGGTGTTTGCTAAAACATCAAAAGCAGCAAGTAGATTATCTAATAGCATTCGCGAAGGGGATTTCAAGAAAGAATATCTGGCTGTAATTTCTGGAAAATTAGAAGGTAGTGGAGAACTTGTCAACTATTTATACAAAGATGAAAGAACAAATACAAGTGCTGTGGTAGAAGAAACGAGGAAAAATGCTAAACTTGCAAAACTAGAATATAATACAATTGGAAATACTGTGTATAAAGGTGAACGATATACATATGTTAAGATAAAGCTACATACCGGACGCCACCATCAAATACGTGTACAATTTTCTAATATAAACCACCCACTTTTTGGTGATGTAAAATATGGCGGAATAAAGGGGGATTTGGCTCTTGTAGCCTGTAATTTAAAGTTTATTCACCCGACCAAAGATGAATATATGGAATTTGAATATATGCCCGCAAAAAACGGCATATGGGAGGATATGTAATTGGAACTAATAGACATTAAAAACAAACTTGCTGAACTTGGAAAAGTAATAGACGAAATTCGCCAAGCTTTAAAAGTAGACATTAAGAGCCAAAAATTGTATGAACTGGAACAACTTACTATGGAACAAAATTTTTGGGAAGATGCTAAAAAAAGCGGAGAAGTTTTGAAGCAAGTAAAAGATTTAAAAATGGAACTAGCCGCTTTTAACAAAGTGCTTTTCATGTATGATAGTTTAGAGTTGACATATGAACTTTTAAAAGAGGAATATGATGAAGCTTTAATGGAAGAGATAGAAAAACAAATAGTCACTCTAGATAGCAAAGTTGAAAAATTAAAAATATCTTCGTTATTATCTGAAGAATATGACACATTAAATTGTATCGTTACAATACATGCTGGAGCTGGAGGCACTGAATCACAAGATTGGGCACAAATGCTAAATAGAATGTATCTTAGATGGTGTGAAAAGAACGGATTTGAGTACTGCCTATATGATATGCAAGATGGAGATGAAGCTGGAATAAAAAGCGTAACGTTTGGAGTTAAGGGGATATATTCATATGGCTATATGAAGTCTGAAAAAGGTGTACATAGACTTGTTAGAATATCTCCGTTTGATGCAAACAAGAGGAGACATACTTCTTTTGCAGCTGTGGATGTTATGCCTGAAATTGAAGACAACGTAGAGATAGAAATTAGACCCGAAGATATAGAAATGGATACCTATAGAGCGTCTGGAGCGGGAGGCCAACACGTAAATAAAACGGATTCCGCTGTTAGATTAAAACATATACCTACAGGTATAGTTGTTGCTTGTCAAACTGAACGTTCACAAATTCAAAATAAAGAAACATGTATGAAAATGCTAAAGGCAAAGCTTTACCAATATGAAATGAATAAAACACAAGAGAAGTTAAAAGAAATAAAAGGTGAACTTACAGAAAATGGGTGGGGAAATCAAATAAGAAGCTATGTTTTTTGCCCATATACACTTGTTAAGGACCATAGAACAAACTGTGAAGTAGGAAATGTTCAAGGAGTAATGGATGGAGAAATAGATATATTTATATCTGAATATTTGAAACATAATGTAAATAAGTAAATAACTTTAAACCAGTTGTCTAGTAAACAAATTTTTCTCTAGGCAGCTGGTTTAAGTTCTTTTTCTATATTATCTAGTTTATTGCTTGAAATTGAATATTATGAATGATATAATAACTTTACATTGGGGTATCGCCAAGCGGTAAGGCATCGGACTCTGACTCCGACATTTCGTAGGTTCGAATCCTACTACCCCAGCCAAAAGTTATACTTTGTTGCAATTCCATATGCGTTAGACCGCGAAAAAAGTTGTAGAAATAAGGAGAGTTTTATGAAAGTTTTATTATTGTACGCAAAGGTTGGAAATGGACATTTAAAAGCGGCAGAAAGTATTCGTGATACTTTAAAAGAAATAGATGATAAAATAGAAATAGATTATGAAGATGGGTTAGAATACGCATCTTATTTAACAAACAAATTAATTATAAAAGGGTATGCATCACTTGCTAGAAGTATGCCTAAAGTATATGGTACTATGTATACAAGTTCGGATACTCAAGATGCAAGTACAGTTAGAGAAATAAATAAAATGGTAAATAAAGCCCTCACAATAAGGTTAAAAAAGATGTTGAGACTTAAAAAACCAGATATAATTATTTCAACACATCCTTTTGTATCTCATATGTGTGGATATCTTAAAAGAAAAGGAAAGACGGATGCAAAAATAATAAGTGTTTTGACAGATTATGGCATTCATAATATGTGGCTTGAGGAAAATAAATATATAGATAAGTTTATGGTTGCCACAGATGAAATGAAAAACGATTGCGTAAGAGAATATGATGTTCCAGAAGAAAAAATAGTGGTAAGCGGAATACCTATTTCTAAAAAGTTTAGTGAGAATTTTAATAAATCCGAAATATTAACTGGGTTGGGATTGTCATGTAACAAAACAACTTTATTGTTTTTTGCTGGTGGCGGTTTAGGGCTTGGAAAGTCTGAAGGGATATTTGAAGAGTTAGTAGGATCTTCTTATGATTTTCAACTTGTAGTTATAACAGGAAAAAATGAAAAACAAAAAGAGAGATTTGAACAGATTGCCTTTAAAGCGAACAAGAATATAACAGTTTTAGGTTATACAGATAAAGTGCCTGAGATAATGAGTGCCTGTGATTTTGTTATAACTAAACCGGGTGGGCTTACTTCAACAGAATGTTTGGCGATGTGTAAGCCGATGATTATAATAAATCCAATACCCGGTCAAGAAGAGCAAAATTCAATTTACTTTACAAATAATGGAACGGCGCTTAGAACATACAAGAATGAACCAATAGACCACGTTTTAGATATTGCAATTAATAATAAAGTTAGAGTACAGCAGATGATAGAAATGTGTAAAATTATTGGCAAACCGAATTCATCTCGTACAATAGCAAACGAAACAATAAAATTATACAAAGAGGGAAAATAATGAGAGTCGCTTTTTTAACTTTGGGATGTAAAGTTAATAAATACGAAACAGACCTGCTAAAAGAAAAATTTGAACTAGCAGGTCATTTAGTCGTAGATTTCGATTCAGAGGCAGACATGTATTGTATAAATTCATGTTCTGTAACTAACATGAGCGATAGAAAAACAAGGCAAATGGTGTCTAGAGCAAGAAAACAAAATCCAGAAGCTCTAGTTGCGGTAATTGGGTGTAGTGTACAAAGTAGCGACGAACAAAACTCGTTTGAAGATGCAGACATTATTCTTGGTAATGATGAAAAAATGAATTTGCTAGAAGTAGTTGAAAATTTAGATAAAACTAAAAAAATAAAAAGAGTAATATTAAAAGACATATCCGAAGTGAAAAGATATAAACAAGTAGGCTGTTTAAATAAAGGTTACGATATAAGAGAAGCAATAAAAATAGAAGATGGTTGCGATAACTTTTGCTCTTACTGTATAATACCATACATTCGTGGAAGAGTTAGAAGTAGAGATATAGAAGAGATAAAAAAAGAAGCAGAAAATCTCGTAAAAAACGGGGTTAAAGAATTAGTGGTAGTAGGAATTGAAGTCGCTTCTTATGGAAAAGATTTGCAAGATACAGATTTGTTTAGTGTGTTGGATGTTCTAGAGAATGTTCAGGGGTTAGAGAGAATAAGACTAAGCTCTATGGAACCAAGATTTTTACGTACGGAAAATATAGTAAGGCTTTCTAGGTACAAAAAGTTATGCCCGCATTTCCATGTGTCAATGCAAAGTGGAAATAACGATGTACTAAAAAGAATGAATAGAAAATATACCAAAGAGTTATTAATAACACTTTGTGAAGATTTAAGAGCATATTTTGCTAACCCATATATTTCTGCAGATGTGATTGTTGGCTTTCCAGGTGAAACAGACGAAGAATTTGAGGATACTCTTGAAACTGTAAATAAAATGGGACTGTGCGAGATACATGTATTTAAGTATTCCAAAAGGAAGTATACAAGAGCGGCTAAGATGCCAAATCAAGTAGATGGAAATGTAAAGAAAGAAAGAAGTAATAAATTATTAAAGGTAAGTAAAATGTTGAACGCCTCCTTTTTAGAAAAGTATATTGGAGGCAAGGTAGAGGTGTTATTTGAAAGTTATTCTGAAGGAATACTTTCGGGGTTTACACCGAATTATATTAAGGTTAATGTGAAAGGGGATAAGAAATTATGTGGCACAATACAAGACGTGGTCATCAACTCATTAGAAAAAGATATAACACAAGGAAGCTTAGGTTAAATATCGTAAACGTATGTATAATAGTTGCTTGTATCTTTGTTATAGGCTTTGCTGGAGTGGGAATGGTTAAGTTATATAAAAGCCTGCCAACTTTGAATAATACAATTCAAGCAAGCAACAGCCAAAACAATATCAATAATAACAACAATAATAACGAAAATAAACAACCCACTATCTTAGAAACAGATGCTAATACAAATATACAGATATATGAGGAAGAACAAGATACGCAGGATAAAAAAGAATTTTCTGTCGCATTTTTAGGCGAAATGATGATGGGGGGAGAAATTGGAACAACGCTTGGATATAATTATATGTCAGCGTTTAAAAATATAGCTGAATATACTAGTCAAGCGGACTATACTGTGGTAAATTTGGGAACAAATGTTATAGATTTAGATAAGCTTGGAGATACAAAATCTAAGTACATTGTAACAAAAAGTATAGAAAACGCCTTTCACGCCTTGGGAGTAGATGGTATTAATGTGGCAAGTGACCACATGTTAGATTTTGGCAAATCTGTATTTAAAGATACTCTTAGCATACTGCAAGAGGATTATGATTTAATTGGATTAAAGGATAAGACGGTATATGTAGAGAAAGATGGAATCAAAATAGCTCTAATAGGTGTATGTAATGAGGTCATAGGTACACAATGGGCATATACAGATGCCGGACTTATGATGTACAACCTTAAGACATTACAGTCGATGATTAAAGAGGCAAAGAAAAACGTTAATACTGTAATACTTCTTACACATCTTGGTTTTGAAAATACTCATACAGTAACAGATATTATGGCCTGGTTCTATAAAGAACTAATAAATGCGGGAGCGGATGCAGTTTTAGGTTCTCATGCTTTGGGGATATATCCAATAGAAATATATAAAGATAAACCAATAATATATAGTATGGGAAATCTTATGAGTGACACGGATTACACTTTAGGAAAAGAAAGTGGTATTTTTACACTTAATATAAATGAAGAGGGAATAATTAATTCAATAGAAATAAAACCGCTATATATAAATGCCAAAAAACAGACTCTTTTATATAAAGATTACGATGTTCAAGCTAACAATAGATTGTTAGAATATTTAACTAGTAAATTAGATAATAAAATGTATAAAATAGTTAATAATTATGTTGTTGTGACTGTGGATTAGCGAAATTAATTTGACATAAAACTCAAAAAGTAGTATAATATTTGTAGGTGATTTTTTGCCTACAAATAATTTTTTAAGGAGCAAAGGATATGAAAAAGGTTTTATGCTTAGTTTTTGAGGTAGAAGACAATATGCGGTTAGATGACGTGCTAACAAATCTTATGGAGAATTTGTCGGGTCAGAGTTTAAGCTTGCAAGAAATGGCTTTACCAAGCACTGTAGATAACGAAGTGGCAAAACACGCTGAAGGTACTTGGGAAGAACGGACAGAAAATATTTTGTTGAAACTTGGAATTAACAGAGGAATAAACGGATACGAGCTTATTATGAGGCTTATGGAAGAAATTTCGAAAAACCCATCTATTGGATTGCGTGGTTCTTTGAAAGACTATTATGAAGCAGTTGCAAAATCTGTAGGCCAGACAAGCGAATATGTTGAAAGAAACATACGCCAAGCGATAGAAAGAACTCGCTCTTCCTTCAGTAACTCTCAAATAAGCAAGGTAATGGGAATTCCTATTACTTCCAACGAAAAGGTTACCAATATCACGTTTATAGCGTGGTTGGTACAAGCTGTTTTCGGTTAAAATCAAAAAAGTAAACGAGTCACACTATTTTGTGACTCGTTTGTCTATATTTATTATTACTCAACATCACTTGTACAATGGCCGCATTTTGTGGCTGCAAGTGGTATTTCATTTAAGCAATAAGGACATTTCTTAGTTGTAACAACTACTTCTTGTTTTTGTTCTTTTGTTTTGTAACTCTTAACTTTAAATATTACTCTTAGGAATATGAAAAGCCAAAAAGCAACCATTAGGAAGTTTAACACGTTTGTTAGAAAAGTTCCATATGCTATGATACTTACTCCCGCCGCCTTGGCTTCTTCTAACGTAGAGTAGGCATTACCATCTAAAGCTATAAATAAATTTGTATAATCTAGTTTGCCGGTAAATATAGTTATCATTGGAGTTATAACATCATTTACAAGAGAATTTACAATTTTAGTAAATGCATTAGCTATAATTACACCAACAGCCATGTCAATAACATTTCCTTTTGTAGCAAATTGCTTAAATTCATTTACAAAGCCTTTAGCTTTCTTTAAACTTTTTTCTTCAAGCTTTTTTAATTTAGCAGCTTTATCTTCTAATTGCTGTGAGTTTTTAATCTTTAAATTTTCATCTCTGTTCATATTAACACCTCACAGACATTTTACAACAATTTTAGACAAAATGCAAATATAAAAGTTAAACTTCAAAGTAGACTTATATATGAGATAAAAATGAGATGAAAAAATCCCAATAAATTACGACATATTTTTGTAATATAGTTGAAATATTAAGCGGTTCGTTATATAATCACATCATAAATTACAAAGGAGGAAATAAGGTGAAAACAGTTATAAGAATTATAACAATTTTTGCGGGAATAATACTTGGGGGATATTTAGGAGAATTAGCTTTAAATGTGCCAGCACTAAAGTTTTTAGCTGTAGGTAGCGAGCTTGGGCTTACAAGTCCGCTTGTTTTAGACTTGAATGTAATAAAATTAACACTTGCATTTACAGTTAAACTTAATATAGCAGGCATTATAGGGTTTATAGTTTCTCTATTTATAGTAAAGAAAGCGCTTTAATTGAAAAGACTAACGATAAAACAGATACCTATAGAAGATAGACCGTATGAGAAGTTTGAAAGATTAGGCGAGTCTCATTTAACGGATGCCGAACTTTTAGCTATTATTGTTAAAGATGGCAGTAAACAGTTAAATAGTATAGATATATCTAGATTAATATTATCTTGCCATGAAAATGGTCTCGCTGGTTTTGAATATTTAAGACAAGCTTCAAAAGAGGAGCTAATGAAAATTCCGGGAATAGGAAGAGTAAAAGCTATTCAGTTAAAGGCTATAATGGAACTAGCTAAAAGAATAAATAACGAACTGGATAATGCTCCAAAGATAAAGATAACTTGCCCGTCAGATGTATATAAATTATTAAAATGTGATATGGCTGACAAACAAACTGAAGAAGTTAAAGTGGTAATTTTAGATAATAAAAATTATGTAAAATCTGTCGTAACGGTAAGTAAAGGTGCTACTAATAAGAGTGCGGTATCGCCCAAAGAGGTTCTATGTGAGCCGATAAAACAATTGGCGACGAATATTGTTTTAGTACATAATCATCCGAGCGGAGATACAACACCTAGTAGGCAGGATATAATTTTAACTAGAAAAATAAATGATTATGCAAATATGTTTGATATAACTTTATGTGACCATGTTATAATTGGTAAAAACAGTTATACTAGTATAAAGGATACGAATGGAGAAATGTTTTTAGGAGGCAAAAAAATATGAAACTTATGGCAAAGGATATAGCAATAGATTTAGGAACGTCAACAACGCTTGTATATGTTAAAGGCTCAGGTGTAGTGTTAAAAGAGCCTACAGTAGTAGCAATTAATGATATAACTGGCGAAGTGTTGGCTGTTGGTGCAGCAGCAAAGGAAATGCTTGGACGTACTCCGGATAATATAATTGCAGTTAAACCTTTAAAAGGAGGAGTAATTGCAAACTTCTATGGGACACGAATGATGTTAGAAGAATTTATTTCTAAATCTGTAAAGAAAAGTGTGCTTACAAAACCTAGAGTTGTTATATGTGTTCCTTCAGGTATAACTGATGTAGAAGCAATGGCAGTGGAACAGGTTGCATCCGACGCAGGAGCAAAAGAAGTATATATAATGGAAGAGGCTATGGCTTCTGCTATAGGCGCAGGAATAAAAGTAGATAGCCCCGAAGGTTCTATGATAGTAGATATAGGCGGCGGAACAACAGAAGTCGCTGTAATTTCTCTGGGCGGTATAGTAGCATCAAATGCAATAAGACTTGCTGGAGACAATTTGGATTATGACATCATTAAGTATATAAAAGACAAACATAATGTTATAATAGGAGAAAATATCGCCGAAGAAATTAAAAATACTATTGGAGCTGCTTTTGCATCGATGACTGAAGAAAAAATGCAGGTAAAAGGTAGAAACTTATCTACTGGCTTGCCGGATACTATTACTGTAACAACATCAGACATTGAAAAAGCAATGAGTAGAATATTAGAAGAAATAGTAAAAACTATAAATATGACCTTAGAAAAGACTCCGCCAGAGTTAGCATCAGATATTATGGAAAAAGGAATTATCATTTGCGGTGGCGGAGCGTATATAAAAAATATAGATAGGTATATAAGCGAAAAAGTAGGAATACCTGTTCTTATTGCAAGCAACCCATTAGAATGTGTAGTAAGAGGTGCGGGTAGTGCTCTTTCAAACATAGAGATTTTGAAAAAAGCAAATAAGACGAGAAGAAGATAAGGCAAATAGGGGGGCTTACATGAACTATGTAACAAGAAAAAAGAGAAGAAAGAATACAAAAATAAGTTTTGGTATAATTATAGCTGTTGGTATAATTATATCAATTTATTTGCTGTCTTTAATAAAAGTTCCTTTTCTGAGTTCGTTATCTTCAAAAGTAGTTTATTCTATTGATGCAACTTGGGGCTGTATATCTGGCTTTATAACACAAGGAACATCATATTTCGGCAACACTAAAAAATTAAATGAAAAAGTGGAAAGTTTAGAGAGCGAGCTTGAACAAGCAAAAATAGATTTGCAAGAAATCAACATATTAAAAAAAGAGAATGAAAATTTAAAAGAGCTATTAAACATTAATGAAAAGTATAGTCATTTTGAAAAGATATATGCCAATGTTATAACACGTTCTTATGATAACTGGAATGAAACGTTTGTTATAGATAAAGGCAAAAAAGACGGAATAAAGGATAAACAAACAGTGATTTCGGCTGACGGACTTGTCGGCTATGTGTCAAGTGTAGAACAAAATACTAGTACTGTAACAACGATACTGGACTTAAGCAGTGCAGTAAGTGTAGAGATATCTAACATAAACAAACTAGCATTAGTAAAAGGCGACTATTCTCTAAAAGAAGGTCAACAAGTAAAGCTTGTTAATATACCAATAGATACAGAACTTGCTGTGGGAGAGACGATATATTCTTCTGGAATAGGAGAATTATATAAAAAAGGTATCCCTATTGGGAAAATTGATGAAATAATAAGCAAGAAAAATGACATAGATAGATATGCAATTGTAGATGTGTTTACAGATATCGAGTCTTTAGAAGTTGTTGGTGTAATTATAAATTAGGTGAATGTATGGTAAAAGATATATTAAAAATATCATTAAAGGTCATAATAGTTGTCTTAGCATATTTATTGCAATTATTTGTTGTAAATAACACTCATTTTTTTGGAGTTACAGGTGACCTGTGCTTAATGGTAATTGTAATAATAACTATTGTTGAGAGAAGTCCAATGGCATATTGTTCAGCTGCTATATGTGGTATTATTTCCGATGTGTTGTTTTCACGAGTTATAGGTAAATATATGGCAATATATATAATAATCGTGGCTATCTTACTAGAACTTAAAAAAATATATAAAGAGGATAATAAAATTGCAATAATTATTTTTAGCTCTTTGGCGGTTGCCATTTGTGAAATATTGCTATATATATTTAATTTGGTTATAACTGGAAATATGGTAAACTTGTTTGTGTTTATATTAAACATATTAAAACAAAGTGTAATAAATATATGTTTTGCATATATAATTTATTTCTTATTTAATGCATTGAGAAAAAAGGAGAGTAAATATTAAGTGAAGGGTGTAAAAGAATTTTTTAATAACAGAATATTAGTTATTAAGTTCGTACTATTTTTAGTAGGAATTCTTTTGCTTTTTCGCTTGGTAGATTTACAAATAGTAAATGGTGCGGCGTATAGAGAACAATCCGAAAAAAAGATGCTACGTGAAACATTAATAGAGGCGCCTCGTGGAGAGATATATGATAGAAATGGCGTAGTGCTTGCAACCAGTTCGTTAGCGTATGACGTAGTGGCATATAAAGTTGGACTTAGTGATGATGTAATGAATCAAACGCTATTAAAGCTTATAAACGTTTTAGAAAAAAATAATGACGATGTATATACTTCCTTTCCAATGGATAGCTTAAAGGAAGGGTTTTATACCGAAGCGCAAAGGGAAAGTGTGCGTAAATTATATAATTTAGAAACAGGTCTAAAAGATGATGAAATTATAGAAAACATTTATATAAAGTATAGCTTAAACAGCATGGATTTTAGCGAGGATGAGAAATTTAAAGTTATGCTTTTAAGATATGAACTTGCCACTAATGTTTTCTCGTTATTTAGTTCTGTTACATTGGCAAAAGATATTTCGTACTCATCTATGGCAATTATAGAAGAACATAAGGAAGAATTCCCAGGCATAGAAATAATGGTTAACTCTAAAAGATATTATCCATATGGTACTTTAGCATCACATTTACTTGGATATGTAAGTAGTATAAGTAGTGATGAATATAAAGAACTAAAAGACGAAGGGTACCTATATACAAGTAATATCGGTAAAATGGGCATAGAATCAACAATGGAAAGATATCTAAAGGGAGAAAATGGAATAAAAAGAACAGAGGTTGATTCTGAAGGAAAGATCGCGGGCGAATATGTATATAAAGAGGCGACATCTGGCAACAACGTTTCGCTTACAATAGACTATAGATTGCAAAGTGTTGCAGAAAACAACCTAAAGAAAGTAATTAATAACATAGCAACCGGAAAAAATGGCTATGTAAAACAAGAAGGAGCAAATGCAGGGGCAGTGATAGCTTTAGATGTAAGTAGCGGAGAAGTTTTAGCTATGGCAAGTTATCCCACGTTTGATCCAAACGATTTTGTTTCGGGAATAAAATATAGCAAATGGAAACAACTAAACAATAATGAAGCAAGACCTATGTTTAATAGAGTTATCGGCGGAACGTACTCACCGGGGTCTACGTTTAAAATGTTAAGTGCGCTAGCTGGTTTAGATAGTGGCGTTATAACCATTGATGAAAAAATTAACGGAACAGGAAAGTATTCGTATGCTAACAATCCTATGTGTTGGGTATATTCGTATTATGGAAGAACACATGGGCACATAAATGTTACACAAGCAATAAAAGTATCTTGTAATATATTCTTTTATGAAGTTGGACGTAGAATGGGTGTGGATAATCTTGTAAAATACGCCAAAATGTTTGGCCTTGGCAGTAAAACGGGAATAGAACTCTATGGTGAAGCGTCTGGAATAATTGCGGGTAATGATGAAAGCAAAGATTGGTATTTAGGGGATACATTATCTGCGGTGATAGGACAATCATATAATTCATTTACGCCAGTTCAGCTTGCTAATTATATAGCTACACTCGCTAATGGCGGTACGTTAAATAAAGTGTCTGTAATAAAAGATATAACAACAAACAATCTTGAATTTATTGATTTGAATGAAATAAAAAGTTCTTTTGAAAGCAAAACAGGATACAAGTTTGTTTCTAGAAAAATAGACTTAAATAAAGAGCATGTTAATGCTGTAGTAGAAGGAATGAAATCTGTTACTTCTGAACAAGGTGGAACGTCATATATAGTATTTAAAAATTCAAATATTGAGGTTGCAGGAAAAACAGGAACGGCGCAAGTATCACAGGGAACACCAAATGGAATTTTCGTAGGGTTTGCCCCCATAAATAATCCTCAAATTGCTGTTGTAGCCATTGTTGAACATGGTGATTCGGGCTCGGCGGTAGCTAATATAGTAAAACCGATACTAGAAGAATATTTTAATATTTCTAAAGATGGAGACAATCAACAAGAAATTTTGGACATATTAGAACCTAGTATAAAATATTAAAGGTAAGTATAAAGGTGATGGTTATAAATAGTTAAAACATTACTTTTATACTTTATTTTTTTGCGAAAGAAAAACAAAGTATTATTACAATAAATTGTTGACTTGTTAATTTTTATGTGATACCATTTAAGGGAATAAAGTAGTGCAAAATTGCACGTGTGGAGGAATATTATGAAAGAAAAAGAGTTTTATGAAATGGACGAGTTACAAAATGATATAAAAGCTATTAAAGAGGATACTCAAATGCTTAAGGATTATTGCAATTTGATGCAAAGAGTAAAAGAGCTAAAGGAAAAGAGGGGATAATATATGGATAAGAGAGAAATATTATTAAAATTAGAAAATAAGTATTCAGAGTTAAAAAGGGAAATGGACAGTTTAAGAGGAGAAGTTATAGACTTTGAGGAAACCCCAGAGTATCAAGAATACCTAAGCTATTCATCAGATGTAGTGAAGGAAACAATGTATCCAAAAGAGTATGAAGTGTATAAAAAAATAGAAGGGTTACAAGTAAAAGTAGACGCTTTTAACGATGAAATTATGCGTGTTGCTACTGAAATCAACAAAGAAATAACTGAGAAAATAAATGCTTTGGAAAACAAATTAAATGTAAACAAAGAGCATTTAGAAAAACTGCAAAGTAAAATTAAAAAGCAGGAAAATCAGTTGAAAAAATTAAAAGCTACAGAAGAATATATAAATGGAGATGAAGCTGCTTTATTAAAAGTAGAAGAATTAGAAGCTCAGTTAGAGGCTAACCGTAATACACATAAAAAATGGTCTGAGCAAATAGCAACTATAGAAAAAGATTTAGAGATTGTTAAAGAAGAAAAGCAAAAGTTAATAGACGAATATGGCATAGAAATAGAACCTGTAGTTGAACCGGTTGTGGAAGAAGCTCCAACAGAGCCAGAAAAAGTAGAAACTGAAACAGAGCCAGTTGTAGAATCGGCTCCAGCAGAAACGGAAAAGGTAGAAGTTAAAACAGAGCCTGTAGTTGAATCGGCTCCAACACATTCGGAAAAAGTAGAAACTAAAACAGAACCAGTTGTAGAATCAGTTCCAAAAGAACCAGAAAAGGTAGAAGGTAAAACAGAACCAGAAAAAGTTGGTTCAAGAAGAAGGGTAAGAACTGCGCAAAGACCAGTTGTTTCTAACGTTATTGATACCACTCTTGTAGAAGAGCCAAAAGCGGATGAAGATACAGAAAAAGACCCTAAGGAACAATTTAAAGAACTATACAAGAGAGCTAAAGAACAAACATTAACAGAAGATGATTTCTATAGATTGGCGGATATTATGAGGTTCTCCGAAAATTATGATACATTTGGTATTACAACAGGCTTTATATTTAATAAATCAAGAGTTATTTTTAGAGCAATGGGTAAAGTGGCAGGTATTTACGACTTAAAAGGCAGAAATGCACAATCAGAATTAGACTCTAGATTACAAGAGGCATATGCTATAGTTAAACAAGATCCAAACACTTTAACAACAGAAGGCAAAATAAAATGGAATAGAGCGCAGAGACAAATAAAACAATGTAATCTATTAAAAGAAGCGATGGAAACTCGTAGCATTGTAACAGCAAATAGAGATAAAGCAAGATGGGGATGGCTGATGGAAGAAGCTCAACCTGCGTTGCCAGAAGAATCTGTTGTTGATGCAGATTTTGAAGAAATTACTGAGCCAAAAGTAAGCGAACCAAGCAAATCAGATATAAGTAAAGACTTAGAGGGAAAAACTAATGAAGTATTTGATGAAAAAGCTGTAGAAGCATTACCAATAACTTCTGTAGAAGAACTGGGCAAAGAAGAGAATACAAAATAGCGGAGGAATAACAAATGAAAACAGTAATAGTAACAGGTGGTTCAAGAGGCATAGGCAAGGCGATAGTATACGCCTTTGCCAATGCTGGATATAACGTTATTTTAAACTATAATCTATCTGAACAATCTGCTAAAAACATTGTCGAGGATTTAAAAGATTGTAAAGGCATAGTAGAAATGTTTAAAGCTGATGTTTCTAGACGCGATGAAGTAGATGCTATGGTTGAATACGTAAATAAAGAATTTGGCGGAATAGATGTTGTAGTAAATAACGCAGGAATATCTCATGTGGGACTCTTTGACGAAATAACAGAAGAAGAGTTTAGAAAAGTAATGGACGTTAATTTAATGGGTGTATTTAATGTTACTCAATCTGCTTTGAAAGAATGTATGTTATCTAAAAAAGATGGTGTAATAATAAATATATCGTCTATATGGGGAATATCTGGTGCGTCTTGCGAAGTTGCATATTCAGCATCTAAAGCGGGAGTTATAGGACTTACAAAAGGGCTTGCAAAAGAACTTGCGCCAAGCAATATTACTGTAAACGCAATAGCACCTGGCGCCATTGCAACGGATATGATATTTAAAGAATATTCAGAACAAGAAATAAAAGATATAGAGAAAGATATACCTATGGGAAGATTAGGAACTCCTATAGAAATAGCAAATTTAGCGCTATATTTAGCATCAAATAACGCAAGATATATAACAGGACAAGTAATAAGTCCAAATGGTGGTTTGGTTATATAATAATAAAATTTAAAGAATCTGGGTTAATATTTCAGATATTAACCTTTTTTCTTTAAAAAGCAATAAAGTTTAATTTTTTGCTTGACTTTTGCACAAAATTATTGTATATTAATAATGTTCTTGGCGGCGTAGCTTAGTTGGCTAGAGCGTACGGTTCATACCCGTAAGGTCATTGGTTCGATTCCAATCGCCGCTACCAACAATAACCACACTTAGGTGTGGTATTTTTTATAATTAATATATAAATACTAATAAAAGACTATTAAAAGGGTGGAAATATAATGGGAGATAGAAAGGTTAAAAGAAGAAGTAAAGAAGAAAAGACAAAAAAAGAAAGAAAAGGTGGAAACAAAATAAACTTAGTAAGTAGAATTTTAATGATTCTGTTTACTGTAGCAGTATTAGTAATACTAGGCATAGTAATTTATTTAAATATTTTACCTATTAAATATTTAATAACTATTTGTGCCGCTTTATTTGTATTATGTGCTGTAGGGAATTTTGTCGTGTTTAGAAAAAAGACGCTAAAAGCAGTAAAAGTAGCATTATCTGTTATAGCTATTGTTGGAACGGCGGTATGTACATTTGCAGGATTGAAGCTTGCAAAAACACTAGACTTTTTAGGTGATATGTCGACAGAAACTGTTAATGCAAAAACATATTCTGTTGTAGTCTTAAAGGAAAGCGAATATACAAAATTAGAAGATGTTCAGTATAGATTACTTCTTTATTATGATAATGAATTAAACCAAACACAACCTGCCATAGACAAACTAACAGCAGCGATGACGGTTGTTACTGAGAAAACAGATGATGTGCACGAATTAGCTAAGAAGCTTTTAGAAAAAGAAGTAGATGCAATTTTAATAGAAGATTCATATTATGCAATAATAGAAGAAGATGATGAAGCGTTTAGAGAAAAAATAAAAGCGATTTATACATTTACTCTTGAAGATGCAATAGCTACAATAGCTAAAGATGTAAGTGTAACAGACGAACCATTTATTGTATTTATAAGTGGAATAGATTCTTATGGAAAAATAAGTTCTGTTGCAAGAAGTGACGTTAATATGTTGGGTGTTGTAAACCCTAAAACTAAACAAGTACTTCTTGTAAATACTCCAAGAGATTATTACGTTAAATTACACGGCACGTCTGGTTATAGGGACAAGTTAACACATGCAGGTATTTATGGAATAGACATGTCTGTAAAAACTATGGAAGATTTATACAAGATAGATGTAAATTATTACGTAAGAGTCAACTTTACATCATTAATAGATATAATTAATGCAATTGGTGGAATAGAAGTTTATTCGGAGTATAGTTTTACTTCAAGGATAGGTAATTATAAATTTAAAAAAGGATATAATCAGATGAATGGTAAACAAGCTCTAGGATTTGCTAGAGAAAGGTATTCTTTTAAAGATGGCGATAGAATGAGAGGACAAAACCAACAAGCTGTAATAAACGCCATGATTAAGAAAGTATGTTCATCAAAGACAATACTAACAAAATTTGATGCACTATTAGATTCCTTAAAAGGTAGCTTCCAAACAAATATGGAATATACAAAAATGGTGGATTTAGTAAGAATGCAAATATCCGACGGTGCACAGTGGAACGTTTCTTCTATAAGCGTTGACGGTTCTGGTTCTTCAGAAAGAACATATTCTATGGGTAAAACAAGACTATCTGTTTTAATTCCTTTTGCTGGTTCTGTAAAACAAGCATCCAAATTAATAAATCAAGTTTTGGATGGAGAAATGCTAGAAGAAGGAACAATAGATATATCTAAGTACAATGATTATCTTGTAGTTTCTAGAGGAGTGTACGAGACGGAAAAGAAAGAGGAAGAAAAGAAAGAAGAAACTGAGAAAGTGCCAGAAAGCTCTAGTGGAAATACGTCAGATAATACTACGGGAACAGGTGACTCATCTGAAAATGTGGATAATAATGACAAACCCCAACAAGGTGAAAATACAGGCGGAGATACTACAGTAGACAATAACACTAGTGGCGAAAATGGCAACAATGGCGGTTCAGTAGATAACTCTGGCAATAATAATAATACAGATAAAGAAGAAAATGGAAGTGGAAAAGCACCAGAAGTTAATCCGCCAGAAAATAGTGGAACGCCTGAAGATAAACCCGAACAAAACGAGGGAAATACTAATAATGGAACTTCGGGAGATGCTACGGGTAGCACAAATGAACAACCAAGTGCACCTGAAAGTTCAGAGGACAACACTACAGCAAGTGGGAACTCAAATTCACAAGAAAACACTAATCAAAATGAAGAAGTAGCACAGTCAAATGAGTAATACGTACATATAAATATAAAAGAAAATATAGACAAGAAAACAGTTCTATTACATTGTAGTAATAGGGCTGTTATTTTTTCTTTTTTGTTTGAAAAAAATTTGGATATTTTTTCTTTTTCGTTAAAAACACTAGACTTATATAATATATATATTATATAATGTGGTAGAAAGGAGAGGGGTATATGGAAAAGAAAAAATTAACTGTTGCCGTATTAGCAGTAGTAGCTATAATTCTTGTGGTAGTTATGGCGGTAATGCTTTCAAATAAAACAAGTGACGCATATGAAGTTACTTTTGATGTTGGCGTTAGCGGACTTAATAAAGTAATAAAAACAGATAAAAATGGAAAAATTACAATGCCTGAAGTACCAACAAAAGAAGGATATACTTTTGCAGGATGGTATTACGGTAACGAAAAATTTGATTTTTCAACACAAATAACAAAAGATATAACATTAACAGCAAAATGGACAATAGTAGAAGAGCCAGATAATACTGAGAAGGTTACTACATATACAGTAAAATTTAACGTAGACGGCGGAAGCGCTGTAAAGGCTCAAACAATTGAGGAAGGAAAACTTGCAACTAAACCAGCAAATCCAACTAAGAAAGGATATACGTTCAAAGGATGGTGTGTTGGAGATAAAGCATTTGACTTTTCGACAAAAATAACAAAAAATATAACATTAACAGCTAAATGGGAAAAACAAAAAAATGAAGAATCAAAAGACACAGAAAAAGTTGCTACATATACAGTAACATTTGAGTCGGATGGTGGAAGTGCCGTTAAGGCTCAAAAAGTTGAAAAAGATAAAAAAGCAACAAAACCAACTAATCCAACTAAAGCAGGTTATGTATTTAAAGGATGGTATGTTGGAGACAAAGCCTTTGATTTCTCATCAAAAATAACTAAAAATATAACATTAACAGCTAAATGGGAAAAAGTGCAACAAGAACCAGAACCAGTAAAAACATTCACAGTAGCATTCGTTACAGATGGTGGAACTACTGTTCAAGCGCAAGTGATTGAGCAAGGTAAAAAAGCAACTAAACCAGCTGCACCAACAAAAACAGGATATATATTTAAAGGTTGGTATTTAAACGGTATAGAATTCGACTTTAACACAGCAATATCACAAGACACAACATTAACAGCTAATTGGGAAAAGGTTCAAGAGCAAATAAAAACATATACAGTAACATTTGAAACAGAAGGTGGAAGTTCTGTAAAAGCTCAAATTGTTGAAGAAGGAAAAACAGCAACAAGACCACAAGACCCTAAAAAAGATGGATATACATTTAATGGCTGGTATTATAACAACGTACAATTTAATTTTGGTACTAAAATAACAAGTAATGTAACATTAGTTGCAAACTGGAAAAAGAATGCTCCCATTACATGGAAAACAGAAGCTACTCTTTCGGATGTTGGACAAATAAAGATATTTGTATACCAAGGCGATGAAAAAGTAGATGCTATTGTAGACTTAGTTATGAATACAGGAAAAGTGGTTAAAGACCAGGAAGTACCTAAAACAGGTCGTGTAGCAAACAGCTATAAAGTTGTAGACGTAATTAATATAAGAGTAAAATAATATAAGAGGGGATGTGAAATAATGAAACATAAAATCGGAATAATTTTATTAGTTTTTGTCTTAGCTGTAACTTTTATGGTTAATGTTAATGCTCAAACTACAATAAGAGAAGATGTAACTAAATATGAAGGCGATGTTTATATTATAGGGTCATCTAAATTCGATAGTAATGTTATTGTTACAGGAACAATGGCGGGTGTAGCCGGAGCAAGAGAGGCTATCCTTCAATACACAATATATGGAAACCAGGACTTTGATCCGGAATCTATAAAAGTATATTATTACTGTGGTGATGATGGAACTTGGAACGTATTGCCAAGAACAACTGAAGATGAATTTAAAGAAATGACAGAAAAAGAAGTAGAAGAGCTTATTGAAGAACTAGACATATACTATGTAAATGAGGAAGAAAAAACAATAGAACTTCCTTATAATGTTACAGTAAAAGAGGGATATGAATTAAAATTCTATACTGAAACGTATGGCAAACAACCAGAAATTAAGTATGAGAATGGTAAACTAATAATTCCAGCTACAGTAACATATATAGAGACTTATTTAGAAAATAAAGAAAATCCAGATGATATAATAGAATTAGATACTATAGAACAAACAGAAGCTGAATTTACAAACAATACCGTAACAGTAAAAACATTAGCGGAATTAAAACAAGCAATAGCTGATGAAAAATCTGAAATTAGATTAGGTGCAGATATTGTAGACATTACAGAAACAATAACAATACCTTATCAAGTAGAACTTAAAGGCGCTGGATACAAACTAGCATTTAAAGATATAGCAAAATCTGAAGGTCAACGCACAGCATCAGGACTTGTTATATCTGGGGATTATTCATACGTTTCAGATGTAATAATTGAAATGGATGGAAAAGAAGGCTGGCAAGCGAATTATGCAATGCAAATATATGGAGCACAAGGTGTAACTGTAGTTAATTATACAGGTACAAAAGCTGATGCGGCATTACTTGTAAATGGTTCTCAAATGACGTTAGGCGGAAGCATAAATGTAACAGGAAATGAAAGGGGAGGAGTAGAGATATCTAAAGGAGAGGATCCTTCACTTTTACAATCATGCTTAAGTGTATATGGAACTATTAAAATGGATGATGAAGCTATAGCGAAACCAGTTATTTGGGTAGAAAATACACAGGGTATTCTAGGATATAATGATCAAAACTTAGTGCCTAATGGAAATATTCCTGCAGCTCTAGGTAAAACTCAAGTATTCTATTATACATCAGAAGATGTGTATAAAAACGTAGCTGTATCTACGGAACAAGAATTATTACTTGCAGCAACAATACATGATATAGAAACTATAACATTAGAAAAAGACATTGAACTTTCAAGTCAACTAAAAATAACTAGACCAGTAACATTAGATCTTAACGAAAAAACAATAACGGTTGCAGAAGATATGACTGACATAACCGCAATACAAGTACTTGAAGGTGGAGATTTAGTAATAACAGGAAATGGAACACTAAATTCAGCAACTCAAGGAAATAACTATTCAATAGCTGTTTGGGCTAAAGAAACAGGTAGAGCAACAATTCTAAACGGAACATTTACAAACGTTGGAGCCAAATCTAAAACAGAAACAGGTGCAAACAACAATGAAATGATATATGTA
>JAZKXT010000012.1:0-200435 GCA_045611765.1 Clostridia bacterium
CCAGTAGGATTTAAAGCAGATATAACTGTAAGTGGAAGTGGAAATGTAAGAGAAGTTGTATTCAAAAACATAACAGAAACAACAACAGATGCAAATAAATACTTTACATTAGCAGCAGGAGTAGCTAAGGATGCGGCGGGAAATGCAAGTGTTAAGAAAACATCACCGGCATTTAAAGTGATGGAACCAGCAGATACAAGCAAACCAGCAATAACAATAAGTGCAGCAACTCCAGGCGCAATATATGAAGGCGAAACAGTAAAATATACAATAACAGCAAACGACAACGTAAAAGTAACAAGCTTTAATATAACAACAGGGGATATACAACCAGTAGGATTTAAAGCAGATATAACTGTAAGTGGAAGTGGAAATGTAAGAGAAGTTGTATTCAAAAACATAACAGAAACAACAACAGATGCAAATAAATACTTTACATTAGCAGCAGGAGTAGCAAAAGATGCAGCGGGGAATGCAAGTGTTAAGAAAACATCACCAGCATTTAAAGTGATGGAAAAAGTAGTAGTACCAGAAATAAAAGATACTATAGCTCCTATTGTACAAATAGGTTCAGCAACACCTAAATCTGTATATGCAGGCGGAACAGTAAGATATAACGTAACATTTACTGATGATGTTAAAGTAACAGCAGTAAGCTTGACTGCAGACAAAGTAGAATTAGTTGGTTTTACAGCAGACATATCTATAAAAGTTAATGGATTAAAATCAGCAGAAATAACTCTTAAAAATATTAAGGGAAAGGCAGGAGTAAACAAATATATAAAAATTACTTCTGGGGTAGCTTTAGATGAACCTGGAAACAGATCGGCGCAAGCCATATCTCCTAAATTTAGCATAATAGAAAAAACTATAATAAAACCAACAACAACTAAATATACTTTAAATTGTATTGATGACCTATCTCTACTAGGAGATATAAACAAAGAAATAACATATTTTGCTTCATGGTTAAGAGCTGAAAAATATACGGCATCATTTGTACAAGAAAACAACTATGTTGCCGAAGATGAAACTATGACGTATATGGTTGAGTATTATAACGGAAGCACAGCTCCAGCTCCTGACGTTACATTTGATTTAACAATACCATATAAAGTTGTTGTTGAAGAAATAAATGGAAATGGTAAGATAGTAAAACAAACAGAAAATGAAACTGTAATTAGATGGAATGCAGGTACTGTTCCAAGTTATTATGCTTCTCAAGGAAGGGGCTACTGTAGATTATATGTAAGAGTAAGATTCTTAGAGAATGAGTCTCTAGAAAAGAGCAACAATATCTCTGAAACTTTCTACGCAACACTAAAAACAACAGCAGATGGCAATCATTCATATTCATATATGAGACAATTGTTTATAGATAAAACTGAAGGAAAAACAGGAACATATAAACGTTATTTAACAACAGTGGATACAAACAACCAAGTTAGACCTAATGATGAAATAACAAGAGCAGAATTTGCTAAATTATTAGCAGATTCAGGGATATTAGACGTGAAAGTAGGAAGCAAAGATTATAAAACATTTAGAGACCACGAAGCTATACCAGCTTACGCAAGAGATGCAGTATCGGCTTTAACAAAAACTAATATAATTCAAGCTTTCCCAGATGGTGAATTTAAACCTAACCATCCAATACTTATGGAAGATGCAATGCAAATGCTAGCTCAAGCAGCAACATATATATCAGAACAGAAATTAACAGTATACAAACCAGTATTCTTATACACTGAGGCGTTAAAAGGAAGAGATAATAAAGTATCTGAAAAGAAAGATTATATAATGGAATTAATGAGACAGAATGTTGTAGTTAAATACGAATCTAATCCAGATACATATGCTTTGAGAAAAGATATTGTTGCAATGGTAAATAGCCTGACATTTAGAGGACCTTATGTAGAAACATTACCAGAAAATACATTAAAATTTGCAGATATACGTGATGATAGTGTATTCTTCTATAATATAGTTGGAGCATCTAATTCATATAAATATACATATGATTATAGATTGTGGCAACAAATAGTAGAAATCGTTAAATAGTTTCTAAAATATTACAATAACGTAAAGAAGTCGACATATTATTATGTTGACTTCTTTGTTGAAATATGGTATAATATTGTTGGTAGATACTGAAATTCCAGGGCGATTGTCCTGTAAAAATATATAAAAAACAATTTTTTTTATAAAAAGGAGAAGTATTATTATGAAATTGAAAACTTGGGTTATTTGCGTCTTAAACGTCGTCGCATTGGCGTGCGTTGTGCTATCTCTCTGTTTCTTTCCTTGGATTTCCGTACTCCCTGTATTGGGCGTCATTGTGACGGCTGCTGTTCTTGTGAAGAGAAGAGGTGTTTGGAAGCCGCGGAGCATAGGATTCACTTGCGCTAAATCCCTCAGTTGGTTGACAGCCGTCCTTATGCTTGGATTAACCATTTTTGTGGGTATTATCTTTAAGTGGTGGTTCTTTATTCCGTTGGCACTTTTCTTTGGTGCTTGCATCTGGCTTGTTCTGAGCGCGTTCCCTAAACTTGCAAGCGAACTGGTTAAGTCTATTATTAACCTTTTAGTTGTTCTTATCATTGTGTGTTTCGCTCTGCTTGCAGTGTTTGGCATGACAAATGATTTGGGCGTTTGTTGGACTGATGGTTTGGGCTCGTTAAGGGTACAGGACCTTATTGTCGAAGGCGACTTGAAGGTTGAAGGCAATGTGGATGTTGAGCAGGGCGACGTTAATGTCAACGAAGGCGATGTCAATGTAGACAAGGGCGACGTCAATGTCAACGAAGGCGATGTCAATGTAGACAAGGGCGATATCAATGTCAACGAAGGTGACGTCAATGTAGACAAGGGCGATATCAATGTCAACGAAGGCGATATCAACGTAGACAAGGGCGATATCAATGTCAACGAAGGTAACATCAACACAGAACCGCCTCATGTACACTCTTATAGTGCAAAGGTAGTGAATCCTACTTGTACCGAAGTTGGTTATACTTTGTATACTTGCGAATGTGGTCATAGTTACAAAGCAAATGAAAAGCCAGCAACAGGTCATAACTATACTACAAAAGTGGTAGAGCCTACTTGCACCGAAGCTGGTTATACCATGTACACATGCAAGTGCGGTCATAGTTACAAGACTGATGTGAAGGCAACAGGCCATAGCTATACTACTAAGGTGGTAAATCCTACTTGTACTGAAGCTGGTTATACACTGTATACTTGTAAGTGTGGTCATAGCTACAAGGCTGATGAAAAAGCTGCAACAGGTCACAGCTATACTACTAAGGTTGTAGAACCTACCTGCACCGAAGCTGGTTATACCATGTACACATGCAAGTGCGGCCATAGCTACAAGACTGATGCGAAGGCAACAGGCCATAGCTATACTACTAAGGTTGTAAATCCTACTTGTACCGAAGCTGGCTATACGTTGTATACATGTAAGTGTGGTCACAGCTACAAGGCTGATGAAAAAGCTGCAACTGGTCACAGCTATACTACGAAGGTTGTGAATCCCACCTGCACAGAAGCTGGTTATACCCTGTATACTTGTAAGTGCGGTCATAGCTATAAGACGGATGTGAAGGCAACAGGCCATAGCTATACTACGAAGGTTGTGAATCCTACCTGCACAGAAGGCGGTTATACCTTGTATACTTGCAAGTGTGGTCACAGCTACAAGGCTGATGAAAAAGCTGCAACTGGTCATAAGTATGTTGAAAAAGTGGTAGCATCCACAACTACTGCAAAGGGTTATACTGAACATACTTGTTCTGTATGTGGTGATTCTTATAAGGATAACTATACTGCAGTTCTGGTTCCCAGTATTTCCGTTCCCACTGACTACATGGTCAAGGGTGATACAGTAATTGTTATTCTTAAGAATGCGAAAGCTGCAGATGTAGAAATCAAGTATGCAGACCCCAATACTGGTGACTGGGTATATGGTGGAGCTACTCTCAAGGATTTGGGCGATGGGCGGTATCGGTTGATGGTTGATGAAGAACTGTGGACCATGTCTGTTGACCTGACTTTGGCTCTCAAGGGCGACAGAAATTACCATATGATTACATTGGAACCTTATTTCGATTAATGTATGGTGCCTCCCGATCTATTAGATCGGGAGGGTTTTTACGCCTTTTTTCGCCTTTCTTTTTAAAACTTGCTAATAAATTTCGACAATATATATAACATATATTTGTTATACTTTTAGCGAGGTGGTAAACATGAAACATACATATGAACAAGAGAGAAAGAAACTAAAAATTGAATTAGATGAAGATATAGATATGGAGAGTTGCAGATCTTTGAGAAACATAGTAGATGGATATATAATGAGGTATAGCCCTAGTGTTTGTGAGTTAGACATGTCGCAGGTTAAGTTTATGGATAGTTCTGGCTTGGGCTTTATAATGGGAAGAAGTAATCTAGCAAAAATGTTGGATTGCAATTTAATTGTGACAAATCCGGATAATAACATAAGAAAATTATTGGAAATGTACAAGATAGAAAACGGAATAAAGGTGATGTAGTATGTTAAACAAGGCAAGTATAAAAATAGAAGCGAAATTAGAGAACGTGAGCATGGTAAGAGTTATGGTGGCGTCTTTTTTAAGTAGAACTAACATCACTCTAGATGAGCTTTCAGATATTAAAACTGCTGTTTCTGAGGCAGTAACTAATAGCATAGAACACGGCTATAATTTAGAAAACACAGGAGATGTTGAAATTATAATAAAATTAGGTAAGCTAGATGATATGACTTACTTTTGGGTGCAAGTAATAGATGAAGGTGCTGGAATAGAGAGCATTGAGCTTGCAACAACTCCGACCTATACTACAAAACCGGAATTAGAACATGCGGGAATGGGATTTACAATTATGGAAACGTTTATGGACGAGGTTGTCATTGATTCTAAATTAAATGAAGGCACGTCTGTTATAATGACAAAAAAATTAAAGACAATAAAGTCTTAGGGGGAATATATGGAACAAATTGAATGTTTGTATGATAGATATATACAGGATTTCAGATGTAAATATTATATGACTAAAACTACAAGAAAGTATATAGATGATAACGATACAGTAAATAGTTTTGGGGTTAAAATAGACAAATTAAGTAGTTCGGGAAAATTAATTTCTAGTGCGAGTGTTAATAATGTTGGAATAAACGAAAGTGATGTGAGATCATTTATAAAAACATTAAATGATGGTTTAGTAACTCCAATTACATTAAAAGATATAGTAAATGATAGGCAGTAGACTCTCCTTTGTTGCAAAAATACTCATATAATGGTATTATATATACTATAATATGAGTATTTTTATATGGAGGTCACCTTGGAATATATAATAGATGAAAAATATGTTGGACAAAGAATAGATAAAGTATTAAGTGATTTAAATAATGAATATACGCGTTCTTATGTTCAAAAAATGTTAGTGGATGGTAATATAACCGTAAATGGTAATATAGTGAAAGCATCATATAAAGTGAAAATGGAAGATGAAATTTTTGTAGATGAAATTGAAACTACAGAAATTGATGTTGTAGCAGAAGATATAAAATTAGATGTGGTTTATGAGGATAACGATGTTATAGTAGTAAACAAACAAAAGGGAATGGTGGTTCATCCTGGAAATGGAAACTATACGGGCACGCTTGTTAATGCTTTGATGTATAGCCATAAAGATGAGCTGTCTGCAATAAATGGTGTTATAAGGCCTGGAATTGTTCATAGAATAGATAAAGACACGAGTGGTATACTTGTAGTCGCAAAAAACGACAAATCTCATAAAATACTGGCTGACGACTTTAAGGTACATAATATAACGAGAAAATATATAGCTATTGTTAGAGGTGTTGTTGAAAAGGATAATATAAAAATAGACTTGCCTATAGGTAGAGATGAAAATGATAGAATAAAGATGACGGTTACAGAAAAGAATTCTAGAAACGCAGTAACATATATTAAAGTATTAGAAAGATTTTATAAGTCAAATTATACGTTGGTAGAGGCTACGTTAGAAACAGGTAGAACACACCAAATAAGGGTACATATGTCATACATAGGACATCCTCTTATGGGCGATGAAGTGTATAGTAAAGGAAAGAATGAGTTTGGCATATCTGGACAAATGCTACATGCAAAAGTATTAGGATTTAATCATCCAATGAAAAAAGAGTATATGGAGTTTACTAAGGAAGAACCAAAAGAGTTTAAAGAGTTACTGGAGGCATTAAGAAACAAAGAAAAATAGGAGCAAACGCTAAACGTCTGCTCACAATCTATATTTAACATAAGCTTATGGATAATATAGTATATGCAAGATTGAAAAGGTGGTGAGTTTTGTGGAAGAAATTCGTATAAATAAATATATTGCTAGTTGTGGCATGTGCTCTAGAAGAAACGCAGAAGAGCTTATATTGGACGGCAGAGTAAAAATAAATAGGCAAGTTGTAACTGAACTCGGAGTAAAGGTAAAGTACGGAGACGTTGTTGAGGTTGATGGTAAAAAAATATCTTTAGAACAAGAAAAAGTATATATAATGTTAAATAAGCCAAGGGGTTATGTAACGACATCCAAAGAACAATTTGGTAGACCTTCTGTATTAGATTTGTTGGATGTGCCACAAAGAGTATTTGCGGTTGGAAGACTAGATATGGATTCTGAAGGACTGCTATTACTTACAAATGATGGAGATTTGGCAAATAGGATAATTCATCCAACAAAACATATTGCTAAAACATATGAGGTAGTTCTAAAGAGAGAAATATCTAGTGAAAATATAGAAAACTTAAAGCAAGGTGTAGATATTGGCGGATATATTACAAGACCAGCTATTGTAGAAAAGGTGGATAATAAAAACATAATAATTACAATATATGAAGGCAAAAACAGGCAAGTTAGAAAAATGTGTGAGGCAGTAGGAAATAAAGTTGTTAACTTAAAAAGAATAGCAATAGGTAATTTAATGTTAGGCAGATTAAAAATCGGCGAGTATAAACACCTTGCAAAATTGGAAATAAGAAAGATTTTTGAGTAAAAACAAAACAGCCCTTTTGGGCTGTATATTTTTAATGTTTTCTTTTCCTTGCGGCTTCAGATTTCTTTTTTCTCTTTACGCTTGGTTTTTCATAATGTTCTCTTTTCTTTATTTCAGCAAGAACACCAGACTTAGCGCATTGTCTCTTGAAACGTTGAAGAGCGTTATCTAAAGTCTCGTTTTCTTTTACTTTTATTCCTGGCATTTATATTCCCTCCCCTCAGTGGGAAATACAATTATTCGTATTTCTAAATTACTTATAAAATTATACTACAGAAGCTTGTACAAGTCAAGGGGTTAGAAGTATCTTTTAAAATTAGGAGGGGATTTGTACGTTCTAATTGTGTAAAATAAGATAAAAAACAGTCGAATTAATTGACTAAATGGCACTCGTGTAGTAATATTAATAGATGGAGAGTGGGTAGTATGAATTACAAAAAGATGTGGTCTGAGGTTATAACAGCTTCATTAATAATAATAATTTCTGCGATAGCTATAATTTCTTTTATTATTATATCTGGACAAGATGTAGATATATATAATCCTAGCGATAAGATAGCTGTATCTAAGGGAACAGATAAGATATCTGAGGTGTTAACATTGCTTCAGGGGAAATATATGGGAGAGCTTGATGTAGAAAAATTAATAGATGGAGCAATAGAAGGAATATTTGAAAATATAGATGATCCGTATACAAGATACTTAAATCCAGAAGAGTTTGATGAGGCGGTTAACTCAGGAAACCAAGAATATTGTGGGGTTGGAATACACATATCTCTTACAAGAGAAAGCGAGCGAGCTATAATAGTTGGAGTAATGCCAGAAACACCTGCTAAAAAAGCTGGAATAAAAGCGGGAGATATAATTAAAAAAGTAGATGATATGGTAGTTACTGTTGATAATTACTATGAAGCATCAAATGCCATAAAAGGTGAACAAGGCACAGTTGTTAGGTTAACACTTGAAAGGGAAGGTAAAGAAATTGTTTTTGATGTAACAAGAGAAAAGATAATAAGCAGTGACATTTCATCTTCTTTAATAAATAAAGATATAGGATATATAAAAATATTTAGCTTTGAATCTGGTGTTTATGATAACTTTAAAGCGGAGTACAACAGGCTTATAGTTGAAGACAAAGTTAAAGGTATTATAATAGATTTAAGAGATAATCCGGGTGGCTTCGTTGATGAAACTGTAAGAATAGCAGATTTCTTATGCGGCTCGGGAACTATAATAAAACAAGAATATGGAGATGGAACAACTAGACTTTATACATCTGATGAGAAAAAGAGTAAGGTACCTCTTGTAGTATTAATAAACGAAAATAGTGCTAGTGCATCTGAAATTCTCGCTGGGTCTATAAAAGATTTGAAAGCAGGGAAACTAATTGGAACAACAACATTTGGAAAAGGCATAATGCAAAGTTATATTGAACTTGAAAATGGCGGCGGTGTTGCAATTACAGTTGCTAAATATTATACGGCATCTGGAACAGAAATACATGGTCAAGGGATAAAGCCGGATATAGAAAAAACATTAGATAAGGGACAATCAATAGATTATTCTGCAAATCCGAAGACGGATGCTCAATTAGAACTGGCAATAAAAACTTTGAATGAAATGAAATAATTAATTAAATTGTAATAAAATAGCAACCTGAAACGATGGGTTGCTATTTTAAATGCGTATTGTTGACGTTGTATGTACATAATAATGAAATATTGTTTGTTTGCAAGCTTCGACCTACTTTGACAAAATGCGCGTTGTATGCTATAATTCAGCCATTAAGAGGTGATGACAATGGTTTCTAAAGAATCAATGCAAAAGATAAGACAGGATGTCGAAAATTACATTGGATTGGAAATAGACATCAAGTCTAACGTCGGTAGAAATAAAAAGGTAAACAAAAGAGGAACAATAGATAGTGCGTATTCAAATTTGTTTGTGGTAAGGGAAGCTGACAGTGCTAGAAAATTGTCATACAGTTATGCAGATGTATTGATGAATTCGCTAGAAATTACAAAAGTTGATAATGGAGAACCTTTATTAAACTATGAGTTTGACACTAGCAAAAAATTTGTTCAACTGTAAATAGAAATAACGTGTTCTTATGAATGCGCTATTTTTTTGTCGTTATTTGTAAATGGATAGTTTACTACATACAGTAGTAACTGAAAGGATCAAAAAAAAAACTTTAGTATATTCTTTGTATAATGAATTGTACAGTGATATAATCACATTGTGAAAAAATATTAAAAATTTTAAAAAATATTGTTGACAAACAAATGTACGTGATGTATAATGAACTCAAACAAACGTTCTGGATATTAGGAGGTAATATATATGATGTCAGAAGAAAGAAAAAAAGCTTTGGATATAGCTTTATCTCAAATTGAGAAAAATTTTGGAAAAGGTTCAGTAATGAAATTAGGCGAAGTAGGAAATGTTAATGTTGATGCAATACCTACAGGCGCTTTAAGTTTAGATATAGCATTAGGAATTGGTGGAGTACCACGTGGAAGAGTAATAGAAGTGTATGGCCCCGAATCTTCAGGTAAAACTACAGTAGCGCTTCATATGATAGCAGAAGCACAAAAAATGGGCGGAATAGCTGCGTTTATAGACGCAGAACATGCACTTGACCCAGTATATGCAAAACATTTAGGGGTAGATGTAGATAACTTAATTGTATCTCAACCGGATACAGGAGAGCAAGCTTTAGAAATTACAGAGCAGTTAGTAAGAAGTGGAGCAATAGATATTATAGTAATAGACTCTGTTGCTGCTCTAGTTCCTAAGGCAGAAATAGACGGTGAAATGGGTGATTCACACGTTGGTCTTCAAGCTAGACTTATGTCGCAAGCGTTAAGAAAACTTACAGGCGTTTTATCTAAATCTAAAACAGTTGCAGTATTCATTAACCAATTACGTGAAAAAGTTGGAATAATGTTTGGCAACCCTGAAACAACACCAGGTGGTAGAGCTCTTAAATTCTATGCCTCTGTAAGATTAGAAGTTAGAAAACAAGAGGCTATAAAAATAAATGGTGAAGTTATGGGTTCTAGAACAAAAGTTAAAGTTGTTAAGAACAAAGTTGCACCACCATTTAGAGAGGCTGAATTTGATATAGTATATGGTAAAGGTATATCTACATCTGGATGTATTCTAGACTTAGCTGCAAACTTAGATATAGTTGGTAAGAGTGGCGCTTGGTATTCATACAAAGGTGAAAAGATAGGCCAAGGTCGTGAAGCAGCAAAAGCATATTTGGAAGCAAATGTTGATGTTATGAGAGAAGTTGAAGAAAAAGTAAGAGACAACTTTAATTTAGCTTTTGAAAAAAGCCTTGGAGATATGGAAGAAATAGATGATGACGATACTATAGATTTAGTTGAAGAATAGGAGAATTGTTTTGAATAACAGTGAACAAAATATACAGGCACGTGATAAGGCTATAAGGTACATAGGTATTTCTAAGAAAACTGAATATGAGGTAAGACAAAAACTGAAGGGGTTAAAAATAGCTTCTTCAGTTATTGACGAGGAAATAGAATATTTAAAGCAGCTTGGATATATTGATGACAGAGACTATGTTAAATCATATATTAAACAATGCTATAAAATGCAAAATTACTCAATATACGAAATAACAAACAAGCTATTGCAAAAAGGTATAAAAGCTAGTATAATTGACGAAGAAATAGATAGTTTAAAAGAATCGGATTATGAGCAAAGAGTCATAGATAAATTAATAAACGGTAAATTAAAATCTTATGATGAAATGAAGCAAAAGAGCTATCTGTATAGAAGAGGATTTAGAGTTTAATGGAAGATGTAGAGTACTTGGGAGAAAATAATCAAAAGTATAATGTGGCCATTTCAAATTTTGAAGGACCGCTAGATTTGTTGTGCTTTTTAATAAGTAAAAACAAAATGGATATTTTTGAAATTTCTTTAAGCGAGCTTACAGATAAATACATTGAATACATAAATGAAATGCAAGAACTAGATATGGAAATAGCGACTGAATTTATGGTTATGGCTACAACTTTACTTTATATAAAATCTAAGAAGCTACTTCCAATAGCTGAACCAGAAGATGAAGCTGAATGTGAAATTACGGAAGAAGAGCTTATAGAAAAAATTGCTAAATACAAAATGTACAAAGAAAAGCAACAAGAATTAAGAGATATGTATAATGCAAATTTCGGTGCCTTTGAAAAGTTGCCAGAGAATATAAAAATAAAACGAGAACTAGATATTAGTAGTCTGACTACTAAAGAAAATTTACTTGCAATGTATAATACAGTTCTAAAACGTAAATTCGATAAAATAAATGTTAAATCTGAAGAAATTAAAAAAATAGCACTTTATGAAAAGGTCACAATTAAAAGTAAAGTTAAACAAATTATAGAAGTGTTTAAGAAAAAATCTAGTTTTGTATTTGGTAACATTTTTAATAAAAAGAATGCAACAAATATAGATATAGTTACAGCTTTCTTAAGCGTGCTTGAACTATCAAGATTAAAACATGTGAATATCAAGCAAGATAAACTGTATGGAGATATACTTGTTAATAAAATTTCAAAAACGGATATAGATATTTCTTTAATAAAGGAATAAGTGGAAAATTTAAGAAAATAATATAGTTGGTGATAGTATGTTGTTAAAACTTTCATTAGCTATATTTTTTGTACTTTTTTTAATACTTTTTGTACCATCAAGTTTGAATATATCTTTATATATAACTTGCGATAGATACTTTTTAGATATAAAAAAAACAAAAGGTATGGAGAATAAAATAATATTTAAGGTGTGTGGATTAATTCCAGTATATTTTAAGAAGCTTTTTGAAAAGAAAAAAGTAACTAAAAAGCAAAAGGAAAACAAGGTTAAAAAAGTTTTTAATAATAAAGATACAATATTTCAGTTTTTAAAGAAATGTTATATAGATAAATTTGTGTTGTCGTTAGGATTTAACCTAGATGATTACATTGCAAACTCTTATGTTAATGCTACTCTTAATACAATAATTTGCATGTATATTAATTTAAATCAGAAAAAATTTAATTTGAAAAAATTGTACTACCAAACGTATATTGGAGAAAATTTAGTTAATTTAAATTTTCAAGGTATAATTAAAATAAGTGTTGCAGATACTATAAAAGTAATAGGAAAAGAATATTTTAAACTTTTAAAGGAAGATAAAGAAAGGAATAAAATATTACAATTTAATAAAAGGAGTGAACAATATGGCAGAGCATCCGATTGAAAATTTAATGGTAACAGCAATGACGTCTTTAAGGGATATGATAGACGTAAACACAATAGTGGGAGATACAGTGGAAACTCCCGATGGAACGACAATAATTCCAGTATCTAAAGTAAGTTTTGGTTATGCGGCAGGTGGAAGTGAATTTAATACAAACAACAAATATTCACAAGCACCTAAACTACCTTTTGGTGGTGGAAGTGGAGCAGGAGTAAAAATATCTCCAGTTGCATTTTTAGTTGTAAAGGATGGAACAATTAAACTTCTGACGGTAGAAGCGAACAAACCTATAGACAAACTTGTAGATGCGCTTCCCGACCTTGTAAACAAAGTTGTGGACACTGTGGATAAGAGCCTGCTTAAATCTAGTCAAAGGCTAAAAATACAAAATAGTGAACAAAATTAAATAAAAAGCCACAAAGCATCAATAACTAATTAGTAGTTATTGGTGCTTTCAAAATTATAATAACATATTAAAGAGTCCATACTTTATATTAATAAAAATCTAAAAAATATTTATGTAATGTTGACGTTTTTCTTTTTTTAATGTATACTAGACCCATACAAGGGGGATAAAAAATATGAGTGATAAAAAAGGGTTAATAGTATTTATAATTGCGCTTGTTGTCATCGTTGCGGGTACAATTATATTTTTAACTATGGATAAAACTGAACAAGAGGTGACATATACAGTTTCTTTTGCTAATAGCGATGGAACAGTTATAGCAACACAAAAAATTGCTGATAACACAAAATTGTCAATGCCAAATTCACCAACTAAAGAAGGCTATGTTTTTATCGGTTGGACATATAATGGTAAAGATTTTGATTTTAATTCGAACATTACATCTAATCTAATATTAGAAGCAAAATGGGAAAAGGTTGCTGAAAATAATAGTGAAGATAATAGCGAGAATAATGCTGAAGATAAAACAAATGTAGAAACAAAAAAGTATACAGTAACTTTTGATAGTAACGGTGGAACAACAGTAGAAAAACAATCAATAGAAAAAGGAGCTAAGGCGGTAAAGCCAACAAATCCAACTAGAAAAGGCTATACTTTCAAAGGTTGGTTGTTAAACAACGTTGAATTTAATTTTAATACAGCAATAACTGAAGATATAGAATTAAAGGCTAAATGGAAAGAAGAAAAAATAACAGTAAAAACCCCAACAATAACAGAAGGTGGACGTGGCGGTGATGCTGATGGAAGCATAGGACTTTTATTGAAATTAAATTCAATAGAAGGAATAACAGGTATAGAAGTATATAGTGCCACAGCAAAAGATGGAAAATATACATTACAAAAAACAGTAAAAAAAGAAAATTGGAATAATGAAACGGCTACAGTGCATGCAATGAAAGGACAACATTTATATTTCAAAGTAAGAACATATGTAAAAAACACAGCGGGAACATTCTATAGTAGCTATTCAAATGTTATTGGATTAGACAATACGTTAAAGACACCAACGTTATCTGCGGGTGGTGGAACAAAAGGTGTAGCGCTATTAAGCATAAAACTAAAAGGTGTATATGCAGACGAAGGTATGTTAAATTTCATAGATGGTTATGAATTATATGAGAAGGTTGGCAACAAATATACAAAATTAGACAGCTGGGAAGTAAGGGCGGATGTTGGCGAGACAAGAATCTTTGTAGCAAGAGTATATGCGTTAAATAAAGCTAATGAAAAGGTATATAGTGAATATTCAAATGAAGTTAAATTAGAAAATAAGGTGCAAACACCAAAATTAGTAAATGCAATGGGTGGACCATATGGTGGTGATCTTAATATAATAGCAGATGGCTATTATGCAGATGTAGAGAATTTAGAGCTTATAGACGGAATAGAAATATACGAAAAAGTAGGTGACAAATATACAACTATTCATACAAGTGAATCAAAATATGTATTTGTAATGACATTAGATGCTGGCGAAAGCAAAACATATGTAGCAAGAGTATATGCATATAATAAAGCCGGAAAAAAAGTATATAGTGAATATTCAAATGAAGTTAAATTGAGAAATATGGTAGTAGCGCCCCAATTAGTAAATGCAATGGGTGGACCGACAGGAGGAACACTTAGTATAGTTTCAGAAGGCTTTTATGCAGATACAGATTATTTAGAATTTATAGACGGTGTAGAAATATATGAGAAAACTGGAAGCGAGTATACATTAGTTCATTCAGCACAAGATTACAAGGGATATAAAGTAACTTTGGACGTAGGCGAAAGCAAAACATATGTAGCAAGAGTGTATGCGCTAAATAAAGCTGGGAAAAAAGTATATAGTGAATATTCGAATGCTGTAGTTTTATCTAACACTCAAGAACAATAGATTAGCAAAAATTAAAATTAAAAAAAGAGTAATAACATTTTGTTATTGCTCTTTTTGCATATATTTTACTCTTTTACAAATAATAATGCTAGGAGTGTATTATGAAATTTATAAAAAAGAAAATAGTGAACAAGTTAGTTGTAAAAGATAAAGTGTCATTAATATCTAAAATTACAGACAGATTTAAAGACTGTGCGGATTTTGAATGTAATAAAATTGTGTCTCCTGTTACAGCTGTTGAAATATATAAGTTGAGCATGGGGCAATTTGTAGACAAGCTAATAGTAGATGAAACAATTTTACAGCCCATAGCTAAACGCTTAGATACAATTAAGAATACTACAGATTTATTAAGCATTATTAGGAGTGGTGAAATATATCACATAGATGCAAAGGTAGAAACGGATGTAGATAAAATTGTATCCGCTATACTTCAAGCAAACTTTGTACTTGTGTGTGAGAATCAAGCATATTTGTTTAATGTAATAGGATATAACAAAAGGAGTATAGACAAACCAGAAAACGAGTCCTCAGAGAAAGGAGCTAAAGAGAGCTTTATAGAAACAGCTGTTATAAATATTTCTCTTGTCAGAAGACGTTTGCAAACTGAGAAATTAAAAGTTGTAGATTTTGAAGTTGGTACAGAAACAAAAACAAAAGTAAGTATAATGTATGTTGAAGGGATTGCAGCGGATGAAGTAGTTAATTTAGTAAAGGAAAGAATAAAAAATATAAATGTACCAAGTCTTGTTTCTGTAGGGGATTTTGAAGAACATATTATAGACAGAAAGTACAGTATATTTCCCCAAACTATTGCTACAGAAAGACCAGATAAAGTAGCGGCAAATGTTATTGAAGGAAAAGTTGCAATATTTGTTGATGGCTTTCCAAGTGCATATATTGCACCAGCAGTATTTCCTATGTTCATGCAAGCATCAGAAGCGTATAACATTAATTACTTTGTAAGCTCGTTTATTAGAATGTTAAGATACGTTTGTGTATTTATAGCTACGTTATTCCCAGCGCTATATATAGCGATTACAACCTTTCATCACGAGATGTTACCCACAACACTTGCAGAAAGTATCATACAGAGCAAACAAAATGTTCCTCTTCCGGCTTTTTTAGAAATTATAATAATGTTACTTGCTTTTGAAGTGCTACTTGAGGCTGGTGTTAGAATGCCTAAAACTGCAGGACAGACGGTATCTATTATTGGAGCGTTAATTGTAGGTGAAGCAGCTGTAAACGCAAAGTTTGTTTCGCCTATAGTTGTAGTTATAGTAGCTATATCGGCTATATGTGGTTTCGTAATCCCAAATAGGGATTTGGCAAATGGCTTTAGAATGGTAAGATTTGGACTTGTCCTTGTAGCTTCAGCGGCAGGTTTCTTCGGCATGTCTGTTGCAATAATTGCGCTATTCTATTATTTAGTTTCGTTAGAAAGTTTTGGTGTCCCATATCTTAAACCCTTTACTTCAAATGATGGCAAAAATGTATTGGCAGATACTTTGTTTAGAGAACCAATAAATAAATCTAAAGGGAAAATGGCAAGGTGGTAGTTATGAGAAGAAAGATTATATTAGGAATAGCAATTATTGGACTTTTAATTGTAACTCTATTTAACAGTGATCTTATGCCTTTAAGACGTGAAATTTCAGATATGGAAATAATAATTATAGCAGGACTAGACAAAGTTGGCGATGAATATATGGTAACATTCATAAAAAGAAAACAAAGCGGTAATAATTCGGAAGGTGATGGTCAAGATGCTGGAGGAAGTCAAGTAATTAGTATGACGGCAGACAGTTATAGTGTAGCTTTAAGGCAACTTCAAACCACTACAGATAAATTTACAACTGCCAGTCATATAAAATACTACATAGTAGGGGAGCAAACTTTACGTGAAGATTTTGACCACGTTACAGATGCAATAGCAAGGGGTTACCAAACAAGACTTAATTCTAAGATATATTTAGCTAAAGGAATGACGGCGAAAGAGTTTTTAGAAAAAGCCTCTAAACTAGAATTTCAGGTTGAAGAAAAATTAAGAAATATGGAAAATAGTTTTTGGGAAAAGGGAAGCAGTGTAGATACAGATATATTAGATTTTGGACACATTAGTTTTTCAGAAACGGGAGAAGGGTTGGTGGATGCACTTGCCTTTTATAGCACTGCACATGAAGAACAAAAGGATAATATGGAATCGTCGGTGGGAGGAAAAGAAGAAAAAACAAATGAAGCTATTTCATTCGGCTATGGTGGAACCGCTATTATATCTGATTGTAAAATAGTAGGTTTTTTAGATAAAGACCAAACAATAATAGCAAATTATTTTTTAGGGGAAAATAATGTAAATGTAATTACTGCTAGAGATAAGGAAAATTTTGTGGTGTTTAGAATAGAAAACTTAAATACAAAGATATCTTTTGATTTTAACGAAAAGGACGTTATGTCGGCAATAAATATTGATGTGGAATTTAAAGCAAACTATGAAGAAACAAATGCTACAATTCCGATATTTACAATGGATATGATTTCATATTTTGAAAGAGAATTAAATAATACAGTAGAACAACAAATTGAAGGTGTTATAGCTAAAGAAATGGCAATGGGAGTAGATTTTTTATACTTAAGAGAAGAGTTGGAGCAAAAACATCCGTATAAGTATGAGAAAAACAAATATGAGTTTATTAATAACCTAAGAAATGCAAAAATTAATGTAAATAGCAAAGGAACTATACAAACTACATATGATGTTGTTGAAAGTAACAAAGACCAGAAAGGAGCAATAGAATGATATATTATTTAATGTTTTTTGTAGCAGGAATACTAATAGATATTAAGGATTTAAAAAACAGTAATAAAAAATCAGATATTGTTTTCTATATAATTGCGATGCTTATAGCACTTGGCCTTGCAATTTTACATTATATAAATCCAAATAGGACAGGGTTGGCAGAATATATAATAAATATGTTTGGACTAGGGGGTGTCTAATATGAAGGATGAAAAGATATCTATATTTCAAACTATAGCTATATATATTTTGGTTTCGATAGTTCCAGTAGTAAGATACTTCCCTATAATTATGACAGGGAGTGCCAGAAAAGGTGCATGGGTTGCCGCACTCCTTTCTATAATACCAAATATAATTTTGGTATTTACGCTAAATATTATTATGAATAAATTAAAAACAAAAGACGGAAGAAAAATAGAAACATTAGCCGATGTATTTAGTACGGTTTATGGGAAAATTATAGGAACAATTATTACAATGGCGTATCTCTTATGGACAATATTATTTGCTGCAGTTGAGTTGAGACTGTTTGGAGAAAGATTAATCTCTACAACTTTTACTTATGCGCCTATTGGTTTTTTTATAATAACAATGTTAATATTAGTTTTCTTTGTGGTAAGAGGAAGAGTCTCTAATCTAGGTCGCTTTGCTGAACTATTTTTAGAACTCTTTATGATAATAATTGTATTTGTTTTAATAACAGCGTCACCTAATTTTAAGTTTAGTAATTTTTGGCCTGTGACAACGTACAACGTGAAAGGAATAGCAATAGGAATTTTGAGAGGGACAAATGTATTTAACATGTTTACTTTTTCAATGTTTTTTGGTGATAAAATAAGTGACAAAAAAAATATTAAAAAAACAGGAATGTTTGCAGCTATAACAACAGCAATTCTTGGACTATTTGGAATAATTATTACACTAGGAACCTTTGGTGAAGATTTATTACCAACACTATCACAACCATTCTTTATGGCACTAAAAGTTATTAATTTATTTGGTGTATTGGAAAGAATTGAAGCGCTATTTATTACGTTTTGGGTTGTTGCAGACTTTGTCCTTATTGCATATAACGTCCTTATTGCAAGTAATATTTGTAAACAAAAATTTGGATTATCTGAAAGAAGAATAGCTGTAACACCTATAGTATTTATAATATTGATACTTGCCTCGATTATAGCTAACAATTACTTCTCTTTGCAGGTAATATTTATAAAATACTTGTCTCAAATAAGCTTGGCATTAGGACTATTTGTTCCAATTATAACTCTAGGTATAGCTAAGGTAAGGAAGCTAGTTGTAGACAATTGATTTTTGCCACTTTTAGTTTATAATATAAAGGAATTTAGTGGGAGAGAATTAAACAAATTTGTCAAATTAAAAAATATTAAACTTAAGGGAGAAAATATTATGAAAAAATGGTTAAAGCGGATAGGAGTTGGGCTATGTTGTGCGTGTGCAAGCTTTGTTATTGTGAGCATAATGCACAAGTTAGTGTTTGCCTATGATGATTGGCTATATAGAAGCGTAATGATGAGTGCGCCATGGTTTGTAATTACACTATTAAAGTATTATTTTATTGTAGACAAAGGATGGAAACAATGGAAAATGATGCTTACAGTCGCTACTACAACCTTAATTGCTACACTGTTTATTGCGGGAGTATGCTTATCTCGTGTGGACTGTTGGTCGGAAGCAATCTATTTCACATTTTGCTTCGCTTATCCAACAGTTACAATACCACCAAATGATATATATAACACAATTAAATAAAATGACTACAAGATAATTTCTTGTGGTCATTTTTTAGCGCTTTTTGTCAACCGATGTCACAAAATATGTACAAAAATGTAGAAATGGTGTATAATATGATTTGGAGATAGAAATGAAAAGTGAAATTATAATGATAAGTATATTTATAGCACTGTTAATTATAACAACAGTATTTGCTATAAATGTAAATGAAGAACAGGAAACAAAATTTAATATTGTAACATCTTTTTATCCGATGTATATAGCGGTTCTTAATATAACAGATGGAGTAGATAACATATCTGTAAAAAATTTAACAAGTGATATGGGCGGGTGCATACATGATTATGTGCTTAGCACAACAGAGCTTGTTAAACTTGCAAAGGCGGATATCTTAATTATAAATGGGGCAGGAATGGAAGGATTTATGGATAAGGTTATATCTAATTTTAATGCTTTAGACATAATTGATTCATCAACAGGAATAGATGTTATACATAATGAATGTGATGAGGAACATCATAGCCACGAAGGCCATAGTCATGAAATAAATACGCATATATTTGTAAGTGTAAGAAACTATATAAGACAAGTACAAAATATTTGTGATAGGCTCATGAAAATAGACAGTGTAAATATGGACAAGTATAAAGAAAATACAGAGGCATATATAGGGAAATTACAAGAATTAGAAAGAGAAATTGGAAGTGTTATGAGTAGTGTTAAAAATAAAAATATAGTAACGTTTCACAATACTTTCGATTATTTTGCCAAGGATTATGGATTGAATGTAATTGGAACTATAGAAAACGAACACGGTAAAAATCCAAGTGCTGGAGAAATAGCAGAACTTGTAGAGAGAATAAAGAAAAATAATGTTCATGCAATATTTGTTGAACCAGAATATAATGTGAAAATTGTAGATGCTATTGCTAAAGAAACGGGAGCAAAAGTATACACATTAAATCCTGTAACTTCTGGTGAAAATAAAAAGGATGAATATATAAATATAATGAAGGAAAACTTGAGGGTGCTTAAAGAAACTTTAAAGTAGAAAGGAATATTATGAAAGAAAAATGTAATCATTGTTGTACTAAAATAGACAAGCTTACAGTAAAAATAGATAATAACAAAATATTAGATAATGTATCACTTCATTTGCATTGTAATGAAATAACAATGCTTGTAGGTAAAAATGGAGCGGGTAAATCTACATTAATTAAAGCAATGCTTGATGAAAGAGAATATACAGGAAATGTAAGTTTTACAAGTAAACATGAAGGACATATAAAACTTACGATTGGTTATGTGCCGCAGAAGCTTGAAGTAGAATCTTCTCCAATGAGTGTATATGACTTGATTTGTAGTTCTACAAAAGGTCCAGCAGTATTTTTTAGAAAGTCTAAGAAAAAATATGAAGAAATACAAACTCATTTAAAAGAATTTGGTGCAGATAAGCTTATAGATAAGAGAGTATGTGATTTGTCTGGTGGTGAACTTCAAAGAGTTTTAATTGCAATGGCAACAATGCCATATCCAGAATTGTTAATTATGGACGAGCCTGTAAGTGGAATAGATGCAAAAGGTAAAAAAGAATTCTATAAATTAATAAAGAAAATAAAAGAAAAACATGATATAGCAATACTTCTTGTTTCACACGATTTTGAATATATACGTGAATATGCAGATAAAGTTGTACTTTTAAATAAAAAGGTATTAACAACTGGAACTCCAGAAGAGGTACTTTCATCAGCAGAGTTTATGGAAGAATTTAAAGTGGGGATGGTGTAGTTATGGAAGTAATATATAATATAATTGAGACAATAATACCATTTTCATTTATGGAATATGAATTTATGAAAAATGCATTTTTAGCATTAATAATTATAGCACCACTATTTGGTATAGTTGGTACCATGATAGTAAATAACAAAATGTCATTTTTCTCAGATGCGTTAGGACATTCAGCCTTAACAGGTATTGCGTTAGGAACTATAATAGGAGTAAGCAACTACTCTATATCAATGATAATATTCGCGGTATTGTTCGCATTATTATTAAACTATATTAAGAACAAAAAAACAGCATCTACCGATACCATAATAAGCGTATTTTCATCATCAGCAGTTGCTATTGGTTTAATGTTAATGTCTAAATATGGTGGTATAAATAAATATTCACAGTATTTAGTAGGAGATATTTTAAGTGTAACATTACAAGAAATATTACTTCTTGCTATAATTCTTTTGACTACGATAGTAATATGGTTTAAATTATGTAACAAACTTGTAGTAACAAGTACAAATCCAACTTTAGCAAAGAGTAAAGGAATAAATGTAACACTCATAGAAAATATATTTGGTGTGCTTATAGCAGTAATTGTGATGCTTACTATAAAATGGGTGGGAATATTATTAATTAATGCATTATTAATACTTCCAGCGGCAGCAAGTAGAAATATATCTAGTAATATGAGACAATATACAATTTATTCAGTACTTATTTCATTATTTAGTGGAATATCTGGACTAATATTATCATTTGTATTTGAGATAGCAACAGGACCAACAATAGTTGTTATAAGTGCTATAATATTCTTTATAACATTTGTATTTAGAACAAAACACTAAAAGCATTAATTTAAAAGCATTGAACTTTACATAAAAATATGATATAATATACGTGTGTAAAATAATAAATCTGAAAAAAATTTGGAGGAAAGATAATATGATTATGAATAATAATATCAACATTACAAGTATTTCGGTTATTTTCAAACAGCGGATTAAGCCGGGAGTTTACACATTTGATGTTATACTAATTGATCCTCCGTGCTGCGGTGCGGTTGTGGGAACTGTGATTAGAAATGGCCAGAAATACATAATGAATGTTCCCGGTTGGCTTGACAAGCAAAAGGATAAGATTGCCGAAACAACCAAGGATGCATACGATATGATTAAAGAAATGCTAGGAGACTAAACAAAACCCCTAAATTCATTATGAATTTAGGGGTCAAATCTTATTCAACAATAAGTTTTATAAATATTTTCTTTCCTTTTTTTAGAACTACGTAACCTTTTTCAAATGAATCCATGTGGATTTTGTGGAAAATGTCTGTTACTTTTTCATCATCAAGTGAAATACCACCTTGAGAAATTAAAGTTTTAGCTTCACCTTTAGATTTAGCTGTGTTTGATGCAACCATTACATCAAGTAAAGATATTGTATCATCTATAAAACTATTTTTGTCGAGTGCTACTTGAGGCATATTTTCAGCGTTGTTTCTATTTTCAAACAATTCTTCAGAAGTTTTCTTAGCTTCATTTGCAGCATCTTCACCGTGAACTAATTTTGTTATTTCATATGCCGCTATTTTCTTAGCTTCATTTATTTGTTCACCTTCAAGATTTGAAAGTCTATTTACTTCTTCCATTGGAAGGTATGTAAGCATTCTAAGTATTTGATTTACTTCTTTATCTCCAACATTTCTCCAGTATTGGTAAAATTCGTATGGCGTAGTTTTTTCTGGGTCTAACCATAATGCTCCTTTAACTGTTTTACCCATTTTAGTTCCGTCAGAATTTAAAAGTAATGGGCAAGTTAAACAGAAACTTCCGCTTTTGTGTATTTTTCTAATTAAAGATACACCTGCTAACATATTTGACCACTGATCATCTCCGCCAATTTGTACTCTACAATTTTCTGTTTCAAACAATTTTAAAAAGTCATAACTTTGCATTAACATATAGTTAAGTTCAAAGAAAGTAAGACCTTTTTCCATTCTCATTTTGAAACATTCTGCATCAAGCATTTGGTTTACATTAAAGTGTACACCGTATGTACGGATGAAATCCATATAGTTTAGATTTAAAATCCAGTCAGCATTGTTAACTATAATTGCTGCATTTTCGCCTTCGAATGAAACGAATTTGCTAACTTGTTTTTTTATCTTCTCAACATTATTCATAATGTCTTCACGAGTTAACATTTTTCTCATATCTGACTTACCAGATGGATCACCAATTAAAGCAGTTCCGCCACCCATAAGAAGTATTGGCCTATGCCCATGTTTTTGAAAGTAAGACATAAGCATTAAAGGTATAAAGTGACCAATATGAATACTATCGGCCGTAGGATCTATGCCTAGATATACTGAAAACTTTTCCTCCTTTGCTAATTTTTGAAACTCATCTTCGAAAGCTATTTGCTTTATAAGGTCACGAGACTTAAGTTCTTCGTAAACTGTATCCAAATTTATCACTCCTTTCTTAATTGCCTAATTTAGGTACAATTACATAAAAAGTATATCATAAAATATATTTTTTTCAATGATATAATTGAAAAATGTTTCATTAAATGATAATATACTTTGTAAAGGAAAAAAGGAGATTAAACGTGGAAAAATTTAAACCAACATATAGAGTAGCAAGTGTGGAAAAAATACCTTTTGTACTTCTTGAAAGAGATAATATAAAAGGATTAATATTTGACGTAGATAATACAATAGCAACTATGGGTAAAGGCATAACCGAAGGATGCTATAAATGGATAAAAGAAGCTAAAGAACTAGGATACAAAATATGTATATTAAGTAATAGTGTAAACCTTAAAAAAGTTAGAAAAATAATGTCAGACTTGGGGGTTTTAGGGCTATGCTTTGCAAAGAAACCTAGCACAAAAGGTTTTAAAATGGCGCTTAATTTACTTGATTTAAAGAAGGAAGAAGTAATAATGATCGGTGATCAAGTATTTACTGATGTTTTGGGAGCAAATAGATTTGGTATTAAATCTATACTTGTTAATCCAATAAACAAAAAAGAGGGGCCTTTTACTATGCTGAAAAGACCATTTGAAAAAATGATACTTAAGAAATTGAAAGAGGATAAGAATGATTAATTATATAATCGCGAGTGTACTAGCACTTATTCTAGGACAAGTTACAGCGCATTTAATTAGAAGATTACCTGAAATAATTGAAGATGATGACGCTATAAAAAAATTAATACAAACATTAAAAACGGGTTTTAAATTCGACTATATATATAGCGCAGTATTGTGTATATTATTCAATTTAACAATATATTTTGTAGCACCTACATATATGGCCTACATATATATGATGCTAATATCTATGCTTGTAGTAGCATTAGTTATAGATTTTAAGATGCAACTTATACCAGACACGGTACAAGTAGTAGTGCTATTACTAGGAATAATAGTAACAGCTATAGATTATACAAACTGGTTAGGACATTTAATAGGGATGTTGCTTGGCGGATTAATATTTGTTCTAATTGCTCTCTTTTCTAAAATTGTTTTTGGAAAAGAAGGAATGGGAATGGGAGATATTAAGCTTATGACAGGTCTTGGCTTAATGTTTGGAATAAAAGCATTACCTATAAGTATTATGGATTTCTTTTCTCAAGCTGAAGTAATATTAACCATAACAGTGATGGCATTTTTCTTAGCAGCGATAGTTGCTATTGTATTGATTGTGACTGGTAAAACAGAAAAGTCTCAATATATGGCTTTTGGACCATATATTGTAATTGCAACCATACTCATAATATTCTTTGGTACAGAACCGTTTTTAGATGCATATTTTAATGCATGTACATGGCTTGCAAATGGATTTACAGATATAATGTTTAAAATAATAAATTAAAAAAGAGGTGAACGTATGAAATTTGGACCGGCTGGAAATGCAGAAAGCTTTTATGAAGCAGGATATAAAAACTCAGAGCAAATGCCTAAATACTTAAGTGAAATAGGACTTGATGCATATGAATATCAATGCTCTAGAGGAGTAAAGGTTTCTGATGAAAAGGCTGCGAAAATAAAACAGGAGGCAGAAAAATATAATATTTCTCTCAGTGTGCATAGTCCATATTATATTTCTTTATCTACACAGGAGGAAGCAAAACAAATTAGTACGATAAAATACATAACGGATTCTATGGCAGCAGCAAAGAAAATGGGGGCAACAAGAGTGGTTGTTCATGCTGGAGCGTTATTAGGACTAGATAGAGAATATGCAGTTGAAAGTGCCTGCAAACTATTAAAGCGAGCTTTAGATGAAGCGGATAGGCTGGGATTAGGAGATATAACAATATGTCCTGAAACTATGGGTAAGATAAATCAATTGGGAGATAGTAAAGAAATAATCAAGATGTGTAAAGTAGATGAAAGATTAATTCCTACGATAGATTTTGGACATCTTTACTGTAGACATATTGGAGCGTTAAGGACCTGTGAAGATTTTGAAAAAGAGCTTCAAATGTATATAGACGAATTGGGATATGAAAGAATGAAACACTTTCACAGCCATATGAGTCAGATGGAGTACACCGTAAATGGTGGTGAAAAAAATCATGTTACTTTTGCAGATGAAGGATTTGGACCGGATTATAAAGAGGTAATAAAAGCTATAAAAAAATTAAATCTGGAACCTGTTATAATATGTGAGTCTGCAGGTACACAAGCAATAGATGCAAAGACTATGAAAGATTATGCTAATTCCTTAGATTAATTAAATTAATTTAAGATATATTTTATACAAAAAGCTCCGCTATTATAGCGGAGTTATATTTTTATCTATTCTCAATGGTTATCTAAACTATTTCTTTTTCTTTTTTTCTACACTGAATCCAAATCTCCCAAGACGCTCACCAAGAGAATAATATTGACCGTGTGAGTAGGCTAAAAGATTACATGATTCCATATCAAAACGACCAGATTCGTCCAGATATTTTTCATCAACATTAACAGCTAATATTTCAGCCATAAACATATCGTGTGTGCCTAGTTCCTTAATTTCTTTTACACGGCACTCTATGTTTATAGGACATTCCTTTATCATAGGAACGTTTACTTCAGAACCAGGTTCTTTAGATAAGTTACATTCTTTAAATTTATCTATGTCTCTTCCGGATTTAACACCACAAAAGTCTACTGTACGTGCTAAGTTGCTACTAGCTAAATTTATTACAAACTCACCGCTGTTTTTTATAATATCGTAAGAATGTCTTTCTTTTCTAACAGATATATATGTCATTGCTGGGTCGGTACATATTATTCCGGTCCAGGCAATAGTTAGTATATTGCTATTTTCCATATCGCCGCAAGAGACCATAACTGGCGGTAATGGATATACCATAGTGCCTGGTTTCCACTTTAATTTGCTCATTATTAACACCTCATAAAAATTATATCATAAAAAGAAAATAAAAATAACAGTTATAACTTAATTAGTTAAAAAATCTGGTGTTTTTACAAATGTATTAGCTGGAGCTGTAATTTTATCTATGCTTTTTATTTCTATAACAGGCATATCTGTGGTGTAATAACCTTTAACTATAGTTCCAGTAATTTCTACCCATTCAGCGTCGGCAAGCTCGATATTTTGGTTGTGAGTACATAGAAAACCCACCACTTTTTCTTCGCCGTCTAGCAACATGTTCCTTCCACAAACGAAGTAGTTGCTTTTAAAATCTGGAAGCCTAAATACAAATCCAGAAAGTTTTATGCTTTTTCCAACATTGCCGTCTATATTGTCATGGACACTTTTTAAAGTTTCTGTAAAATTCTCTTCGTTTAATACGTAATCGAATGCGGTAGAAGAGTCGTTTTTTAGCATACTATTTATTTCAAAAAAAAGTGCAACTATAACAATAATAACAGCGGATATAATTAATATTTTTTTTACATTTAATTTCATATTAAAAACAAACATAATTCACCTCAAAAGTTAATTATTAAATACTATTCATAAGATGAAAATATTATGATAAAAAACATGAAAATAGCCAAGACGAAATTTCGCCTTGGCTGTTTTGTGTTAGCTTTGTTGAGTCTTCCAGTAGTCGTAGATGATGTTGGATTTTTTGGATATACAATCGTACTTGAAGTACTGTGCAAATAGTTTGAGCTTTTCTTCGTGGTGAAGTGCTGTCAAATTGTATTTCATGAGTTCGCTGTGGAACTGCTCGTATTGCCTAAACATGCATATTTCAGGATATTGAGGCTGAAGTATCAAAAGTTCAGGTAAAAATTCTGCAGCCATTTTTGGCCCATAGGATTCTTTGGGGGAATATCCGTACGTTGCCGCAAACTCCATGGCTACTTCATCATCGACGCTTGAAGACGCAAGAGACCTATACATGTCTTCTAAGAAATCGGGACCGACCTCAGAAGCCCAACCGTCACATGCGGATAAATCTTTGACGTAGCATGGGTTTATAAACCATGAAGATTCTTCGGCAAATTCCATTGATGGACTGTAGGATTGAATAAATTTGATGCACAGGATATTTTCATCTTCGAAACTGGGGCGATGCCTATCTACGATAAAACATTGCATCTCTTCTGCTGAAGAGTCGACTAACTCGCGCTCGCCCAACCGCGCGATAAGCTTTTTGACATAAATGTCAATCATTTACAAAACCTCCATAAAAATTATTTTAAAGATAGCAAGCTATCCACATAAATATTATACTACATAAGGAGAAAATAGTCAACATAAAACTTGACCTGACTGCTGCTAGCTATTAAAGAATGTATAAATCTCTTTGAAATTTTACACTTTTGTGATATAATGTATGACATATTATATAAAGAGGAGAACATTATGGGATTAATAGAAAAAATATTTGGTTCGTATAGCGAAAAAGAAATAAAAAGAATAATGCCTTTGGTAGAAAAAATAGAAGCATTGGACGAAAAAATGCAAAAACTTTCGGACAAAGAGTTAAGAGATAAAACACCGGAGTTTAAACAAAGACTAGAAAAAGGGGAAACATTAGATGATATACTTCCTGAAGCGTTTGCTGTAGTTAGGGAAGCTTCAAGCAGAGTGCTTAATATGAAACACTTTAAGGTACAATTAATTGGTGGTATCATACTTCATCAAGGAAGAATAGCAGAAATGAAAACCGGTGAAGGAAAAACACTTGTTGTAACATTGCCGGCATATCTTAATGCCCTTACTGGAAAAGGTGTACATATTATAACAGTTAATGATTATTTAGCTACTTATCATAGTGCGTGGATGGGAAAACTATATAAATTTTTAGGACTTACAGTGGGGCTTGTTGTACCAGGCATGACGCCGGCTCAAAAACAAATTGCATACGCATCAGACATAACGTATGGTACAAATAACGAATATGGTTTTGATTATTTAAGAGATAATATGTGCTTAAATAAAGTGGATATGGTTCAAAGAGATTTGAATTATGCTGTAGTGGATGAAGTAGACAGTATACTTATAGATGAAGCTAGAACGCCGTTAATAATTTCTGGAATTGGTAAAGAATCTACAGAACTTTATACAAAAACAGACAAGTTGGTTAAAAAATTAAAACCTAGAATTATAGTTGAGTCAGACAATAAGAATTTTGATGAGTCGGATGAAGAATATGATTATGTTGTGGATTTAAAAGCTAAAACGACAGCTTTAACAGAACGCGGAACAAAGAAATGTGAAGAATATTTTGGAATAGATTGTTTAACAGATGTAGAAAATATGGAAATTTCACATCATGTAAACCAAGCTCTTAGAGCCTATGGCATAATGAAGAAAGATATAGACTATATTGAACAAAATGGAGAAATACTAATAGTAGATGAATTCACTGGACGTATTATGGAAGGGAGAAGATATAGCGACGGTCTTCACCAAGCAATAGAAGCTAAAGAGGGTCTAAGAATAGCAAGGGAATCTAAAGCACTTGCTACAATAACATTCCAAAACTATTTTAGATTATATAAAAAGCTTGCTGGTATGACGGGTACCGCTAAATCTGAAGAAACGGAATTCAAAGGAATATTTGGACTAGATGTAGTTGAAATACCAACAAATAAGCCGGTAGTTCGTGAAGATAAAAATGATGTAGTATACAAGACAGAAAAAGGTAAGTTTAATGCGATAGTTGAAGATGTAAAACAAAGTTATGAAAAAGGACAACCAGTTCTTGTTGGTACAGTTTCTATTGAAAAATCTGAAGAATTAAGTAAGTTACTAAAAGCCCAAAGAATACCACATGAAGTGTTAAATGCGAAGTATCACGCAAGAGAAGCTGAAATTGTCGCTCAAGCTGGTAAATATAAAGCTGTAACAATAGCAACAAATATGGCCGGTAGAGGCACAGATATACTTCTTGGGGGTAACCCTGAATTTATGGCAAGAAAAGTATTGGAGAAAAAAGGTGTTGAGCTTGAAAAAATAGAGCTTGCAACAAGTCCGTTACCTACAATAGATAATGAAGTACTTGAACTTAGAGAAGAATATCACAAATTAGAAAAAGAATTTAAAGATAAATTGAAGGATGAAAAGGAGAGAGTAATTACTGCTGGCGGTCTTAAAATAATTGGTAGTGAACGTCACGAATCTAGACGTATAGATAACCAATTAAGAGGTCGTGCCGGACGTCAAGGCGATGTTGGTGAATCTCGTTTCTATATTTCACTAGAGGACGATTTAATGAAATTATTTGGCTCAGATAAGGTACAATATTTAGCAGACATGTTGGGGTTACCAGAAGATATGCCGATAGAACAGAAAATGCTTACAGGGGCTATTGAAACAGCTCAAAAAAGAGTTGAAGGAAGAAACTATAGCATAAGAAAAAGCGTACTGGAATATGACGATGTTATGAATAAACAACGTAATGTTATATATTCTCAAAGAAGACAAATACTAGATAGTGATTCTATAGAGGATGTAATAAAAAATATTACGAAAAACAAAATAGAAAGTATAATTGAATTATATATGGCGCATCTAGACAAGCATGAAAATGTAGATCTAGAAGGAATGAATACAACTCTACAAAGTTTATTTGCAATAGAAAATATGGTTCCTGAACAGGACGCAGAACTCAATATAGAAGAAGTTAAGCAAAAGGTTGTAGATAAGGTATTTAAACTTTATGACGAAAGAAAAGAAATATTCGTAAAACAAGGCTTGAAAGATCAATATAACTTTATTGAAAAAATGATGATGTTAAGAACTGTTGATGAAAAATGGCAGGCTCATATAGATGATATGTCTCATTTAAAAGAAGGAATACATTTAAGAGCATATGGACAAACGAACCCTGTAGATGCATATAAAATGGAAAGTTTTGATTTGTTCGATGAGATGACAAATAGTATTAAAGAGGATACAATAAGAGCTATATTTACTGTAAAATATAATGCTGATAATACAAATGCTACAATGAACAAACTCGGACAAAGCATAAACAAAGTAGAAGGTTTTAATAAGGCAGAGGTGAATGCTATGAGACAAGGCTCTACAAATTCACAACCACAAGTAAAAAGAGAACCAGTTAGAATAGAAAAAACTGTTGGTAGAAATGAACCTTGTCCATGTGGTTCGGGAAAAAAATATAAGCAGTGTTGCGGAAAGTAAACTAAGTCGCTTAAGAATGACGACTTTAGGATGTATACATACGTGGGAATTAATTGTGTATATGTTTTAAATGCTAATTTATCTAACAAAAATAGAATGTATGGTTGAATTTGTAGTGCATAAATGATAATATCAAAAGAGGGGGGAAGGAAAATGGAAAAAATAAAAGAGATTTTAAAAGATACAAAAAAATCTACATTATTGGGACTTATATCTTCTTGTTTAATACTTGCTATACCATTGGTTGCCGGGTATTCATTGGATATTGCTAGTATTCTTTTTTACAGTCAGGATACGATAGGATTTATAGTCTATTTTGCAATAATGTATAGGAGATTGTGTAAAAAAAGTGGAAGTATAAAAGTAGCTAACATAGTATTAATAATTACTTGTATTACGCCATTGCTGTTTAGCTTTAGAAATTTAATTGTTAATACAATTGGGTGTATATCTAGCTATTATTATGAATTTTATGATGTGTTAGGTGCTTTAATCGACTTTGCTAAATGTTTAATAATAGTTCTATTCTTGTTTAATATTTTATATAGAAAGAATAACTTTGTGACCAATAAAATGTTTGCTGGCATAATTATAGCAACTTGTGCTTTTGATTTTTTGATGAGCGGTCTTAATATAATGATATTATTTATAGGAATGTGTTATTTGGGAAAAATACCATATTTTTATAATTATTATATATTGTTAAAGGGGGAAAAGGAAAATGGCAAGTAATGAGGAACTAGAAGCTCTAGGGATTATACAAAAAGATGTTGATGAATCGTCTAACGTGGCAAAGGCAAAAAAAGTGGGAACGCCTATAGTAAAAACGGGTAAACAACCTAGCGCTAGACAACAAATGAATGCTATGGTGGTTGGAAATAATTATGAGAGCATGAAAAACAATGAAGGTGTTATATTAACTACTACGAATACAATAGAAGGATATAATATATCTGATTATATTGGAATAGTTAGCGGAACAGATATTTACTTAGTCGGTGGCATTTTTGGCGGTGGACTCGTAAATCAAGAAGTTTTATACTCCACGGCTCTAGCTACTGCAACAAGACATATAAAAGCAAATGCAGAAGCTATTGGTGCAGATGCGGTTATAGGAATTCAAAACAACATTGCTTCTCCTGGTGGTGCTAATAATATGATAGTTATTGTTACCGGTACAGCAGTGAAAATAACGAAGAAAAGCTAGTTTGCAATAAACATTATAAATTAAAAGTGTGGGAAAACAATTCTCGCACTTTTTATGTATTTGATTTGTACAACATATTAATTGGAAAGTAAAAACATACATGTATGCATTTTTACCATAAAGTTGCTTTTTAACTTAAAATGTTGTAAAATATAAAATACGGTGGTATAAAAGTCATCAGAAAGGAAGTGTAAAATGAAATATACAAAAAAAGTAATGGACCATTTTGCTAACCCAAGAAATGTAGGCGAACTTGAAAATTATAATGCGATGGGAGAAGTTGGAAATGCAAAATGTGGAGATATAATGAGAATGTATCTATACATTGAAGATGATATTATAAAAGATATATCATTTAAAACATTTGGATGCGGAGCCGCTATAGCTACAAGTTCAATGGCAACTGAAATGATAAAAGGAAAAAGCATAAAAGAAGCATTACAACTTACGAACAAAGCGGTTGTTGAAGCGTTAGAGGGATTACCGCCTGTAAAACTTCATTGCTCGGTGCTTGCTGAAGAAGCGGTAAAAACAGCAATATTAGATTACTTAAAGAAAACAGGAAGAGAAGATGAATATGAGGTAGTCAAATGCAAAGGTTGTTGTAAAGCTTGTGATCATGTACACTAGAGGTAATGTTATGCAAAAAGCAACAAGATTAATTATAGAAGATGGAGAAAATTTGGTTTTTATAAAAAGAACTAAAAAGGTAAGTGGCAGCCCAAATACGTTTTACGTATTACCGGGTGGAATACTAGATGAAAATGAAACTTGGGAACAGGCCGGAATTCGCGAAGCTAAAGAAGAACTTGGGGTGGATATACAAATAGACGAATTGTTTGTAGAAGAGTATAACGAGGAGCTAAATAAACAAGAACGTTTTTACTTTGCAACTATTTTAAACGGTAAAGTTTCTAATGGAAATGGTGAAGAATTTCAAAATATGAGCATAGATAGGCCATATGGATTATACGAAGTAGTGAAACTAAGTAAAAAAGAAATAGGTGCATATAATATTTTGCCTATTACAATAAAGGACAAACTAGTTGCAATTTATATATAAAATTACAAGACGAGAAATGCTGTTGCGTTTCTCGTTTTTTGTCGCCTCTGCGTTGACATAATTCTAGAAATGTGCTATAATGAGTATGTAAGCGATTTTAAACCGAGCTCGCTTGAGCTCAATAATACATGTCCAAATTGGGCTGAATAATAAAGGAGACTTAAATTATGAAGAAAACTGTTGCTACCATCATCGCTGATCAGAAGGCTGCTGAGTATTTCTGCCTCTTGACCCCTGTTCAAGCAAAAAAAGTTCTTTTTGCAATGAGCCGGCTTGAGGGAAATCAACGTCTAGGAGATTCCAATGTCGCAGAAGTGCGTAAAATCGCTGAATTTTACGATGGTGTAATCACTTCCCATTATGCCAAAGAACTGGCTACTTATCTGGCAAGTGAATATGCGAAGAAGACCCCGAGGGTACTTCTCACAAAGAAACAGGTGGAAGAATACACTCATGCAAAATACAGAAAGTTGTATGATGCATTAGGCATCTATGGATTCGATTATGTGATTACGGCTTTGGCACAAGGAAAAGCGTATGTGGCCAATCCTGAAAACGGAATCGATGAAAAGAATATGCTGAGTGCGTTACGCTGGGATGAGAGACGCGAAGGCGAAAACCCTGTGATTTCCAATAACCGGCATCGTCGTAAGGGACTTCAGTTGGTCGGCTTGGGTGATATGGTGGATGTGCTGATGCCTTATACCTACATCATTGCCAGCGTATATGAGCTGATTACCCCTGGTACACATATCGTTTCCGACATGGCAAACATGACCGAACAAGAAGAGGTTGCTGCAGAGTGCACTCCTGTAACGGTGCGAGACATGAAGATTCACTTCATCGAGAACGCACATATTATTCTGGATTTCTATGGCACAATCAAGCCGAAAGTGCCTGAGGGATTTTTTGAAGAAGAACTTGTGGAAGGCTCTACAACATATCTTCTGGCTCAGCGGGGACTGGTCAAGGACTCTAAAGCGGTGTTACAGTATGTTGAACAGAACAAGCTGTATACAGCTTGCCTTGAGAAGCTGCATGAAATTTTCTCTGATGAGGAAATGACGACTATTCAGGAGCATAAGGAAGTTATCCGGGAGCTCATTAAAAACTCTTGGTAAGTAGCCAAAAGCACTAGAGACTATTGTTTCTAGTGCTTTTACTTGCATTTAACATAGATGTATGGTATAATAGTAGTCTCGGAAACAAATAAATCCAAATATAATTAAATGGAGGAAGCAAAATGGTTATTAAGCTCGATGTATCTAAACTGGATTCTCGTACTGTAGAGTGTATTGCACGTCAAACAGATGATATTTCAGTGCTTACACAATTAGCGATGAGCGATGATGCAGATGTAGTTATAAGCGTAATTGAAAATCCGGAGACTACTAAAGAAATTAGAGATGCTATTTGTGATAAGTGGATAAATAGAGAGAAAAACAAACAAGTTATGGAAGTGCTGGTTGAATGCCCTCTTAGTGCTGATGCTATTCATAAGATAGTTAAACAGATGAGCATTAAAGCTCCTTGGGTTTGCAAAGCGTTAGTATTACAAGAAGATATATCCGCTGAAGATTTGCAGTGTATTTTCGACAATGTAACAGCAGGGGATTTAGCAAAAGGCCTTGTGATGGATATTCTGAGTAATATGATTAGTAACGAGTACATGTCTGAAAGTCTTGTGCAAAAGTTGGTAGATTATTCGCCTGAAACTGCATCAAAGATTGCAAAAAGATACAGTCGATTCCTTAGAGTGGATTTCTCTAAAGGCCAAACAGAATAAAATTAAATAAAAAGTCAACAAAAACATTTAGTTTTGTTGACTTTTTTGTCTGTTTATGGTAAACTAGTATAGCATATGTAAATGGCAAAAAATTCGGAGGTGCGTAAAGATGAGAGAAAATATAACATTAGCATGTACAGAATGTAAACAAAGAAATTATGAAACAAGCAAAAATAAAAGAAATACTACAGAAAGAGTTGAGTTAAATAAGTTCTGTAAATTCTGTCAAAAACATACAACACACAAAGAAACTAAATAATGAATAGGATGTGAACATTATGGGGATTTTTAAAGACACAAAGGCTGAACTTAAGAAAGTAGTATGGCCAACAAAAAAACAAATAGTAAACAATACAGTATGGGTATTGGTATTAGTTATTATGGTAGCCGTTGTTGTACTTGGAATTGATCTTGTACTTGAAGTGGCAGACACAAAAATATGGGATTTAATTAAAACTTGGATAAGTTAGGAGTTGAGGTTTATGTCAGATATAACTGATATAAAAGATAATGCATCTAATTGGTATGTTGTCTATACGTACTCTGGTTATGAAAATAAAGTAAAAACTACACTCGAAAAAGTTATAGCCAATCGTGGTCTTGAAGACAAAATCGAAGAGATTATAATACCAATGGAGGAAGAAATCGAAATAAAGGATGGAAAACAAAAAACATCTATAAAGAAAGTATTCCCAGGTTATGTACTTGTTAAAATGATACTTACTGATGAAACTTGGTACGTAATAAAAAGTATTAAAGGAGTATTTAGTTTTGTAGGAACAGGAGATAAGCCATTACCACTTACAGAAAAAGAAATGATAAGCTTAGGTATTGGTGAAGAAATAATAAATCTAGATTTCGAAGTAGGAGATTCTGTAACAATAATAACAGAGCCGTTCTACAATTATCCTGGAATTATTGAATCAATAGACAAGGAAAAACAAAGAGTCGTTGTTAAAGTTAATATGTTTAACAGAGAAACTACTGTTGAACTAGGCTTTGAACAAATACAAAAAATATAGTAAATAACATTTATAATGTTAAACATACATAAGGGGGTGAAAAAAGATGGCAGAGAAGAAAGTTACTCATGTTGTTAAACTACAAATTGAAGCAGGTAAAGCTAACCCAGCGCCACCAGTTGGACCAGCTCTTGGACCTACAGGAATAAACATTATGCAATTCTGTAAAGAATATAATGAGAAAACTGCAAAAGACGCAGGAATGATATTCCCAGTTGTGCTAACAGTTTACCAAGACAAATCATTTGAGTTTATAATCAAAACACCACCAGCAGCAGTACTATTAAAGAAAGCAGCTGGTATAGCTAGTGGTTCAGCAAAACCACACAAAGATAAAGTTGCTAAAGTAACACTTGCACAAGTTGAAGAAATTGCAAAAACTAAAATGCAAGATTTAAACGCAGCCTCTTTAGAGTCAGCAGTATCTATGATAAAAGGAACTGCAAGATCAATGGGGATCGTTGTTACTGAATAAAAATGGGAGAGTATAACTCGCTAAAACCAAAGGAGGGAAAAATCGTGAATAAAAGCAAGAGAATGACAGAAGCCAGAGCTCAAGTTGAAGCAAGATTATATGAAATCGATGAAGCTTTAGAACTAATTGAAAAATTACCAAAAGCTAAATTTGATGAAAGTATAGAAATGCACGTTAAACTTGGCGTTGATTCTAAGCAAGCAGACCAACAAGTAAGAGGTACAGTAGTACTTCCAAATGGTACTGGTAAATCTAAAAAAGTTTTAGTACTTGCTAAATCTGAAAAAGCAGCAGCCGCTGAAGCTGCAGGAGCAGATTACGTTGGAGACGACGATATGATAGCTAAAATCGCTAACGAAGGTTGGTTAGATTTTGATGCTGTTGTAGCAACTCCAGATATGATGCCAGCGCTTGGAAGAATAGCTAAAATACTAGGACCTAAAGGTTTAATGCCAAACCCTAAAGCTGGTACAGTTACAGTTGATACTGCTAAAGCAGTTGCTGAAATTAAAGCAGGTAAAGTTGAATACAGATTAGATAAAAACAACATAATCCATGCTTCAATTGGTAAAGTTTCATTCGGAACAGAAAAAATAAAACAAAACTATGAAACATTACTAGAGGCTATAGTTAAAGCAAAACCAGCTGCTGCAAAAGGAACTTACTTAAAATCAGTTGCATTGTCAACAACTATGGGACCTGGAATAAAAATATCAACAAAAATATAATGAAAGTACCGCAAAGCATGCGGTATTTTTCTTTTCGGTGAAGTTTATGAAAGAAGATTTAATTAAGAAATTGGTAGATACATTTAAGGTTGAAGCAGAGAAATACAGTAATCAATTAGAAGGTGTTGTAAATTATAAATGCGAGGAGTTTTTTAGAAAAAATAATCCAGCAAAGGGCTATCACTCTGTAGATGCAAGTATAATGTTTAAGAATTTTGTTTTGAAACTGGAGTACAAAATAAATATAAGTGCTTTGCTTCCAAAATCTACAATAGAAATGCGTTTTATGTTTGAAAATGGAAAACTGCCAGTAGAGTTTTCGATTTATGATTTACTAAATGTAATACAGCCGAATGATTTTAAATGCTATACATTTAGCTATATTACAACTGAGTATAAAATGAAGGAAGTTTTAGAATACTTGGTGGATACATTTAGAGGATATAAGGAAGAGATAGAAAAAACAAGTCAAAATGCGGAAAATATTAAGGTATTAGAAAATCTTGTTGAAGAGAAGATAAAATTGTTTTTAAGAGAGGATATTTTAAAATCACGCAATGCATTTTACTTAATGCACATGCTTGAGTGGTATTATGTACTCGATATTTCAAGATTTACTGCGGCTTCATATATCAATTATACAACTGGAGAATATAACAAATCTATAAAAGGATATAAAAAATTAAAGGGTAAATTGACAGATTATGAACAGAGATTAGTAGAACATATGAAATTAAATAGCCATGAAATTCAAACGCCTGTTAGGGATGACATGAATACGTTAGCCAAAGCAATGAAGCTTAAAAATGCGAAAACGGGTTTAGTGGCTATGTGCCTAGCGTGGATTGTTCTTATGCCTATATGGTGCACAATTTATGATTTAGTCTATAATATTGCAAGATATTTCTTTTCTAAAGATGCGGTATATGTTGTATATGAACTTCCGATTATAATATTTTTTACTGCTTTTATAACAGCAATGGTTCATACATATTTTACTCGTAGAATAGTATATAAGCTGTTATTTAAGAAGAAATATAATGAAATAAAAGCGCTAGAAGAAATACAACATAACGAAAAACGTGAACAATTCATAAACAAATTACTTCAGTTCGTAATAGCAGCAAGTTTAGTATTTGCAGTACTTATCGCAAATACAAATATGACGTTTTTTAAGGGACACTTTAAAGATAATTCGAATTTGTTGGATATAAAAGGAACTGAATACAATTACAAAGATGTTTATTGTGTGTATAAAGCAAATGGTGCGCTAAACAATTTAGGAGAAGTTGTTAATAATCCCACATACGTTATAGTACTAAAAGGTGGAACTCAGATAAATTTATATAATATTGCCACTTTTGAGGATATTAAACAAAATATTATACCAATATTGGAAAATCAAAACATAGAAATACGAGAAATAGATTTGATAGATAATATAGAACAAGATTTAAATAAATAAAAGTAAAGTCGAGACGCTAGTTTCGGCTTTTATCATGTTTAGAATTGAAAAATTATGTAAATTGTGGTATAATATTAATCGGTTATTAAAGTGTATCCATTACCAATTGGTGAAAGAAGATTATGTATTTTAACTAATGTATAAACAAATCAAATAAAAATGTAAAAGGAGAATGTTTATGAGAAAAACACTACGGATACTAAGTTTAATTTTTATAGCACTGCTGATGTGTGCAAGTACGTTAATCTTTGTGTACGCCGCTGCCACTATTCCAGCTGCTACATCGGAGTTTTACGTAAATGATTTTGCCGGAGTATTTACTGAAACCGAAAAAAACAAGCTTGTTTCTAATGCTGTTACACTGGCAAATGAGCATGACGGTATACAAGTAGTTATAACAACTATTAAGTCGTTGGATGGAGATAGTATTGAAAACTATGCGTATAACATGTATAACCAATATGGCATTGGCAAAGGCGATATGGGACTTCTTATTCTTCTTGCAACAGAGGATAGAGAAATTCGTGTCGAAGTAGGAAGAGGTATGGAAGGCTATATCAACGACGTCAAAGCAGGACGGTTTATGGATAACTACGCAATTCCGAGTTTTAGCGAAAACAAGTTTAATGAAGGTTTGATAGCGCTTCAAGAAGCTTTTATTACGGAGATTGAGAAGTGTATTAGTTCTGAAGCCAATCCTAAACCAAACTTTGGAATTCAAATTGATGTAGACTGGGGAACTGTGCTTTTTGTTCTTTTAATAATTGTAACTGCAACTGCCAGTATTTGGGGCATAGTACTCATCGTGGTTAAAGTGAAAAAGAAGAAAAAAGAAAAAAGGGAATATGTGCAAGAGTTAAAAAAACGTATTGATACTCTTAATTATACGATTGACTCTCGGAACACTACTATCGCCAGTTTGAAAGCGGAAAACCAAAAATTATCTAACCAGCTAAGTTCGGAGAGGCAAAAGTCATCTAATCAACTAAACGAAGCCAGGCAATCTTTGGATGCTATGGAAAACTGGCATACACGTATACTTGCGATCTATCCGGATGCGGATAAAAAAGTAGAAGAAATGATACAAGCTGAAAAAGTTGCCAAGGATAAAGAGACCGCTAAAAGAGTAGATAAACTCATCGAATCTGTTATAAATTTGAGTCCTGACAAAGATTTAATTGAAACATTAGAAAGTATAAAATACGAAATAGACTTTTTGAGTCAGGATGAAGCTCAATATTTGGAATCAGATATAAACAGATTTAACACTTTGTTTAAGGCCTCTAGAACTCTAAAAAGGGAATACGATGAGAAGGTTGAACAGGAACGCAGGCAACGTCAGACCGAGCGTCGCAAACAGAAAGGCGCGGAGATTACCAAACAGCTTTTGAGTATAATATCAATAGTTGGCATTGCACGCGCAAGCCACTTGCCAAAACTTAGAAGTGCAAGGTGCCTTTACAAAGACCTGGACAGCGAAACAAAAAGTTATGTAGATTCCTCTGCTATTTCGAAAATTGAAGAGTTGTTTAAGCAAGCTAAACGAGATGAAGAGGAAGAAGAGGCGCGTAAACGTAGAAAAAGGCAAGAGGAAGAAGAGGCTGAACGTCGCAGAAGACAGGCTATGCATAATTCCACAATATCTCGGACTCATTCAAGCGGTCATGGTGGGTTTGGCGGTCGTTCTGGTGGCGGCGGTTCCTCAAGACGTTTTTAAAAATACTGAAAAGGAGATGTGACAAAATGATTAAAAAGCGGCTAGTGGTTTTGGCGGCGTTAATTGTATCGATGTTGCTCGTAATTACTTTTTCTGGATGCGAGCAGAAGCAAAACATTATTGTGCCTGAACTTAAGCAAAACGTCTATGTCTATGACCAAGACAGTTGCATAGACGATGAGGTGGAAGCTGAGATTAACCTCATGATAAAAGAGCTAGAGGAAAAAACAGAAGCTGAATTTGCTATAATTTCTATTCAAGGGTTAAACGGATATACTATCGAAGAATATGCCAATGAATTGTTTAATACTTTGGGAATAGGAAAAGAAGGCAAAGACAATGGTGTTTTGTTGCTCTTTTCAAAGGCGGATAAACGAGTAAGACTTGAAATTGGCAGAGGCTTAGAGGGTTGTCTGAATGATGCTAAATGCGGCAGAATTTTAGATGATTATTTTGTACCTTATCGCGAAGAAGACGACTATACTACTGCGAGTAAGAATACTGTCATAGCTGTACTGAATGTTATCGCGGATGAGTATCAAGTGGAACTTGAAAATGTGGAAGAAATGCAAGTTGATGAAGATAAGAAAAATGATGCACCAATATGGGTATATATTGTAGTTTTTGCACTTATCTTTATAGTGGCAATTCTGAAAAGTTCTGGAGATAACGAGTGGTACGGTGGCGGTTACCATGGTGGCTTCTCTGGTGGAAGTCGTTCTGGCGGTGGCTTCGGTGGTGGCCGTTCAGGTGGTGGCGGAGCCTCGCGTTAATTAAAGTGTATTAAAACATAATATAACATCATTTAGGAGGAATATTTTATGAAAAATTCTACAAAGTGGCTCGTGATTATCTTGGTTATTGTAGCCGTAGTCGTCATCTGTTTTGTTTCTACACAGAACAACCTAGTAAACCTGGAGGAAGAAGTCAAACTTCAATTCTCCCAAGTCGAAACAACATTACAACGGCGAAGCGACCTTATTCCCAATCTGGTAGCAACGGTTAAAGGCTATGCTACTCATGAGGAAGAAGTTTTTGTGCAGATTGCCGATGCAAGAGCAAAGCTTGCTGGAAGTATTAAAACTGGCGATGTAGATGATATTAATAAAGCCAGCAATGAGTTGGATTCTGCTTTGAGCCGTCTGCTTGTGATTACAGAAAATTATCCTGAACTCAAGGCAAACGAACAATTTGTCGGTCTCATGGATGAATTAGCTGGAACTGAAAATCGGATTGCTATCGCAAGACAGAATTACAATGAAACGGTAGCAAAATACAATAAAGCCATTAGGATGTTCCCGACAAGCATTGTAGCAGGTATGTTGGGGTGCGAGTCCGCAGATTATTTTGAAGCGGATGATGATGCTAAAGATACCCCTGTTGTAGATTTTGGTTAAAGCGTAATAGCGCCCTAATTTAGGGCGCTATTATATTATACAAAATTAAATTGTTATATTAAAAATGATGCTGTGACAAGAATACCAATATTGTCTTGGTAAATAGTATCGAACTGGGAAAGTGGCAAAGGATTAGTACCTAGTCCTACTTCCATTGTATATGCTGGCAGGTTATATGTTTGTATAAACCAATCTTTAAAACCGGCAAAGCTAGAGGCGTAAGGCGTATCCTCGAGAGAATATCCACTAAGACTTGAAAATGTTTCTCCTATTTCTAAAGCGTTAGGTGGGTTATAATCTAAAAATTTCCAATATATTACCTCGCCTTGTGAATGATAAGTAAGCATAAGTTCGAAGTTGTGATTCATAGTAAAGTCGTAAAGAGCAATTGCTTCAACAGCTTCTAAAGGCGAATCGCCTACAAAATCTCTTGGCGCATAACTAGTATAACCTTGTGAAAACTTAATTTGTCTTGCTTGTTCCCAAAGGGCAGGGAATTGAAGATTTAAGTCAATTCCTTGTACATTTGCTTTCCAACCATTTGGAAAAGGAATGCTAGGATATCTTCTGGCAATTTGTCTTGCGTTCAAATACTCGTTTGAATTTTTATCTAATGTGCCTGTTACCAAGTCAATACCATCAGGGTTAAGCATAGGAACTATATATATTGTAGAAGTGTCATAAATATCCTTTGCAAATCTATCGAAAATTTTATCACCGCTAGCATAAGCAGTAGCATATTCTTCTACAAATTTCATAAGTAGCGGTGAGCATATCCATTCGTTAGCGTGAGTGCCAGCGACATACAACAATTGTTTTGGGCCATTCCCAAGTTTAATATATGGAATGTCTTTATCCATTACGCTATCTCCGATTGAGCCTGATGAAATAAAAGTATATTTGTTTAGTAGAGCTTTAATATTAAGAATAAGAATATCATAAGCATATGGAATGGTAGTTGGAACTTGTGTATATGGTAACAGTAAATTCCAAGTGGTTTCGCCTACTATACCATCAGCTGTTATATTATTGTTTGCTTGAAATTCCTTGACTGCATTTAATGTGTTTGTTCCAAATATTCCATCGACTTCATTATCGTACAGCTTTAAATCCTTTAATGTCAATTGTAAGAAGTTAACTAGAGGTCCAAGTGAACCGTTTTGTAGTACTAACATAAATTTCACCTGATATATTGTATTACTAAAGGTCTATACATGTTCATTGGTGGTAAAATAAATTATGCTGAGACTTAAAGAAATTTAACATAAACTGTTGACAAAATACAAATAATATATTATAATAATAAGCGTAAATTGAATTTACCCAAGACAGTAGGTACAAACATAAATCCTACCGAGGTGATTAGTAATCGTGTGAATATTCTTATTTTAAGATTGAGATATATGATACTGTTGCCTTATGGGTAACAGTATTTTTAATTAGACTAAAGGAAGGAGAGATTGTAAATGCCAAGCGCAAAAGTTTTAGAAGCAAAAAAAGCTCAAGTTAAAGAATTAGCTGAAAAACTTGCTAATGCTAAAATGACTTTCTTCGTAGACTATAAAGGAATAACAGTTGATGAAGATAAGGATTTAAGAAAAGCATATAGAGAAGCTGGTAACGAATGTATGGTTATCAAAAATTCTTTAATTAAGCTTGCTTGTAAAGAAGCAAAAATTGAAGGTTTAGACGAAGTTCTTGAAGGCCCTACAGCAGTAGTTATAGGAACTGAAGAATATACAACTGGACCAAAAATTGCATATGATTTTGCAAAAACTCATGATTTCTATAAATTTAAAGCTGGAATCATGGATGGTAAAGCAGTAAACGTTGAAGAAGTTAACAAACTTGCTAAATTACCATCAAAAGAAGTTCTACTTACTCAACTTGCTTCTGCCCTTATCGGTAACATACGTAACCTAGCAGTAGTACTTGATCAAGTAGCAAAGAAAAACGAGGAACAAGTTAGTGCCTAATAGACTAACATAGAAATTTAAGGAGGATTTTAAAATGGAAAAAATAGAAAAAATAATCGCTGAAGTTGAAACTTTAACAGTTTTAGAACTAGCAGATTTAGTAAAAGCAATCGAAGAAAAATTTGGAGTATCTGCAGCTGCAGCAGTTGTAGCAGTAGCAGGTGGAGCAGCAGCAGGAGCAGCAGCTGGTGAAGAAAAAACAGAATTTAACGTAGTTCTTAAAGATGCAGGAGCTAGCAAAATTCAAGTAATCAAAGCAGTAAGAGAAGCTACAGGTCTTGGGCTTAAAGAAGCTAAAGATTTAGTTGATGGAGCACCAGCAACAGTTAAAGAAAACGTAGCTAAAGAAGAAGCTGAAAAAATGAAAGCAGCTTTAACAGAAGCAGGCGCAACAGTTGAACTTGTTTAATCTAAATTAAAAATACAATAAATAAAACACTTCGGAATTTATCCGAAGTGTTTTGTGCTTTTAAAGGCTGTTGTTTTTCTGGAATCTGTAATTGCGCATTTCTTTTTCAAATTGGTACACCGCTACTATGTGATTAACTTGTCTTTTGCCTGCTTTAGTACGATGTTTCTTTACAAGATACTCTAAATAGTAATAGCCATAAAATACAGACATACAAGTGGTAGCAACTACAAGTAGCCAAGCTAAGTTATAGAAGAAGCCAAAGTTAACGATGTAATCTCCATCTATAAAATCATAATTGTAAAACCAGGTAGAAGCTACAGTGTAACCGTTTTGCCGCATGAAAATGATTTCGCTTTTGTGAGGTTCGGGAATACTGTCAATGCTATAATAGGTGATTGCGGATTCGTTGTAGATGAGTGTTGTGATTACGAGTACGATGCAACAAGCGGCAAGTACGAATAACCAGAACGTTAATTTCTCTCTGAGGAAATCTCCTCTTTTGTTAGTGGACATAGTGTTGACCTCCATCTTTATATTTAATATAACATAATTATATCATAAATTAGGCCAAAAAGCAAATTTATGTAAACGAACTACATTTGACAAATCCACGCAATAGTTATATAATACGCATGGAAAGAAGAGGTATAATATGAATGAACAAATAATAAACAGCATAGCAGCAAATTTAAATGTAAGAACAAATCAAGTAAAAAGTGTTTTGGATTTACTAGAACAAGGAAATACAATCCCTTTTATAGCTAGATATAGAAAAGAAGCAACGGGTGCTCTTGACGAAGAACAAATTAGAAGTATTAACGAAGTGTATGAATACCAAGTAAATCTTTTAAAAAGAAAAGAAGACGTTATTAGACTTATAGATGAAAAGGGAATGCTTACAGAAGAACTTGAAAAAGAAATTATGGCAGCTTCCAAGCTTGTTGAGGTTGAAGATTTATATAGACCATTTAAGGAAAAGAAAAAGACAAAAGCAACTGAAGCGATTAAGCTTGGATTACAGCCATTAGCAGATAAGATATTAGAATTTCCTATAAACGGTTCGTTAGAAAATTTAGCAAAGGATTTTATTACAGATAAAGTTGAAACAGTTGAAGCAGCACTAACAGGAGCTAAATATATAATTGCCGAAAATATAAGCGATAATAGTAGATTTAGAGGATGGATTAGAAAATATACATATAACTTTGGAACATTAGTGTCTAAGAAAAAGAAAAATGCCGAAGATGAAAATCATGTTTATGATATGTATTATGAATATTCAGAATCTATAAAACATGTAAAGCCGCATAGAGTACTTGCATTAAATAGGGGGGAAAAAGAAGGCGTTTTAAGTGTAGCAATAGCTGTAGATAATACAGATATATTAGCACATATAGAAAAGTTCAGTATAAAAAATAAAAACTCATTTGTAGTAAATACAGTTAAAGAAGCTATAGTTGATTCTTATGATAGACTTATTGCTCCAAGTATTGAAAGAGAAATACGTTCAGAGCTAACAGAAAAAAGCAGTGAAGTTGCAATAAATGTATTTGCTAAAAACTTAGAGAAACTATTACTTCAACCACCTATGAAAGATAAAACTGTGCTTGGTCTAGATCCGGCATTTAGAACTGGTTGTAAGCTTGCAGTAATAGATAGAACAGGTAAGTATTTAGATATATCTGTTATATATCCTCATGAACCAAAGAACGAAACGTTAAAAGCAAAATTGCATGTATTAAACTTAATAGATAAATTTAATATAGATATAATAGCTATAGGAAATGGTACCGCTTCAAGAGAAAGTGAAGCTTTCATTGTGGATGTAATAAAAGATGCAAAAAGAAAAGTGGAGTACATTATAGTAAATGAGGCTGGGGCAAGTGTGTATTCGGCGTCGAAACTTGCAATAAGTGAATTCCCAGATTTACACGTTGAAGAAAGAAGTGCAATTTCTATTGCAAGAAGACTTCAAGATCCGTTATCTGAACTTGTTAAAATAGATTCTAAATCTATTGGAGTAGGACAATACCAACATGATGTACCAGAAAAAAGGTTAGATGAATCATTAGATTTTGTTGTATCTAAAGCAGTTAATATGGTTGGCGTAAATATAAATACAGCAAGTGGAGAACTTTTAAAATATGTTTCTGGAATGAACAAAAAAGCAATAGATAAACTAATTTCATATAGAGATGAAAACGGTAAAATAGTGTCTAGAGAAAAGCTTAAAAAATCTAAAGTTTTAAGCGATAAAGTTTATGAACAAGCGATAGGTTTTATGCGTATTGAAGGTGGAGAAAATCCATTGGATAGAACAGGAATACATCCAGAAAGTTATGGTGTAGCAGAAGCAATATTGAAAATGTTAGAAATGAAAGTGACAGATATAGGCTCTGAGAAGTTAATTGAGGCGTTAGAAAAAACAGATGCAAAAGAACTCGAAGAAACGTTAAAAACGGATAAATATACGTTAGAGGATGTTATAAAGGCGTTAAAATCACCTGCAAGAGATCCTCGTGATGATTTTGAAAAACCACTTCTTAAAAGTGATATATTAAAGCTAGAAGATTTAAAAGTAGGTATGAAACTTCAAGGAACAGTTAGAAATGTTGTAGACTTTGGTGTGTTTATAGATATAGGATTAAAGAATGATGGTATGGCACATATTTCAAAACTTACAAATAAATATATTAAGCATCCGCTGGAAGTTGTTAGTGTTGGAGATATTGTTGACTGTTATGTTATTGAAATAAAATTAGATAAGAAGAAAGTAGCTTTATCTTTGTTAGAACCTTAAACAGTAATTTATAATAGTAATATTAATAAGTAAACAAAAAAGAGAGCAGTTTAAAGTGCACCCCAAATGTTAAACATTTTTGTCTAACATTTTGGGTGCACTTCAAACTGAACTGAACCCAAAAAGTGTCTAACATTTTGGGTTCAGTTCAGTTTATTTACCTCTATAATTACCTGTTTTCGGGGATATAGAATACTTTTTTAAAAGTTACTCTATTGTTTTGAACATAAAAGCTAATGTTATCGCCCGACTTAAGATTTAACAGCTCTCTTGCAAGTTTTGGAACAAAGAAGCGATTGTGATCGTCTAAATGAACTTCGCCAAGACAGTAACGCTTGGAGTTTTGTGAAGAAGGATTGTCTATGAAAAGCTCTTTGCCACAAACGAAAAGTCTTAACTCGTTTGAAAAATCCGTATGAGAAATTTTGATGAGGTCTTTAGGTACAACTAACCGATTTTGATTGTCAATTTTTGCCATAGTGAATACTCCTTTAAATACTTATAGTTGATAATTGTTGACATCAAGAAAGACAATTGTATTTCTTCATATCTATATAATCTGTATTATTATACCATAAGGTAAACATAATATCAATAGCGTTATTATTCTATAGAGAGTAAAGGCTACTAGTTATAAAGAATAGTTTATATTCTTAAATTTAAATGGGAATTATTTATTAATTTTTGTGTTTAGTTTAAATAATATAACAATACCAGCCTTATATAAAGCTGGTATTATTACATTATTTTGTGATAACTACAAAATACGCTTAAATGTAGGCTTGCCCTTGTAGATGGAAAATTCTATTTCATCTCCAGGATTAAAATTGAAAATGCAGCGAATATGTTGGTGTATAGTAAAAGTATGAGCCGCATTTAAAGTGATGCGCCCTAAACAGGGAATAGAGTAATTTATGGATGATGGATTGTCTATAACGAGATTACCGTTATAAACATAAAGACATAACATACGATTTATGTCTATATTACTTTCATTAATAATAGTTTGTGGTAGCGTTATTTGGTAACGCGAATTCATCTTTGACATAATATCTCCTTATAGCCCAACCCAAATTAGTAACTTTTTGTATGTAATGTGTTAAGAATAGATGATGCTTTGAAAAATGATATATTGCCCCGGCAAAAACAACAAATGATATTGTCGTTAGGCGATATATTTAAGTATTTGCGTGCAAGACGAGGGACAACAAATCTTCTGTCTTCATCCAAATGGATTATACCAAGGTAGCGGTACTCTTCGTTTTGCGGGGTGAGATTTCCTAAAAAGAATTGATTGTACCGAAGAAAGGCGGCGACATCTTTTGAGAAATCTATATCGGCGTTATCTACGAAAAAGCGTGGAATCGTTAATCGATTCCGGGAATCGAGTTTTGGCATTTGTTTCACTCCTTTAAATTATTATTGCACTATTATATCACAAAGTATACATAAAAACAAATTAATAACTGCTTAATAATAAAAAAAGAACGATTTAATCGTCCTTTTAATGAAATATTTATATTTTAACTTTTTATTGGCTTGTTAATTTTTCCATTTCAAGTAGGTAGTTCCACTTTTTATCTACTTCTTCTTGTATTTCTTGTATCATCCATTCGTTACCTGGTTCGAATAAGTGTTTAAATCTTCTTTGTGGTTTTAAAAATTCTTCAACAGGTAATTTCTTCGCAGGTTTATATGTAATTTTGTACACACCGTTTACAACTTCATAAAGTGGCCAGAAACAAGTGTCAACTGCATATTTTTCAAGCTGTATTAAATCTGATGGTTCATACCCCCAACCTCTAGGACAAGGTGCAAGGGTGTTTATAAATGCAGGCCCAGCAGTATAAATTGCTTTTTCAGCTTTTTCATATATGTCTTTGAAATTTCCAATCATAGCAGTTTGAGCTACATATGGGATATTATGTTTAACCATTATTTCAGTTAAATCCTTTCTTGGTTGTGATTTCCCTTTTAAAATCTTACCAACAGGAGAAGTAGTAGCATCTGAAAACTTTGGAGTTGCAGATGAACGTTGAGTACCAGTATTCATATATGCTTCGTTATCGTAACAAACATATACCATATCGTGGCCTCGTTCCATAGCGCCTGACAAACTTTGCAATCCTATATCATAAGTACCGCCGTCACCGCCAAATGCGATAAATTTAGTATTTTTCTTAATTTTACTTTTTCTACTTAAAGCTTTGTATGCGGCTTCAACACCTGAACAAGTAGCAGCAGCATTTTCAAATGCGGAATGTATAAATGAAGAATCTTTCCAAGATGTATATGGGTATATGCAACTAGATACTTCTAAACAACCAGTAGCAGAAGTTATTACAACTTCGTCTTCAGGTTTTACTGCACGAAGTATTGTACGTATTGCAGGTGGTGCACCACAACCTGCACACATTCTATGTCCGCTGGTAAATCTAACTTTGTTATTTACAACTTCTTTTAAACTATATGCCATATGAAACACCTCCTAGTCTCTTACGCCAAGGTAATATGTATTGTTTGCACTATTACCATTTTTAGCAACTTGATTTAAATCTTCAAATACTTTTTCAATATCTTTAGTTGTTACATCTCTACCACCAAGCCCATAAATATAATTTGAAGTAGGTAGTAGTATGTTACCTTTTGCAAGTCCAGCTACAATTTCGCTGTACATAGGACCAGACATACCATTTATACTGTCAGCTTTATCCATAATAGCTAAAGCCTTTAAATGTTTAAGTGAATTTGTGAGTTCAGTATATGGAAGAGGTCTAAACACTCTAGGCTTTAAAAGACCAGCTTTAATACCTTTTTCTCTTAATTCGTCTACAACAACTTTTGCAGTGCCCGCTGTAGAGTTAAGAACAACAATTCCAATTTCAGCATCATCTAATTTATATGATTCAAACAAGTTATATTTTCTGCCAGAGATTTGCTCAAAGTCTTTAGTTATTTTTTGTATAACAGCTTTTGAGTCTATCATAGCATCAGCTAATTGTTTTCTATGCTCAAAGAAATAGTTTTGCAAATCTAGTGGCCCCATAGAAACATATTCATTGGGATTTAATAAATAATGTTTTGGATTATATTCTCCAACAAAATCTTTTACCACTTTATCTTCAAGTAGTTCTATTGTTTCAACAGAGTGTGATGTTATAAAACCATCATAGCATACCATAACAGGTAGCATACACTCTTCAGCAATTTTTACAGCCATTATAATATTATCATAAGCTTCTTGGTTTGTTTCACAGTATAGTTGTATGAAACCACAGTCTCTTGCACCCATTGAATCTGAATGGTCGTTGTGTATGTTTATTGGAGCAGATACAGCTCTGTTTACACAAGTTAAAACTATAGGAAGTCTCATTCCACTTGCAATATATAACATTTCATACATTAGAGATAAACCTTGTGAAGATGTTGCAGACATTACTCTAGCTCCAGCTGCTGATGCACCTATTGCAGCAGACATAGCAGAGTGTTCGCTTTCAACAGCAACAAATTCTGTATCAACTGTACCATTGGCCACAAAGCTTGAAAAGTATTGCGGTATTTCTGTTGAAGGCGTTATTGGGTAAACTGGAACAACATCTGGATTAATTTGTTTCATTGCAAAAGCAACAGCTTCATTTCCGCTTAAACGTTCTCTTTTACTCATTGTCGCAACCTCCTTCATCTACCATTTCTATTGCACCAAAAGGACAAACTTTAGCACAAATGCCACAACCTTTACATTTTGAAAGGTCAAATCCAATCATTTTTTTACCATCTTCATGTAGAGTTGCATTATCTGGGCAAGGTAAAATACACATCATACAATGTTTGCATTTTTCCTCAATATGTATAGGTCTTTTATTTCTCCATTCACCTGTAGTAAATCTCTCAGAGTTGCCATGTTCTAATATCATACCAGCCATAGGTAAATCACGAGCTTTCATTTTATCGTTTATCATATATTATACCTCCCTTGCTTCATCGTAAGCGCGAAGTACAGCTTTCATATTAGGCTCAATTACATCCGGCTTTTTCTCAAATTTATGTTTGAATGAATCTAGCATGTGAGATTCTAAATCTTGTTTTGTCATAAGTCCTGTTATTTTAATAACAGCTGCAAGTAAAGCGGTATTTGGAAAGTTTTTACCAATTGTCTCAAGTGCTATTTTTGAAGCATCAATTGTATAAATTTTTCCTTTATATTCTTTTAACATTTCTTTTACTTTACTACCTTCAAGACTAGTATTTACGAGAATCGCACCCGTATCCTTTAAGCCGTTTGTAACATCAACAGAACCAATTAATGTATCATCTACAACTACCACATAATCCGGTTCATATATATTGGAATGAATACGTATAGGCTCATTATCTATCCTGTTATAAGCAGTTATAGGAGCGCCCATTCTTTCTGGTCCGTATTCTGGAAATCCTTGAATAAATTTTCCTGTATTAAAAGCAACATCGGCAAGTAATAATGATGCAGTTTTAGCACCTTGACCGCCTCTGCCGTGCCATCTAATTTCTATCATAAAACCCTCCTAAATAATAACATAAGTATATATTAATTTAGCTCAAATAGCAAGAAAAAATATATATTTGTATATATTAATAGTTATTAGATATACCCAAAAATATTATAGAGATGGCTCGAAAAAGTTTTCATAAATATTTACAAATAAAATTCAAGACAGTATAATACACAGCAAGAAGATAAATAAACACTGACGAATTGCAAAAATATGCATAATTCGACAGAAAATATTTTGTTGACAATGGATAAAAGTAAGATATAATAACGTTAAGGGAGGAAAATAGTATGAAAAATTTAAAAGGAAAAGAAACAACAACAGAGCAAGAAGCAAAAGACTATTTTGAAACGCAAGAGCCATTAGATGACATTATGCAATATCTAGATATGGATGAAGTTATAAAAGGAATTGAAAAAGCTGAGAGAGAAATAGCAAATGGTGAAGGAATAGAATTCAGGGAGGCCTTTAGAATGCTTCGTAAGGAGGTGCTAGGTGAATTTAGCATTATTGTAGCACCGTCTTTTGACATAATGTTAACAGAGGTGTTGTATCGAAATAAATATTATAGTAATTCGTATACAAACAATATACTTAACAAAATTTATGTAGCAATAAGTGTGTTAGAAACATTTCCTTATGCCACTCCTAGTGTAAAATTTAAACATAAGACATGGTAATACAGAAAGTATATTGTAAATAATAGGTTTTTAATTATATATAAAATAGAGCAAGATAATATCTATTTGTTGTATTTTATAGATGCACGAATGAGATACGAAAATTATTTTAAAGTTCATGTAGATTAGTTTTATTCAGTTTTTTATTTATTATTTTATTCGAGTTTTCTAAAGAGGTTTTATGAAATCCAAAAATTATTTCATTGTAATTATTACATTTATTCTAATTATTTTATTTAAGGGTTATTTATTCAGGTCTAAATACACAGCTGATAATTATGCAAAAGAGTATACTGTTTTTATTCGAAGTTTAAAATCCAAAAGTGATACTAAAGTTTCATATAATGTAAAGTTATTAGAAACACAAGATAAATTTATTCTAAACATTTATGACAATTCTTATGACGATATTCAAACAGATTTAACACAATATAGTCAGTACAAATATGGTGATGTAGTAAAAATAAAAGGTAAAATATCTGTACCACAAAAACTTAATAATCCAGGTGAATTTAATTACAAGTTGTATCTTTATTCTAATAATATTTATGGCCTAATTAATACTTATGATTTCCCAGTAGAGGTTGAGTATAAACTTACATTTTTAGAGAAAACAAATAAAAAAATATACGACTTCAAACAATATGTTCAAAGTATTATACAAACTAGCATGAATGAAACAGACGCAAATCTTGCCATCTCTATGATATATGGAGATAAAACAGATTTAGATGAAGGTATTAAAGGAGATTTTGAAACTATTGGAGTAAGTCACCTTATGAGCGTTTCGGGAACACATATAACATCTTTTATAATGATAGTAAATACTTTGCTTCGAGTAAAGAGGAAAGATAAGAAAACAAAAAGAAAAATAAGGGGGAGTATAAACCAAAATAGAGTTGGTGTAATATTAAAAGGAGTTATTCAAATTGTTTGTGTAGTAGTATATATGTTGTTTACAGGATTTGGCGTCTCTGTACTTAGAGCTGGAATAATGTTAATAATTAGTATACTTTGTAATATGTTAAAAATAAAAAAGAAGAAGTATGTTGCGTTAATTTTAGCATTAGCAATAATATTGTTTGTATTACCGTATGCAATATTAAGTATCGGCATGCAACTTTCTTTTTTAGCGAGTTTAGGCATTATTGTGTTTTGGAAGGATATTTCTAAAATGTTTTGTAAAATGACACATAATATGCGCAACGAAATTTTGAAAAAAATAGCACAATACATATTAGAAAATATAGCAATAACAATAGCGGTACAGCTTATGATACTTCCAATTCAGATACAATCGTTTAATAGACTATCAGTTCCAATAATACTACCGAACTTAATACTTGGTATAATTTCAATACCGATTAGAATATTTGGAACTATAGGAATAATGTTATCTTTTATCCCTAGAGTAGCCACAAAAATTTTTGGAATAACAGAAATGCTTGTAAAGATCGTAATAGAAACAACAAAAGTGTTTAAGAATATTTCTTTTGGGATAAATCTAGTATCTATGCCAGTTGTATTTTTTATTTTGTATTATTTGTTTATTTTTATTCTATTTATATGTTTTAAGTTAAAAAATACAGATGGCAAAAATGGAAATAACAGTATAAAAGTTGGTCTAAATAAACTGCTTAACTATTCAAAAATAGTGGCAATAATATTAAGTGTATGTGTAATTGTATTTGTAATAGGTTATAATATTTATACTGTATATATTTCCAGGTACGTATACTTTTTTAATGTGGAGCAAGGGGATATGTCATATATAAAATATGGAAGAGACAGCGTGATTGTGGATATCGGTTCAATGAGGGAAGGCGTGGCATTTAATGTTATTTCGAACTACTTTAAAGCTAATAATATAACCAAAGTTGATGCGATTGTAATTTCACATATGCATAAGGACCATATAAATGGGCTAGAAAAATTTTTGCAAAGATATAAAGCAGGGCAAATAATATATGCTAAACCTAAAAATAATAGCAATAATTACACGGAGTTTTTAAGGTTGCTAGATAAATATAACATAACAGGTAAACAAGTAAAAGCGGGAGAAAAAATAAATATAGGAAATATTGAAATAGAAATATTACTTCCAACAAATGAGTATATTAAGTCAAAAGATGAGGAAAATGCAAATTCGCTTGTATGCAAAATTAAAGTAAACGAAAAGAAATTGTTATATATGGGCGACGCTTCCATGGAAGCTGAAGAAAGATTGTTAGAGCAAAATGAAAATATAGAAAATATATACATTTTAAAAGTGGGTCATCATGGTTCTAAAACAGCTACAAGTGAAGAATTTATACAAAAGATAAATCCTAAAAATGTTATCATATCTGCATTAAAAAAATATTATGGTCATCCACATGAGGAGACGATAAAAACATTGAAACAAAGTAATGTTTGGATATACCAAACAGAAAAGCAAGGTGCAATAAAATTTAGTTTGTATTGATATGTATATGTATAATATGGTAACACTTGAGCCACACTATGCTTAGAATATATGAGTGTAGGTGGTTTGTATGAAAACAGAAAATATGTATAGAATTCTTGTTGCAACAATATTTGTTCTATTTATGACGGTGGGCATATATATAGGTGTAGAAATAGGAGATAACAAAGAGGGTCAGGAAGAAATTAAAAGCCCAGATGTTGTAGTTTCTAATACGGATAGTATATATATATATGATGAGCAAGCAGAAATTATAGATGAGGAAGAAATTATAGATGTAGATGTAAAATTTACAGATGTGTATCCAGATTGTGGCCATAGCATAGATAGTGTAGAACATCAAAATGCTACAACTAAAACTAAAGTTAAAGAGGAAATAAAAGAAAAAGATTTAGGTTATAGGCTTATTGGAGAACAAGAGGGGGTATTGTTATATCAAAAGGTACATAGCGGCAAATGCATGAATCATTATAAAGTAATTTTAGAAAATGATTTAGTAAATATATATAGAATGGGTAAAACAGCAGAGTTTGAACTTTACCAAACAACAGACATTACAAGCGATATGTTAAGGCTGGGAATAAAAGAACAATTAGAAGCTGGAATTGAAGTGGATGACATAGAAGAGTTGATTCTTCTTATGGAAGATATAGAAAGTTAGAATAAAAAATCACAGTTGTGAATTTTCACATATTGTGATTTTTTTATTTACTTGTAAAAAAATAAGATATATAATTTGATTAAGGTGAATGAAATGGGAGAGTTTTTAAAAAGAGGAACAATAATTAATTTATTATCTACGTTAATGTTGTTGATAGTGGGGATAATACTAGTAAAAAATCCAATAATAACATTAAATATAGTTACGTATATAATTGAGACGCTACTAGTAGTTTGGGGTGTAATTACTATAGTTAATTTTGTTAGAGTTGAGAGCAAGCACGATGTTTTTAGTCTGGGATTTGTGCAAGGTGTTGTATGTATTTTGACGGCACTATTCTTAATTATTAATCCTGGAATAATACCAAGTATATTACCTGTATGTATAGGCATTTGGATGGTATTTGGAAGTTTATCTAAGATACAAGTTGCTATAAAGTTAAATGCATGGGGACAAAGGACGAGTGGATTGTATATAATTTTAGCTATTATCATGTTTGCTATAGGCGTTGCAATTATATGTAATCCATTTAAGACTGCTACAATTCTTATACAAGCATTAGGATTTGGAATTATAATATACTCAGTACTAGATATTATATCTGGGATCGGGGTGTTAAGATTTTTAAATAGTATAGACTTATAGCAAAATAAATAAAAAATGAAATAAAAGTTGTAATTTGAGTTTTTTCAGATTACAACTTTTTGCTATAAAATATTTTTAAAAAGCTATTCATTAAGTACTACAACATTATTTCCCACATCTAATGTGTAACAAGTTTTTTCTTTAATTTCACCTTTAATATACTTGTATGCTATAGTGTCTTCAATGTGTTTTGTAATAGCTCGTCTTAATGGTCTTGCTCCAAATTTATCATTAAATCCTTTTTCTGTTATAAAGCTAATTAAAGCATCTGTATAGACTAAATCTAAATGTTTTTTATTAACATCATTAATGTATTCATCTACAAGAAGTCTAGTTATTTTTTCAGCATCTTGCTTAGTTAGTTTGTTAAATACTATAGTATCATCAATTCTGTTTAAAAATTCAGGTGAGAAGTAGTCTTTTAATGCACTTTCAACTTTGTTTACAAGCATATCACTTTCAATTTTATCATTAGCAAATCCAAAGCCATCATTTTTAAAGTTTGTTCCAAGATTTGAAGTAAGAATTATTATAGTATTCTTGAAAGATACAGTTTTTCCTTGAGAATCTGTTAATCTTCCGTCTTCAAGTATTTGAAGTAGTATGTTATATATGCTTGGATGAGCTTTTTCTATTTCATCAAATAATATAATGCTATATGGATTACGTCTAACTTTTTCGGTTAAGTAACCCGCCTCATCAAAACCAACATATCCTGGAGGTGACCCAATAAGTTTAGATACACTATGTGATTCCATATATTCAGACATATCCAAGCGAACTATTGCATCTTCTCTATCAAAAAGTTCGTATGCTAACGCTTTAACTAGAGCTGTTTTACCAACACCAGTAGGACCTACAAATATAAAAGAAGGAGGTCTTACAGTGGCTTGCAGATTGCTTCTTTTTCTAAGTATCGCATTAGACAAACAGTGAACAGCGTTTTCTTGACCTATTATTTTTTTGTTTAAATTAGTTTCAAGATTTAGAAGCTTTTCACTTTCAGCAGTAGTAAGACGTGATACTGGAATCTTTGTCCATAGTTCAACAACTTTAGCTAGGTTATCGAAAGTCAAATGACATTTCTTAATTTTTTTATTTAACTCTTCTAATTTAGATTTCAAAGAACATTCGGTAGCTTTAAGATTAGCAGTTTTTTCAAAATCTGCTATGTCATTGCCGTTTTCAGCAATTTCAGCTTCGGCGCTTTCAATTTCTTCAGCAACTTCCTTTAATTTTTGTTCAATATTTTCTATTTGCCCTAAAACTTTATTGTCTAGATATACTCTCGAACAAGCCTCATCAAGTAGATCAATTGCTTTATCTGGGAAAAATCTATCGTGAATATATTTTTCGGCAAGATATACAGTATCTTTAACCATTTCGTCAGAAATTACAACTTTATGATGTTTTTCGTAGTAGTGTTTAACCCCTTTAATAATTTCTATTGTATCTTCTATAGAAGGTTCTTCAACCATAATAGGTTGGAAACGTCTTTCTAAAGCAGTATCTTTTTCTATATATTTTCTATATTCTTTTAAAGTAGTAGCTCCAATTACTTGTATTGTGCCGTTAGATAGAGCGGGTTTTAACATATCTCCGGCGTTCATTGAGTTATCATGTTCCATACCGCCAACGATGTTGTGTAGTTCATCTATTGCAAGAATAATATTTGAATAAGATGCACATTCGTCAATTACCCCTTTCATTCTTGCTTCGAATTGACCTCTAAATTGAGTACCAGCAACCATTGCAGTCATGTCTAAAAGATATATTTCTTTATTCGCTAATTTTTGTGGTACATCACCACTTGCGATTTTAAGAGCTAATGCATTAATTACAGCGGTCTTACCAACACCAGGTTCACCAATTAATGCTGGATTATTTTTATTACGTCTATTTAGTATTTGAATTAATCTCTCTAATTCTCTTTCTCTGCCAATAACCTTGTCTAGTTTACCTTCTTTAGCAAGTTTAGTTAAATTAGTACCATAAGTATCTAAATATTTAAGTTTTTTATTCGCTTTCTTTTCTTTAACCTTAGTTTTCGAAGAAGATTTTTCACCTTCTACATCTTCAGACTCATCTTGTGAGAATGGAACGGCCATGCCCATACCATCTTCGCCAGGAAAGCCCATACCACCAAACATATTAGAGAGTTTATCCATATCTAAATTTGCAAACATATTTTCAAATTGCTTAGATAATTTGTCCATATCTTCCTGAGACATGTTGTTCATTGAAGCGGCCATAGTACCCATTGGGGCAATTCCTCTTTTCTTAGCACAAGGAACACAAAGACCAATAACTTCGTTTGGCTTATCCATATTCTTTTCATCGAATTTATTTATATAAATTACTGCCATATTCTTTTTGCAATCTGAACATAACATATTAAAAATCCCCCTTACGTAAAAACGTAGAGACATTATACCATAATACTCAATTAAAAACAATAAATATGTGAAAAGTAACATATAATATGCAAGTTTACATAAACTGAGGTTTTCCCCTTGACAATTGAAAGGAATTGTAGTAAAATGAAAAGACATCTTAAAATTTTAAGGAGGACATAAATTTATGACTTGTACAAAAACAAAGGCGCCTGAGAGCGCAACTGGCATCGCAAAGTTGATGGAAATGGATGTGGCAGAAGTCCGGGCATGGCCTTTTTTAGAAGAGGTAAGATCAGCAATTAAGGACTATAACCTTGGATACATTACCAAGCAGCGCCTGCTGTCACAGCTTGAAAATATCGCAATCAAAAATCAGAATTCTGAACTCAATCTCCAGCATTATGCTGCGGCAATTACAGAAAATCTCGTCACGTCACTGCGGCTTAGCTATTAATTAAATATTGAGACCACTTCAAAATGAAGTGGTCTCGTTTTGTATATATTAGCAATATAATGACAATTTTAATTATTTTCTTCTACATGTTATTTGTTATTTCTTTTTACTACTAGTAAATTGTAAAATTATTTGGTATAATGTTGAAAAAGAAAGAGGAATATATAATGGAAAATCTAAAAGATATATTAGAAGCTATACTTTTTGTAGTAGGAAGAAGTGTTAGCGTAAATGAATTTAAGGAAACATTAGGAATAAATGCGGTTGATGTAGAAAATGCGCTTAAAGAACTAGAGATAAAGTATAAAAACAATTCGGGACTATCTTTAGTAAAGGTTAAAGATGAGTACCAACTAGTTTCAAATAAAGCATATTTTACATATATAGAGAAATTTGTAGAACATTCTAAAAAAGAGAATTTATCTAATACTTGCTTAGAGGTATTAAGCATTATTGCATATAATCCTAAGATAACTAAAAGTGAAATAGAAAGCATTAGAGGGGTTAATAGTGACTCTCAAGTAAGTAAGCTTTTGGAGTATGGTCTTGTTGAAGAAGTGGGAAGAATGAATGCGCCTGGTCGTCCGGCTATGTTTAGTGTAACTAATGAATTTTTAAAATGTATGGGTATAAATAAAGTAGAGGACCTACCAGATTATAACGCGATTAAAACAGAGGACGAAGAACTTACTTTATTTAAAAATATTGAAACGGAAGAAAAGAAAGAAGTGCTAGAACAAGCTGAACAAAAAGATGAAGCTTTAGTTTAAGGAGATAGCCTATGTCACTTAATGTAATACTTGGTAAAAGTAACAGTGGAAAAAGTGAATATATGTATAGCAAAATTATGGCGTGTGAGGATAATAAAAAACAGGCCATACTTTTTGTGCCGCCGTCTGGAAGATTAATAGCAGAGGAAGAGTATCTAAAATACACTAATAAAAAAGTGGTAATAGATACATTAATTACAAGCATTGAAAGGTTTGTAAACAGAAGAGTAGATAAAACTAAGTTGTATGGTAACAAAACATATCTAAAGGATTTAGCTAAAAAAATGATGGTAAAAAAGACCATAGCTGAAAATCCAGAGATATTTAAAGTTTTCGCAAAGTCTAAAGATACAATAGGGTTTACAGATAAGATTGCAGATTATGTACAAAAATTTGATACTTTACAAAACTTAGAAGTATTGGATAAATACGAAGAACAAGATTTTCTAAAAACAAAGTTAGATGAGTTTAGAGGAATATATCTAAAATTACAGGAAGAATTACAAGATAAATTTGTACAATCTACAGATGAAATGAAACAATATATTAAAACTTTGAATGAAAGTGAAACTAATATATTAAATGCAGATATATTTATAGATAATTATAACAACTTTAGCAATGTAGAATATGAGTTTATACAAGCGTTACTTTTAAGTGGAAATGATGTATATATAACTCTAGATATAGACAAAGAAAAATATTTAGATGGTGTTACTCAAATATATAACACATCATACGATACATTAACTAAACTCAAAGAGATATCTGTAAATTCTGGTATTAAATTTGAGTTAGTAAATTTAGTAGATAAAAAACACAATGTAAAAGAGGATATCTCGTTTCTTGGGGAAAACATATTTAGTATGTCTAGAAACACATACGCCAAGAAAGTAGATAATGTTAAACTTGTATTGTTACCCAATACATACGAAGAGATAAAATATGTTGCATCTGACATATTAAGGCACGTGAAAGCGGGTTATGAATATAAAGATATTGCAATATATACAAACAATATAGATGGTTATAACATATTTTTAAATAAAATATTTGATCTATACAATATACCAATATACATTAATGAAGAAGGAAAGATAACAAGCAATAGACTTGTTATATATCTACTAACGTTATTAAATATAGCATCTAACGGTTACACAAAGACTATAGATAATGTGTTAAATCTATTAAAAACAGGAATGCTGGATTTGCAAGAAGAGAAAATATATGAATTTGAAAATTATCTTTTAGAATTTGGTGTGAGAGGATACAATTTATCTCGCAAATTTGAATTAAACAATGGATATAACATAACTGAAATAAACGAAACACGAGAAGTTGTAGTAGATGCTGTATCTAAATTAAGACAACAATTAAAAGACAAGAAAACATCCAAAGAATTCACGGAAGTTATATATAACCACTTAGTGGATGAAAATATTGTATCTAGATACGAGAACGAATTAGAACAAATTAAAGAGATAGATGTAAATGAATATAACAAAGGAAGACAAGTTTTAGCAAAGTTATATGAAATAATGGACAATATTTGTCTTGCTTATGAGAATATAACTTTAAAGGAATATATAGAGCTTTTTGAATATGGAATAAAAGAAATAAGTGTAGACACAGTACCAGCTAAATTAAATCAAGTAGAAGTAGTAGATATAAATAGATCTAGGGGGATAGAAAAAAAGATAGCATATTTAATTGGATGTTATGATGGTGGACTTCCAACTGTTCAAAGTGAAGATAATATATTTACTGACATTGAACTTGAAAAATTAAAATTAGTTGGAATAGACTTAAAACAGACATCTGATGAAAGAAATAATATGCAGCTATTTAATATATATCAAGCTATAAACAAGGTTAGAGAAAAGTTAACAATTACAGTACCATCAAGTTTAAGTTCTGGTTCTTCGCTAAGACCAAGTAGTCTTGTTCAAGAAATAAAGACGCTGCTTAATATCAAACTAGAAAGTGTAGAAAAAAAGGAAACGTTAAATATAGATGAAGCTTTTATGGAGTTTGTATCTAAACTAAATGAAATTGATGAAAAAACTCCTAAAGAAGAAATTGAAGATATGTATGCCAAACTTAGACTATTCCAAGATATAGAAAAGTATAATTATATACTAAACTATACAAGGCAAGACAGGAACTTGAATGAAGAGACGTTATCGCGTATTTACGACAAAAAAATAAACTCAAGTGTGTCTAGATTAGAACAATTTAAACGATGTCCGTTTGCATATTACACAAAGTATATATTAAACTTAAAAGAACGCAAAGAGTATGTGATGTCTAGTTTAGATACAGGCTCATTTATGCACGAAGTAATTGAAAAGTTTTCAAAGTTTATTGTTGCTAAAAATATTGCTTGGCAAGATTTAGTTTTAGATGAAAAGAAAAGCAAACTTGCTATAAATAAAATAGATGAAATTGTAGATAAACTATTTGAAGAGGAGTATAGCAAATACTTAACGAGTGCAAGGTATGTAGTTCTAAAATTAAAAATGAAGAAAGCAATGAAGAGGACAGTATTTGCTCTTGCGGACAGTTTCAATCATAGTGAGTTTAGACCTTTGGGGTATGAGATAGAGTTTGAAAAAGGAGAACTTTTTGCGCCTATTGAAGTTGACTTGGAAGGTGGGAAAACTTTACTGTTACGTGGAAAGATAGATAGAATAGATAGTTTAACATTAGAGGATAAAACATATTTAAGAATAGTGGACTATAAATCATCAGAAAAGAATTTGAAGTTAAGCGATGTAAAAACAGGTATATCTTTACAGCTTATGACATATATGTGTGCAATGATGGAGAATAAAGAAAAATTAAATACGCAAAATGTAATACCGGCTGCTCTATCATATTTTACAATTTCAAACAAAATACTTTCTATACCAAACTATGAAAAAGATGATAACAAAATTGCTGAAATGGTAAAGAAAGAATTGAAATTGAGGGGGATATATATTAAAGATATAGAGATATTAAAAAGATTAGATAATAACATAGAAAATAGTAAAGACTCATATCTTGAAGTATCTCCTAGAACTATAAACAATGCGAATAAAAATTTACCACAAGAAGTGTTTATAGAAGAATGTAAAAATGTAAGGAATATACTAAAAGACATTGGAAAAGAGATTGTAAAAGGAACTGTTAAAATAAAGCCGAATAAAGATATTCAAAATGTTTGTGAATATTGCAGTTATGCATCTGTTTGTAGAAAGAACATTTTAAATTAAAAAGCCTACTGCATAAGTTCAAAAAGTCATGGTGTAATTATACTTATGAACTTATGTGTTGATCTTGTTACTAATAAATATATTATTATGTCACTTGCAATTTATGAAAATCTGTGATATAATTAATTTGTGCAAAGATAAAATTAAAAATATTAATATATTTAAGGAGGAATAACAATGAGTTTGGTCGTGGGTGAGGCTACTAGAAATCAAGAGGAACGGACACAAGAACAATCTAGAGTTACCGTTAAAGAAATTGCGGTATATAGCGGAGAAAAGTGTGTATTGGCCTGTACAGGTACAATTGAAGCACTTGGAAACGGCGCTGTAAAGATTATGGAGTCTAACGGCAATGTGAGCACTGTGTATAACGGTGTTGTTGTGGTAAGAGAAAAGTCTAAAAACTTTAACGCGTTCAAGCGTGGGACGGACCTTTAACACTACAGAAAACGTACACAATCATTTAAGCATTAAAGCTCCAATACCAAAAACCAGTCAGTTTTGGCTGGTTTTTTCGTGTTTATTACAAAAATATTAATGCTAAAAAATATTTTACAGATTTGTTACGTTTTTGTTATAAAGGACTTGAAAAAAATTAAAAATACTGTATAATATGGGTAGAAATTAGGATGCCAAATGTAGCAAGGAGGGATTTGTTTTGTCAGATATAGTCTTAAGCGAAGCTAAAAAGGTAAATATACTGGATAAAATAATTCAAAACGTAGTAATAATGGTAAATATAAGTAAGATGAACAGAGCAATCGATGAACATCTTACAGTAATAAAAAACACAGAAAGAGACGACCAAAAAGCGTATCAAGAAAACATATTAAGAGAAATTGTCTATGTGAAATATCAATATGATATTATGCAAAGAACGATGTACGAATTAAGAATTTCTTATTCAGATGAAATAGTAGATAATATAAATTCAATAGATAAAATTCAAAGATTAAATTTACAAAAGGAATTTTTAGAAATGGAATATGACAGAGTTTCTAGAAGTAAATTTAAGAATAAAGAAGATATAAAATATATGCTTTTAATAATATCTTCTGTTATACAAAAAGTAAAACAAGATATTAAAGATGAAGGCAAGAGCCAAAAGTATAACCAAGTAATTAAATGTGCTGAAGAAATTGATGCAAAAATTGTTGACGGAAGTTACACAGAAACTTGTTATACACAATTATTTGAATATTTAAAGACATATGTAAATTACATTAATGATAATTACGATATATCTAAACTTCCAAATGATGAAAGAGATATTATAGAGCTTGTAATTGAAGCAACTCTAAAAGGCTTAGATTCAGATATTGAAAAACTAAACTATGAATATTCTTTAATTACAAACATTTGTAAGAACTCATACAGATACTTTAAAATAATAGACAAAGTATTTGGAAAGATACAAGCCGTTTATGATGAATCTTTAGAAAGAGGAAGCATAGATATAGTAGACTATATTAATTTCTATAAAGAAATATATGATACAAAGATAAAAACATTAGTTAATGATGTTCATAGAAGCATAAAAACTGAGGATGAATATTTAGAATATTCAAGACAAATTCACGAAGATGAAGGGTTAATGGAATTTATGCTAAATCAAGCGCTTTTAACTACAGAGTCTGAAGTGGTTAGGGAACAAGTAACAGCTGAACTTGAAAAATATGTAGAAGAAGAGCCGGAACAAACAGAGCAAGAAAATGTTGAAACTGAAGTAGAAGACGATGTAGAACAAACTGAAAGTGAAACAGATGACGTTCAAGATGGAGTTGAAATCGTTGAAGAACACTTTGAGCTTGATGGACAAACAGAACTTAACGAAGTAGTTGAATTAAAAAGCGAAGTAGAAGCAGTATAAATAAAAGAATTTAGACAAAAGAGATTGTGTGCAATTTCTTTTGTTTCTTTTTTTTCTTGTAAAAAATAAACAAACAATATATAATGGGGTGGGTGGTAAAATGAATTTCGTACATCTACATATGCATACAGAGTATAGTTTGCTTGATGGTGCAAATAAAATAAAAGAATTAGTAGCTAAGGTAAGAGAACTTGGGATGAAAGCTGTGGCCATAACAGACCACGGTAATATGTTTGGCGCTATTGAACTATATAAAGAGTGTAAATCTCAAGGGATAAAGCCAATAATTGGTTGTGGAATGTATGTTGCACCTAGAAGTAGGTTTGAAAAAGAGGGTAAGGTAGATACTGAACCAAATCATTTAATACTACTTGCGATGAATAACAATGGATACAAAAATTTAGTAAAATTAATATCTATAGCATATACTGAAGGGTTTTATTATAAACCAAGAGTAGATTTAGAAGTTCTAGAAAAATATAATGAGGACTTAATTGCACTAAGTGGTTGTATGGCAGGAGCTGTTGCTAGAAAAATTACAGATGGAGATATAGAAGGGGCAGAAGAAACAGCGGTTCAATATAAAGAAATATTTAAGGATAGATATTATCTTGAGATACAAGACAACAAATATCCTGAACAAATGGTAGTTAATCAAAACTTGGTAGCAATGTCTAATAAATTAGACATTCCACTGGTTGCAACTAATGACTGTCATTATTTGACTAAAGAAGATTACTATGCGCATGAAGTTTTACTATGTATACAAACTAAAAAGAAGATGTCAGATACGGATAGAATGAGATTTGAGACAAATGAATTCTATGTAAAATCTCCTGAAGAAATGGAAAAAGCATTTAGAAATGTTATATCGGCAGTAGAAAATACAGGAAAAATTGCGGATAAATGTAATGTGGAATTTGAATTTGGCCATACAATTCTACCTAATTTTGATATACCAGATAACATCACACATTATGACTTCTTTAGAAATTTCTGCTATGACGGATTGAAAAAAAGGTACTCTGGTGAAGATTATGAAAAGGCTGCTGAAAGACTAGAATACGAACTTGGCGTAATAGATAAAATGGGATTTATAGACTACTTTTTAATAGTGTCGGACTTTATACGTTATGCTAAAGAACAAAAAATACCGGTGGGACCTGGAAGAGGCTCTGGTGCAGGTTCTGTTGCGGCATATGCTAGTGGAATTACAGACATTGACCCTTTAAAATTCAACTTAATCTTTGAAAGATTTTTAAATCCTGAAAGAATAAGCATGCCGGATTTTGACGTAGACTTTTGTTTTGAAAGAAGACCAGAGGTAATAGAGTACGTGGCGGAAAAATACGGTAAAGACCACGTAGCACAGATTATAACATTTGGTACAATGAAAGCTAAAGGTGCAATACGTGATGTTGCTCGTGCAATAGATATTCCATACCAAAGGGCTGATGAAATTGCAAAAATGATACCCAATGACCTTAAAATGACTATAGAAAAAGCACTTGAAATAAACCAAGAACTAAAACTTCTTTACGATAACGATGATGAAGCTAAAAAGCTTATTGAACTTGCAATGAAGGTAGAAGGACTTCCAAGGCATGCCTCTACTCATGCTGCAGGTGTTGTTATTACAAAAGACCCGGTAGACACATACGTACCTTTATACGTAAACCAAGATCAGATATCTACGCAATATACAATGACAACGCTAGAGGAATTAGGACTACTTAAAATGGACTTTTTAGGACTTAGAACACTTACGGTAATAAACGATGCAAAGTATTTGGTAAAGAAAATACACGGTATAGATGTGGATTTCGGGGATAACTACGATGATAGAGATGTATACAAGTTGCTATCTGAAGGAAAAACAACAGGTGTATTCCAGTTAGAAAGTGGTGGCTTTAAGCAGATGATGAAGGAACTTAAGCCAACTACAATAGAGGATATAGCTGTTATGTTATCGTTATATAGGCCTGGACCTATGGACCAGATCCCAAGATATATTAGATGTAAAAATGATCCAGAACATATTGAATATACACATCCGGCATTAGAATCTATTTTAAAAACAACATATGGTTGCATGGTTTACCAAGAGCAAGTAATGCAAATATTTAGAGACCTTGCAGGATATAGCTTTGGTAGAGCTGACCTTGTACGTCGTGCGATGGGTAAGAAGAAAATAGATGTAATGAATAAAGAAAGAGAAATATTCATTAATGGATTAGTAGAAAACGAAATTCGTGTAATAGATGGCGCAGTAAATAGGGGAATTGATGAAACTAGTGCAAATAAAATATTTGATGAAATGGCAGAGTTTGCAAAGTATGCATTCAATAAATCTCATGCTGCTGCATATGCTGTTGTGTCTTACCAAACAGCGTGGCTTAAAGTGCATTATCCTGCCGAGTTTATGGCAGCCACTATGAATAGCTTTTTGGGAAATTTAGATAAAGTTCCGGAATATATTGCGGAATGTAAATTGCTTGGAATAAATGTGTTAAGACCAGATATAAACGAAAGTTATGCGCGTTTTGCCGTTATAAATGGAAATGTTAGATTTGCTTTAGCATCAATTAAAAATATAGGTGAATCTGCTATAGAGCAAATTACTGAAGAAAGAAAGAAAAATGGTAAATACAAAAGCTTTGTGGATTTTCTAGAACGTGTACAAAGTGAAAGAGTAAATAAAAAATGTATTGAATCTTTAATTAAAGCTGGAGCCTTTGATGAACTTGAAAAAGAATATAACAGATATGATCTCCTAGCAAATTATGAAAGCATTATAGATTCAATTGCAAATGAGAGAAGAGGAAACATCGCAAATCAAGTTAATCTTTTTGATGCTATAAGTGATACTGTAGAAGTAGCAAAACATAATATTTTAAGAACAGGCACGGTGCCAACTAAACGTGAAATGCTAGACATGGAAAAGGAAATGACAGGACTTTATGTATCAGGTCATCCATTAGATGATTATATGGAAAAAATACAAAAAGTATCTACAATTATTACATCTGAACTACTAGAAGCAGCTAACGAAACGGATACAGAAGAGACGGAAACCACTTCTTTAGATAAATATGATGGTAAAGAGGCTGTAATGTGTGGATTAATTACAAATCTCAAAAAGATATTTACAAAAAACAATAGACAAATGGCGTTTTCAGAATTTGAAGATGTCTATGGTTCTATTGAAGCGGTATTTTTTCCTAATGTATATGAAAAAAATGCGAGTTTAATTGCTTCAGATAAAGTAGTAGAGCTTAAAGGAAAGATAAATTTCAAGGAAAATGAGAAACCTAAAATATTGGTAGACAGTATAAAAGAATTAGGCGTGTATAGCAAATTATTCGTAAAAATTAAATGCGATGAAACAGAAGAACAAGCTAAAACAAAAGAACTTTTTGAACTTTTGAAAGGTAATGATGGTGAAATTCCGGTATATGTATATTTTGAAAATAGAGAAGATTTGAAAATGCTTTCAAGAAATTGGTGGGTAAATCCAACGGATAGATTTATGCAAAATATAATGAGACATTTTGGTAACGAAAATGTAAAACTTGTATAGTTGTTTTGTAACAACAACTTTGATATAATGGTGACACGATGTCGAAAAAACACGAAAAAATAATTTTAAAGTGAGGGATAATATATGGCAAACAGTAGTAATATTCGTAGTGGCAATATGAGAGTTCCTCATATGGTTGAGGAAGTCAACAAGCGGATTGCGGTTCTAGAACTGGGGTATAATCCGGAAACAATGCCTAAAAGAGTAAAGATAAAGCTGGAACAAGGAAGAAACTTCTTAGAAATGATTAGCAAACCGCCTTATTGTACATGTAAGACTGTAAGCTCTTTAACACATATGATTAGTGATCGCCGGTCGGATTTACAGGCTAGGAGCATGGCTCTAGACTATAATATGCCGGGACATCAATTCAGTTTGTTTGAGCAACCTCAAGAAGTAACTCCTGAACAGCAAGAAGAAATTGCCAGAGAACAAATGTGGCTTAATCATGAGATTAATTGGCTGCACAAATGTTTGGGGATTTGTAAAAATAGAGATTATTTCGAGTATGCAAGACAGAGTGCTGATTAAATATCAGCACTCTGTTCATTTGAGTAAAAGTAGGTATTAAAATTCAAGAAACACTTGTAAATTTGAGGCGTGTGTAATATAATATTATCATTAAATTTGGGGTAAATTTATGAAAAAAATAAGACTTATATATAATAAATCGGCTGGCCAAAACAAGTCTAGTGGAATTATAAGTGAGATAATAGGAAAATTTAATGAAAATGGTTTTGAAGTGACAGCTTTTCGCGCTTCAAGAGATAATTCATGCGAGAGTTTTGTGCGTGAAACACCTGAAGATACATATGCACTTGTTGTAGCTGGTGGAGATGGAACAATAAACAAAGTTGTGAACTTTATGATGAAGTATAATATAAATGTACCACTTGGTATTGTGCCAGCTGGAACATCGAATGATTTTGCAAAACATATAGGTATATTCGGGAATATAGATGCATCTGTGGAAAAGATAATAGATGGAAATATAGAAGCGGTAGATGTAGGTAAAGTTAACGATACTTATTTTATAAATGTTCTGTCTGCAGGAATGTTTTCTAGCACTTCATATAAAACAGATAAACGACTCAAAGCAATTCTTGGACATTTATCATATTTCCTAACAGCTGCTAAGCAACCATTTGAACAAAAACCGTTTAAAATTAGAATTGAAACAGAAGATGCTGTTTTAGAAGAAAACGTTGTTGTTTTTATAATATTTAATGGAAGTAGCGTAGGAAGAATAGATTTATTTTCAGACAATTCAAGCATACAAGATGGAATGTTAGATATGGTAATATTAAGGAATGGTAAACTTAATGAAACATTAAAAATACTCGGAGAATTTGAAAACGGAGAATTTTTATCTAATGATAACGTAGTTTATCTAAAAGATAAAAAGTTTAAAATAACTATGCTAGAAGGTAAATGTGATAGACCAGATGTGGATGGGGATGAAGGCCCAGAGTTTCCACTTAATGTTGAATGTATAGAAAAAGGAATAAGCATGTTTCTATAACAAATAAAAATATATAATTAATGAGAAAGAAGGATTAATATGTACGATAAAATTATAGATAAAAAATGGCAAGATAAATGGTATTCGTCAGATTGTTTTAATGCAACAGATGATACTTCAAAAGGAAAGTTTTATGGACTAGTTGAATTCCCTTATCCATCAGGGGTAGGACTTCATATAGGTCACGTAAAAGCATATATTGGACTAGATGTAATTTCTAGAAAGAAGAGACTAGAAGGATACAATGTATTGTTTCCAATAGGTTGGGATGCTTTTGGTCTTCCTACAGAAAACTACGCAATAAAAACAGGAATACATCCTAGAGTTGTAACTGACCAAAATATTGAAAGATTTACAGAACAATTAAAAAAAGTGGGTTTTGCTTTTGATTATTCAAGACAGGTAGATACAACAGATCCTGCATATTATAAATGGACACAATGGATATTCTTAAAATTATATGAAAAAGGACTAGCATATAAAGATATAACGGAAGTAAACTATTGTCCAAATTGTCAAGTTGTACTTTCTAACGAAGAGTCACAAGGTGGAAAATGTGACAGATGTGATGGTGAAGTTATTCAAAAGGAAAAAGAAGTTTGGATGTTAAAGATAACAGACTATGCTGAAAAATTGCTTGAAGGATTAAACGAAGTAGATTTCCCAGAGAGAGTAAGAGTACAACAGGAAAATTGGATAGGTAAATCTACGGGTGCGGAAGTAGACTTCAAATTAAAAGACTTAGATGATACATTAAAAATTTATACAACTAGAGCGGACACAATGTTTGGTGTAACATTTATGGTTATTGCGCCAGAACATCCAATGCTAAAAAAATATGCGGATAAAATAGAAAACCTAAAAGAAATAGAAGAATATGCATTAAATGCAAAGAAAAAGACTGAGTTTGAAAGGGTACAACTTGCTAAAGATAAAACAGGAGTTGAAATTAAAGGCATAAAGGCAATAAATCCTGCAAATGGCAAAGAAGTACCAGTTTGGGTTTCAGATTATGTTATGATGGGATATGGTACAGGGGCTATAATGGCAGTACCAGCTCATGATACACGTGACTATGAATTTGCTAAAAAGTTTGGTATAGATATAATTCAAGTAATTGAAGGCGGAGATATAACGAAAGAAGCTTACACAGATATAGCAAATGGAACAATGATGAACTCTGACTTCCTAAATGGTAAGAGTGTAAAAGATGCTATAGCAACAATGATTGAATATGTTGAGGCTAAAGGATATGGACTGGCTAAAACAAATTATTTTATGAAGGATTGGGCTTTTGCTCGTCAAAGATATTGGGGAGAGCCAGTACCTATCATAAAATGTAAAAAATGTGGACTTGTTCCTGTTCCTGAAAAAGATTTGCCAGTAACATTACCAAATCTTAAAGAATTTAAACCTGGTCAAAATGGAGAATCTCCACTAGCCGAAGCTACTGAATGGGTAAATACAACTTGTCCTTGCTGTGGTGGTGAAGCTGAAAGAGAAACAGATACAATGCCACAATGGGCTGGTTCTAGTTGGTATTTCTTAAGATATATTGACCCAAGAAATGATTTAGAATTAGCAAGTTTAGATAAATTAAAATATTGGTTACCAGTAGATTGGTACAATGGTGGTATGGAACACGTAACACGTCACTTAATTTACTCAAGATTCTGGCATAGATTTTTATATGATATAGGTGTTGTGCCAACTAAAGAACCATATGCTAAACGTTCAACACAAGGGCTAATACTAGGTTCTGACGGAGAAAAAATGTCTAAATCTAGAGGGAATGTAATTAATCCAGATGACATTGTAAATGAATATGGAGCAGATACTTTAAGAACATATATGCTGTTTATTGGCGAATATGATGAGGCGGCTCCATGGAATGATAACGGAGTTAAGGGTGCTAAAAAGTTCTTAGACAGAGTTATGAGATTAGACAGTTTAGTTGTAGATAAGTATGAAAAAGAAGATGAGGAACTTGCAAGAGAACTAAACAAGACGATTAAGAAAGTAACTGAAGATTATGAAGCTATGAAATTTAATACTGCAGTTGCACAAATGATGACGTTTGTAAATGTTGTGTATAAAAAAGGAGTAATCTCTAAAGAAGATTTAAGCAAATTCTTAATTATATTAAATCCAACAGCTCCACATGTAGCAGAAGAATTATGGAACAAATGCATAGATAACGCTTCTATGATAGTAGACCAAGAATGGCCTAAATATGACGCAGTAAAAATACAAACAAGTACAGTAGAAATTGCGGTACAGGTTGGGGGCAAAGTAAGATTTACCATTGCTCATAGTACTAATGCTACTGTTGACGAAGTAAAAGAGCAAGTATTAAATGATGAAAGATTAAAACCGTATGTAGAAGGCAAAGAAATTAAAAAGTTGGTTATTATACCAGGTAGGATTGCAAATATTGTCGTATAATGATAAAATACAAAAAGTAACATAAGATGAAAGTGGGGAAGATATATGTCGGTTGAGCTATCAACAGTAATAATACAAATATTAAGTGGATTTGTAATATTTTTCTTAGGCATGATAGCCTATGGATATACAGCTAAATCTAAAATAGAAGAGAGCAAAGATGCAGCTCAGGCGGCATATATTGATGCTTTAACAAAGCTGGGAAATAGACACAAATTTAATAAGGTAATAGGCGAAATGGTAAAGCACGAAGACCAAAAATTTGCTTTGTGCTTCCTAGATCTTGACGATTTTAAACATATAAATGATAATATGGGACATGATGCTGGGGATGAGCTTTTAATTGAACTTGGCAAAAGATTAGTTGATGGCGTTGCAGATCACGGACAAGTATTTAGACTTGGCGGAGATGAATACGCACTAATTATAACGAATGCAAATAGCAAGCTTGAAGTAGAAACAATAGTAAAAAGAGTACAAAGAAATGTTGTAAGACCTGTAGATATTCGTGGAAACAAAGTAAATCTAGATTATAGTTTGGGAATTGCGATGTTTCCTGAAGACACAACAGATAGTGTGCAACTAGTAAACTTTGCGGATTCAGCGATGTACCACATAAAAGAGAGCGGTAAAAGCGATTATTATTTTCACAATCCTGCGTTAAGGTCTAAAACGGAAAATAAGAAAAGAATGGAAACAGAGCTTAAAACAGCTTTTGAAAACAAAGAATTTGGAATAGATTATCAACCAAGGGTAAATTTAAAAGATCCAAAACAAATTTGGCTTGAAGCGTTCCTTTATTGGAATCATCCAATGGTGGGTAAATTAAGAGCAGAATATTTCTTAAAATTTGCAGAGACTATTGGTCTTATAATTGGAATAGATGAGCTTATGATAGAACAAGCAATAGTTAAGCTTAACAAATTAAGAAAAGATGGTTATCCAAATGTTAATATTGCTATGAACATATCTTTAAGACACTTCCAAAGAAAAGATTTTGTAGAAAAGCTATGTAAAATATTTGAGAACAATCCTATTGAACCTGGTACTCTTATGCTTCAAATAACAGATACCATAGATGTAGATAAGATTGAAAATTATAAAGTGATGTTTGATAAAATTAGAAAATATGGAGTTAAACTTTCTGTGGCTAATTTTGAAATAAAACACGAAATAATGGATATGTTTAGAAGACTTCATATAGATGAAGTTAAAGTGAGTTCTAAATATATTGATTCCAATAGTATATTTAGTCCAAATGTTTTAAAAGATATAGTAACTCTTGCTCGTGATCTAGAATATGATATTGTTATTACGAGAATAGAGGATGAAGCTACTTTAAATAAAATACTGAAATTAAAAGTAGATATGATACAAGGAAATTATTTATTTAACATAATGGACGATAATGATTTAATAGAGTTTTTACACTCTTTAAATACAAAAAGAAGAACAAGAACTAGTAAAACAAAAACAATTTGACAAAATAGTCCACGCATAGTATAATATGCGTGGTTATTTTTGTTATTATCTAAAATTGGAGGATAAGGTATGAGACTTCTTAGTTATTTACTACTCACCCCTATAATTTCATGTTTATTATCTCAAGTATTAAAATTGTTTTTTAATATTATATTTAAAAAGCAAAAGTTTAAAATTTCTAGCCTTATCGGCGACGGGAATTATCCATCTAGTCACACAGCATTTGTAACTAGTATTACAGCAATTTCTTGGTTTAATACAATTGTTAAGTGGATCACTCAAGATAGTATAGAATTGTGGGCTTGGATTTCAACCTCGATTACAATACTTTGGTTTATAGTTGTAAGAGATGCATTAGGAGTTCGGTATACGGTCCAAAAACTTTGTGAATGTGTTAGTGAAATAGTAGATGACACGAGTCATGCGGAAGATATAAAGAAAAAACTCAATATTAAATCTGGTCATAGACCCTATGAAGTAATAGCAGGTGCGGTTTTAGGTTTAATTGTAGCAAGTATTACATCATGTGTATACTATGGATGGTACAATTATCTCATATATGCGATAGCTATCTTAGTAGGATATGTTTGTGTATCTTTGTTAATATTGAAGTTTAAGCGTTATAAATGAGAAGAACCACGGTTATTGCCGTGGTTCTTTGCTACGATACAACTAAACTAAGAAGAATAAAGAAAAAATAAAAATATTAATTAAAAGTATTGACAATTTAAAAAAATGATATATAATATTAAATGTAATGAGTGCGGGTGTAGTTCAATGGTAGAACCTCAGCCTTCCAAGCTGATGGCGTCAGTTCGATTCTGATCACCCGCTCCATTTTTTAAAATCCTGGAAACCTTAGTTGATAAGGCTTTCGGGATTTTTTTAATGCAATTTTACTGCAGTTTTACTGCAATGGAAGTTTCTTGATAAAAATAGATAAATACCACGAAGTAACAGAAATCAATTCTTATTTTTATATTCAGCAATAAGTATGTTTGACATTTCTTCAGGACTTTCTTTACAACCAGAAGTTAGCCATTTTTTTATTATTGCATTAAGTCCAGCTCTAAAAAATTCTATATGATAATCGATGTATTTGCTGTTATAGTATTTCTCTGCCATTTCTGTATTGTGTTGCGTAATAGGGCTAATAGAAATATCTTCTAATTTAAAATATGTCTTGAAAAATATTTGATTTTCTTTAATCTGTTTGAACATATTTAAATAGCCATTAGCGTCTTGCTTAGAATTGAAGGATAACATGATATCAGCGAACTCGTCAGCCATTCTTTTTTTTACTTTTTCTACTAAATCATACACATCAATATAATTAGCATAGAAAGTAGAACGATTTAATTTGGCAATTTCACAAATTGTAGACACTGAGATTTCGTTTATGTTTTTCTTTTGAATTAGTTGCAAGAAAGTCTGTTCAATTTTTTCTTGTGAATCTCTTTTTCTTTTATTATTAGGTGTATTCATAAAGCGCTCCATTCAAATTACAATTATCATTATTCCAACAAATGTTAAAAATTGATGATTGTTTTATAATATTTGAGATATTATACTATATTTAGACAAAAACAACAAGTGTTGTTTTAAAGGAAGGAAGTGAATAATATGGGAAAATTAAAAGAGACAAATAAAAAAATAGAAGAAACCGTAGTTAGTGGATATAAAAAAGTGGAAGATACAGTTGTAAGTGGCTACAAGAAAGTAGAAAATACAGTTGTAGATGGATACAAAAAAGTAGAAGACAAGTTTGTTGATAAGTTCTTAAGAAAAGAAAACGAGACGATTGAACAAGCTAAAGAAAGAATAAAAAAAGAACAAGAAGAATTAGCAAAGAAAAATGAAGAATTAACAAATGGAGGTAAATAGTATGAAAAGAGAGACATTATTAGAAATAATACTTGGAACTATTGGCGGATTGATATTTGCAATAGGAATGTGTATGTGTTTAATTCCAGAATGGAATGCATTTACAGCAGGAGTTATTGTAACAATATTAGGATTTATAATTTTATTAGGAATTATTCCTATATATAGAAGTACACATCCTAAAAAAACAAGAAAACCAATAGATTGGGCATTGCTTACCCCTTGGATTGTTGGCGTAGTAGGTTCAATGATAATGGGATTTGGAATGAGTAGAATTATGGTTGGAGAAGCATCAACTACAGATATGGTAGTAGGATTAATAACAGGTGTAGTAGGACTAATAATATGTGTTCTAAATTGGCCTATTTATGCGTATATAAAAGGAAATAAATAATGTTTAAAGTAATAAATAAATTCCTTAAAATAGATAGAGTAACAGAATTTAAAGCTGTTACTTTCAATTTTTTTAAAAACATAGTATAATACAAATAGTAATTTGTAAGGAGAAATAAGTATGAAAAAGAAAAAGATATTTATTGTTTTAGGAATCATATTTGTAATATGGCTAATGATGGGATTAGTTGATTATAGTAAAGTTCATAGTTTTGAAAGACCGATATTTAGTATTATAATTGAGCCAGGATATGAAGATGGTGGTTCGGGACGTTATGTTGGATTAGGATATTATTTTGATATAAAAGGGAACTTTATGCCAGAAGATGAATTTCCAGGAGTAACTCGTTATGACTTCTATATATTTGGTATACATATAGAAAGTGCAATAAGAGATTAATGCAAATTACAATTAGAAAGTAGGAATGAAATATGATTTTAGTAATAGAAAGCATTGTATTATGTGTATTATTTACAATAATGGTATATATAATGTCAAGAGAGCCAATAAAGACATTATATAATTATCCACCGAAAATTCAAGAAAGAGTAAAATCTTTAGAAGAATATAAAGACAAGATACCAACACAAGAAAATAAAATAATTGCAAAAAGTTTAGCTTCTATTTTGATTATAATCATTATAAGTTTAATTTTAAGATATGTTAATGGTTATACTACCTTTATTGAAGGTTTTGGATATGGTTTTTTACTATGGACAATAGTAAATATATATGATGCAGTAGTAATGGATATTATATGGTTTTGCCACGACCCATATTTTGTTTTTAAAGGAACGGAAGATATGGTAGATGAATATCATAACTATTGGTTTCATATTAAAGGAAGTTTAATTGGAGAAGTTTTAGCATTAGTTATATGTGCGATAGTAGGATTAGTTATACAATTTATTTTGTAAGATAAATTACAATTTGTAGGAGTAAACGATAAGTAATAAGGGCTAAGTAATACAAGATGCTGGATAAAAATTGATAGCATTTAGTTTTAAAAATAACAACAATTGCATATAATAAAACTACCGTACTCGGAATAAAAGTGTTGACAAATACTACCGAGTGCGGTATAATTGATATGCGAGGTGATAAAATATGGAATACATGACTACAAGAGAAGCAGAAGAAAAATGGAATATTAGTGAAAGAAGAATAAGACAGTTATTACAAGAAGAAAGAATTGAAGGTGCTGTTAAGGTGGGAGTCACATGGAATATTCCAAAAGATGCAATTAAGCCATCAGATAAAAGAGTAGTTAGAGCGGATAATAATGAATTTATAATAAATTTAGATAATAGTTATTTTGAACAGGTAGATAGTCTAAAAAAAGAGTTAGATAGTAAAAGACCAATTTCAAAAGAAACATTAAAATCATTAAAGGAATCTATTAATTTAGAATGGACATATAACAGTAATGGTATCGAAGGAAACACTTTAACTTTAAGAGAAACGCAAGTTGTGCTAGAAGGAATAACTGTCGGTGGTAAAACCTTAACAGAACACTTAGAAGCAATTAACCACGAAAAAGCTATTATATATCTAGATGATTTAGTAAAAGATAAACAGCCAATAACAGAATGGAATATAAAAAATATACATCAATTAATTTTAAAAGGTATAGATAATGAAAATGCAGGAAGATATAGAAAAGAAAATGTAACAATAAAAGGTGCGGTTCACACACCACCAGATTTTGTTAAAATACCAGAATTAATGGAAAAATTAGTTTTAAATTATGAAACTTGGAATAAATATCATCCGATAATTAGAGCAGCATTATTACATGGTGAACTTGTAAAAATACACCCATTTATAGATGGAAATGGAAGAACTTCAAGACTCGTAATGAATCTTGATTTAATGAATCATGGATATAATCCAATAATTATAAAAAAAGAAAACAGATTAGAGTATTATGAAGTTTTAGATAAAGCACATACAACAGGAGACTACACAGATTTTGTTAAATTAGTTACTAAATTAGAAATTGAGATATTAAAGAAATATTTAAAATTATTGTGAGATGAATAAAAATGAATAGAATAGAAAGAGAACGTGAATTGTTTAAAATGTTTTATAATCATATGGAAAATGATATGTTTTATACAAAAAGCACGCATAAATTAGAATCAGAAGTGAAAATTTCTAACGTTTTTCCAATATATATGAAGAATTTAAATAAAGAAGAAATGGAATATGTTAGAAAGAAGAATTATAAAAGATTATTGTCAATAGTTTCTATTTTTCCGAACTTAAAGTATTTAATAGAGAACGATCATTATTTTATAGATAATAAATATTATGCTTTTAAAAATGAAATTCACAATGTTAAAGAATTATACAAATATTATATAGCTCAAAATGATAAAACAAATATTAGTAATGCAATTGAAAATAACGATATACATTCTTTTTGTTCTTACCTAGCATTTTTAAAACAAGATATAGTTGTTATAGAAGTTAAAAATTGGGATTTGATAGATGAATATATAATGAAGTACTATAATTGTAAATTACAAGATATTGAAGAGTTAGGATATAGAGAATATTTTATGAAGCAATATATGAACTTGTTTAGTATAATTAATCTTGATTTAACTATATTTCAAGGAATAAAACTGCTGAAAAACGATGAGATATTGATTAACTCGTTTTGGATTAATGAAGAGTATAATGAAGCGTTTTCAAAAATGCTTTCAAATGTATATGCTATTGATTCATTTGTTAAAACAGAGGAACAAATTTTGGATTTATTTTTTATTATTAATAATTTTGAAGAAAATAGATATATGAAGGAAAGAAAAGCAATTGTAGATTTTATTTCTTGTTTAGAGTTTTTATTATTAACTAACAGTGATAAAACTGGTGAGAAATTACAGAAACAATTTAGATTTAAGGTTAGAAAATGCTGTGCAGAAATGGGATATAAAGTACCAGGCGATGAATTAGAAGATTTATATGATTATCGTTCCCTGATAGTTCATGGTAACTTTAAAGAAATTAATAATAAGACCATAAAATTAACCAATAGAAAGTGGTATACGGATTTTATAAAGGAAGAAGAGTTTTATTATTACTATGATAATGGCGATAAAGAAGATTTAATATTTCGCAGATTATATAAAATATTTAATATTATTTTTAGATTATATTGTGAAAAAAATGAAGTTATGAATAAATTAAAACATGAGACTAAACAATCAGAAATAGAAGCAGTTAATTTTAATATTTAAATTATAAATCATACAAGTGTTTAAGATATGGCATTTGTATGATTTTTGTTTTTACTGCAATAGAAGTTTCTAAAAAAATACAAGGAAAATAAAAACAAAGTTCGCGAAACTTCGCTACTAAAAAAGGAAACAGGTGATGATAAAGTGAGATAATTAGAAAGTATTGCAAATACTGAAAAAACACGAAAACCCCGGCCTTCTGTAAGCCAAAATAAGGCGTTAAAATAAAGAAGGAGTATTGAATTACCCCTTCTTAAACGGCTAATTTATATAGTTTACAAGTCATAAGGTATTTTTCTTAAAAATTCGTTTGAAATATTAGATATTCTAAATTGATATAAATCAGATTGCTGCATTGCATATGAAGCTAAGCGGTTAGCAAAATAAAATATATTTTGAAATGATTCTTTAATTAAGTCTATATCTTCGTCAATATCAAGTTTTTTAATAGCATTTTTAAAATTAATATATGTTGTATTTAATTCGTCAAAGCTGTTTTGTAAGTTAGTGTCTGATGAGTGGTATTTTTCTAGTAATAAATCAACTAATTCTGATAATTTTAGTAGGTAAGAATCAAATTCATTAATATTTAAATCTTTAATATACATTGCTAAATCAGAATCATTAGCATATACACCATTCATAGTTAATGCGATAATTTGTTTGGCGTGTTTGTAAATGATATTATAATGTTTTATAAATGAAATGTCTAACAGCAATAATTTAAAGTTAGATGAATCCTTTAACATATAATTAAATTCATCAATTAGTAAATTAGTATCATATGTATCGAAAAAACGTTCAAGTTTTTTAAAATCTTTTATAGTATCTATAGATTTATCTGTCAGTCCCAATTCTTTTCCAATATTTATATTTTTATCACTTTTATTAAAACAATCTTCTTCTAATAAATATTCATAAGAAACATTATAATAGTTTTTAATCTTTTTTATTTCTACTGCGTTTGGCAAATAATCATTTTTTAAATCTTCATATCTTTTTAAAGTATTTATGTGTATTCCTAGTTCATCAGCTACTTGTTGTTGACTTCTATTTGTAGCTTTTCTTAATTTTCTTAACTTTTCAGATAATTTCATTTTAAACATCTCCTTGTACTTTTTAATTCATAATTAAAAATAAGTACAAATTTATGTATATAGCATTGCAAGAACAAAAGTTTGTTGTTATTATATCAATATAGACATCAACTTGTACATCTTAGAAAGATTATACATAAACTTGTACAACGTGTCAATGAATTTGAGAAGAAAGGAGGTGTAAATATGACAGAGTTAGAACTTTTAGAAATGGCTAGAAAAATTAAAAATAAAAAAGCTAAAGAATGGAGAGATAACAACAAAGATAAGATTAGAGAAATCAATAAAAGGTATTGGTTAAATAAAGCTAAGAAACAATTAGAAATGAAAGGAGAGTAAATCAAATGACAAAACAAGAGGTTATAACAAGTCAATTAATACTTCTAAATAAAGAAGAAGTAAAAGAAATTACGGGTTGGGGTGATAATGTTGTTGATAGATTATTTGCTTATGATAAAGAATTTCCAGCAATAAAAAAAGGTAAAATATATCAAGTTGAATTAACAGCCTTTAAAGAGTATTTAAGTAAAAGGAGAGGCGGTAAGAATGAGGAATAAAAGTTGTAACGTAAAATTAAATAAAATGAGCAAGATTTTAATAGTCGCTAAACCACACAAAATCTTACTCTTAAATAATAACTTAGATAAGTTATATGTATATATTTTACTATATTTTTATTACGAATTCAATAAGAGGTGATGTAATGGCTAATAGAAGAAATAAATCTCCAACTCATCTTGCTTTTGAAAGCAATCGTGAAAGTGGCAAATTTACAAAAGTATGTAACGATATGATGAATTCAGTTGCATGGAAACAATTAAATTTAAGACAACATGGGTTATATTTAGTTTTAAAAAGTAAGTTTACAATATATAGAGATAAAACAAATAATGCAGATAATATATCACTACCTAAAGCTGAAGCTCAAACACTATATGGAGATTTAAGGACATTTAGAAAAGATATAGATACTTTAATAGAACATGGTTTTATAAAATTAGTTCAAAGTGGATGGAATACAAGAACAGTAAATATATATGGGTTTTCTAGCAAATGGAAATTATATGGAACATCAGATTTTAAAATTTCCCTCACAGATAAAAGAAATAGAAAAGCATAAATATAAACCTATAGGTATGGTATATATATAAAGGGTATGTGATTTTACATACTGGAAGGCTATTTTTAATAAAAATTAGATTGAATTATTAAAAAGCTTAATATTACAAGGGTTACAGGCAATTTTTATAGTAATAAACAGTATGTAATTTTCCATACCTGAATTTTGGAAAATGAATGAACAGTGTGTATTTTAACGTATTGTTAATATGTGATTTAACACTAGCCAAATAAAAATATAAAAAAAGAGGAAGCAAATAGAATAACAAAAAGTGATGAAGAATGAAATTATATGTTTAGAGTAAATAAACACTTTAAATCAGATTGTAGAGTGTTATATGGCATAAAAAATATTAATAGACTAACTGCTTGGGAGTTACAATTAATCTATTAATATTTAATAAAGTTCAGTTATTCAGATTTTATATCTTTCCATACAATATCAAATTGTAATATATTTGCTATTTCTTGTACTTCAGTATATTTTAAAGAATTTCTATTTATTTTGCTACTTAAGTTTTGTAAAGTGTAGGTTTTATTGTATTTTTCTTTTAATAATTTATGAAGCTCTGTTAACTTCATATCTCTTTCAATTAAAGCTGTTTTTATTTGTGTTCTTGCATCCATTATTAACACTCCTTATAACTAACAGTATTTTATAATATTTTATGAGTGTTGTCAATTGTGGAGTTTAATATTTAAAAACATGTAAAAAACATGCAAAAAAGCTATTGACTAGTTCAGACTAGCAGTATATAATTTAAAACACACAACTGATTAATAAAGTGTGGAGTTGAGAAAAAGAAAGGTTGGTTTGTAATATGGGAGAAAATGAATTAACTCAAATAGAAATGATTAGCTGCAAAATAGAGGAGGTTAAAAAATTAACAAAAGTTATGTCGGAAAATTGTTTAGAGATAAGAGCAAGTGATTTAAGCAAATATGAGTTGGAGAAGAACTATACAGAAGCTCAAACAATAACAGAAGCAATATTTGATTTGCTAGATTATCTACATAAGGGAAGTATTAACTTGTTAGAACAATTATATAAAAATATGAAATCACAAAAATAGAAAAAATTATTAATAGGAGAGATAAGAATGGCAAAAAGAAAAGGAAATGGAGAAGGAACTATAGCTTATCATAAAAGGTCAAATAGATATCAAGCTCAATATACTGTTAATGGAAAAAGAAAAACAATATATCAGAAAAAAGGGGAAACATTAACTGACTTTAAAAAACGATTTAATAAAATGATAAACGAAGTAAATAGTGGTAACTATATTGAAAAGAGTAGAAAAACATTTGCAGAGATTGCTAGTGAGTATATTGAAAATAAATACAGGGCAAATAAAGTGACCCCTAGTACATATCTTAGAGACAAATCAACTTTAAAACAAATAGAAGTTTCTTGTAGTGATATGTATAATATGCCAATACAAAATATAACAGTTTATCACATAAGACAAGAGTTGCTTAATTTAACCCAATATAGTAATAGTTGTATTTCGCATATTTACAGATTAATGAACAAAGCATTTAAAATAGCTTTATCAGATAGATTAATACCATTTAATCCAATGGATAATGAAAATGTTATAAAACCTAAATCAAATATGCCGAATAAAATAATAGAGGCTTTAACATTAGAAGAGCATAAAAAATTATTAGAAGTATTGGAGAAATCAGATAATAAATACAAATATGTTATTTTACTTCAATTACATACAGGAATGAGAATAGGTGAAGTGTTAGCTTTAACAATTGATGATATAAACTATAAAGAAAATACTATTACAATAAATAAGACATTAACAAAAGATGAAAACTGTCATGTTGTTATGGGAGATACTACAAAGACAGTAAATTCACAAAGAACAATTTTAATGAATCCAAAAATAAAAGAGATAATAAGAAGAGCAAGACTTAATGAAATAATGAATATAAAAGGTTTCTTATTTTACGATAATATAAACAACAAACATTTTTCATCAGTTGAAGTTAATAGGTACTTAAGAGAATTAAATGAAGAAGAAAGGATAGCTACACGTTTGCATACACACATGTTAAGACATACATATGCTACTAGATGTATTGAAGCAGGTATGCAGGCAAAAGCATTGCAGAAGATACTAGGACATAAGAAAATAGAAACAACACTTGATACATATACATCTGTGTTTAAAGAGTTTAGTCAAGATGAACTTGAAAAAGTAACAAATTACTTACAAGTAAAAGGTTTGTAAATAAAGAAAAATAACAAATTATAATTTATAGATTAGTTCTAAAAAAGGGCTAATCTTTTTGTTGTTTAAAAGAGATAAAAAGTTATAAAAATTGTCTGATAATTTTTATATAATTATTGTCATATTATTGAGAAAAAAGTAATTTTATGATATAAAATATACTAGTGAAATTGTAATTTGATAGGAGAAAAAATGGCAAACAAAAATGTTAATCTTCAAAAAGCAAAAAATATAAAAGATGATGAGTTTTACACAACATATGAAACCATTGAAAAAGAATTAGCACATTATGCTAAACACTTTGAAAATAAGGTTGTGTTGTGTAATTGTGATGATCCATTTGAATCTAATTTTTGTAAATACTTTTTGAAGAATTTTAATATATTAAAATTAAAAAGATTAATATGTACTTCTTATAAATCATCTAAAATGATTGGTACGCAAAGCAAATTGTTTGATTCAAATAATGAACCCTTAAATTCAGAACAGGGTTATGTATTAGATGTAAAACGTTTTTGTGATATACAAGGCGAGATACCAGATGATATTATTTATGATTTTATAAATAAATCAAAAGTAATAAAAAAATTAGAAGGTGATGGCGATTTTAGAAGTGCAGAATGTATAAAATACTTAAAGCTTTCTGATATTGTAGTAACAAATCCGCCTTTCTCATTGTTTAAAGAAATGGTATCAGAACTAGTTAAATATAAGAAAAAATTTTTATTAATAGGAAATCAAAATGCGTTAACATATAAAGAAATATTTCCATTAATTCAAAGAAATGAAGTATGGACAGGTTATCAATTTGGTGAAATGAAATTTAGAGTGCCAAATTCATCAGAACCAAGGAATACAAGGTATTGGGTTGATGAAACTGGACAAAAATGGAGAAGTCTTGGTAATGCAATGTGGTTAACTAATTTAGATAATGAGAGAAGACACAAAATAGTACCATTAACGAATTATTATAATCCGATAGATTATCCAAAATATGATACATATGATGCAATCAATGTAAAAACTATTAATGATATTCCTTGTGATTATTCTGGTATAATGGGTGTACCAATTACATTTATCAATAGATATAATAGTGAGCAGTTTGAAATTATTGGTGAGGCAAATCATGGTTCTGATAATGAGTTTGATTTGTTTAAACCAACAATAAATGGAAAAGAATTATTTAAGAGAATATTAATTAGAAATAAGCAACCTAAAATTGATAGTCTAGTTAAATTTAGGATTTTAGATTTATTTAGTGGTGCAGGTGGTTTCTCTTATGGAATGGAAAAAAATAAGAATTTTAAAACAGCCGTTGCGTTAGACTTTAATGATAAAGCTTTGAATACTTTTAAACATAATATGCCAGATACAGCTATTGTATATGGTGATATTACCAATGTTGATGTTAAAAAGAGAGTTATTGAATTAAGTAAAGAAAGACAAGTAAATATGATAATAGGTGGACCGCCATGTCAAGGATTTTCATTAAAAGGCAAGAAAATGGGATTAGATGATTCTAGAAACTTCTTATTTAATGAATATTTAAGTATTGTAGATACGTTAAAGCCAGAAGTTTTTGTTATTGAAAACGTAAAAGCATTGTTATCTACATCAGCAGGTTGGTTCAAAAATCAGATTATAGAAAAAGTTCAGGATATGGGATACCAAGTTGAGCATGGTGTATTGACAGCTTCAGATTTTGGAGTACCTCAATCTAGGCAAAGAGCAATATTTATTTGTTCTAAAAACAAAAAAATAGATTTACCAAAACCAACATGTGATAAAGTTGTAACAGTTAGAGATGCAATTTATGATTTAGCATACCTGAATTCAAATGAAGGAGACTTTGAATTAGAGTATACTACAGAACCTACAAGTGATTATCAAAAATTAATGAGAAATAATAGTTTGAAATTATATAATCATAGAGCATCTAATCATGCAGAAATAGCTATAAAGAAGTTAGAAATGATTCCGCCTGAATGTGGAAAGGAAAGTTTACCTAAAGAATTAATTGGAAATCAAAAATTTTCAGGAACATGGGGAAGGCTAAAATGGGATTCGGTATCGCCAACAATTGATACTAGATTTGATGCTTCATCAAACGGAACTAATAATCACCCATTTTTAAATAGAGCAATTACACCAAGAGAAGCGGCAAGAATACAGTCGTTTGATGATAATTTTGTTTTCTTAGGTTCAAAAGTTAATATTAGGGAGCAAATTGGTAATGCGGTTCCACCTTTAATGGCAAAAGGAATAGCTGATAAGATATATGAAGTATTAGGAGAAGAGATATGAATATAGAAATGGCATATTTAACAGGAATGATATTGGGGAATGGTGAAGTACAAAGAGGAACAACCAATACTACAATTACAATAGATATTCCTTATAAAAATCTACGTACAGATGATTTAAAAGATGTACAAATTTATGTAAAAGCAAGTACTGTAGATATCCGTTCAATAGTTGAACCTTTGATAGGACATAATTTAGTTGTTACTGAAACAGGTCATTCAACAAAAATGTCATTTTCAAAAAGCAATGATGAATATGTAATTAGAGAAATTATTAGATTAATTGGTGGTGGAAGACATCACTCTACGATGAAAATGAATCCGGAATTGTTTAATATTACGACTGATGAAAAGAAAGCGTTATTGCGTGGAATAGCTGACGTTACGGGATATATTAGAAAAAGTAATATAGCATTTGGACAAGATGGGGCTCATAGAGTTTATATTGAAATACCAAGTAATTGGTATATGGTTATAGATATTGCAAATATGCTTAGAGATGTAGACGTACCAGTTCAAAATATAGATTTTGGACATCCAAATTTTAGGGACTCAAATTTGATTGATTATAATAAAGGAAAAATAAATGTATGGAAGAGAGAACATCAGGTAAAGATTTTTGCCAATGAATTTTTACCAATAGGATTTAATATTAAACATAAACAAGATGCATTAGAAAAATATAGCGAAGAATTATTAGAGTTTATTGACCCTGAAAAAACACATAAATTTTATTGGGAGAAACCAGTTAGAAAATCTAATAAGCCAATACATCCAGGTGAAAATGACATGTCATTGCCAACTGAGATTAGAGGAAAACACTTTAATTCATGGACAGAGTTAGCGAGGGAGTTAGGATATGGCGAAAAATGTAAGTAAAGAGTTTGAATTATATGAACCAATGAGAATATGGTTTCAGAAATATTTGGAAGAAAAATATCCGGGGTGGGAAGTTATTACGATAGATTCTCATGCTAGAACACTAGATATGTATTTAGAGGAGAATGGAGTAATTGATGATTATCCTGAAACTGTTGGGCTAGATATTCAAATTGATGTTTTAGGAATATTAAAGAAAAATGGTAAAACGATGATTGCGTTTATAGAAGCTAAAAAAACACAGTTAAATTTACACGACTTAGGACAATTATGGGCATATTGTAAGTTGTGTGAGCCTACAGAAGCATTTTTATTATCATCAAATGGAATAGGTAGTTTAAATAAAATATTAAACAATTTATCTCGTACAGACTTATTAGATTTTGGTGACGGAAAAACTATAAAGCAAATGCAAGTTGCTAAATGGGATTTGAATACAAATTCTCTAGATTATAAAACTGTAGTTCCTAAATTATAATAAACTAGAAATAAAAAAGGAAATTTAAAATCGGGGAATGAGTAATTAAAGGTTTAAAAGGAGTAAATATGAGCGAAAGGATTACTGAAGAATTTGTTGTAAATAAAATTATAGAATTTATGATAAATAAAACAAATGGTAATTGGCATGAAGAAAAAGTAGAAAAAAGTGATTTGCACAAACATGGTGTTGATATTAAACTGGTTGGCGGTAAAAGAAACAGTGAATACTTTTTTATAGAATGTAAAGGTAAATCATATGCAAAGTCAGCAAAATCAATTAATAAAGAAGGATGGCTTAATGCATTAGGACAAATAATAACAAGAATGGATGTAAAAAGGTATTCTATTTCTAAAGAAGATGGAAAAATATCAGGAATAAATCATGCATATAAATATGGATTAGGACTATATTGGGAAGCTGCTCAAGTAGCCTTAAGAAGAATACCAAAGGAAGTAGCAGAAGTTTTGTGTTTACACATCTTTTCGGTTAATGATGATGGAGAAGTTAAGTATTTTACACCTAGTAAATTTGGAAAAGCATACACAAGACAAGATTTTTAACATAAAGTTTAAGTAATAATATTTTTGTCACAGTTTTTAATGTAATTACTTATTCTACAGATGAAGAAGCTATTAATTATAATTTAATGGTTGTGCTGAAGATAGTGAAGAATATGAATATGAATAGAACGCAAAAGAACGATAGAATGATTTTATTATCATTCTATTTTTACAAAAGGAGAATAATATGTACGAAAAAATAGTTAATTATTTTGAGACAAATTTATGTTTGGAAAATATATATTTTAGAAAGAAATTTTGGACATGGATAATAGGTATAATAGTTACATTAATATTGGAGTTAGTAATTAACTATTCTATAATATCTTTTGTAGTTAATTTATGGATTAGAACCATTATTATATTGTTAATTGATTTTGTTATTACAGTGTTGTTCTTTATAATAGCATATTTTATTCCAACAAATAAAATATATAAAAATAAAGTAAAAGAAAAGAAGATTATAGACCCAATAGGATTAATAATAAAAGAAGAGCATTTAAGCGCGTACAGGGAGATTGAAATAAAGGAAATGGAATCTTTCTTGAAAAAAGAGTGTAAAATAAAAAATGTGGATACAATAGATATAGTTATTAATTTGATAAATGAAGAATTAAAAGATAAGTATGAAAAAAAGAATTTTTTTGAGAAATATTTTAATAATACAGTATTGCCACTCATAATATTAATTTTGACAGTTTATTTTACAAACACAAATCAACAGCAATTATCGAAAATAATATCTACAACACTTGTATCAATAATAACAATAATTGTTTCTGGAAATTTTGTGTACAAAATGAAAAACATAAATATAACACCTGTTAGTAAAAGAGAAAATTTATTGGAGTTAAAAAGGGTATTAATAGATATAAAAATTAAGTGGAGCAAATAAATTAGATTAGCACAGATATAAAAAATCTGTGTTATTTGCTATAATTCGACAAAATTCGCGTGACTATTATGATAAATTATAATAGTAGAAATTTATTATAAAAATTAGTATTATCAAATTGAAAAGTTTTTTTGTGTATGATAATATTATAATAAGTTTATATTCAAATGATAAGTGTGTAGTAAGTATAAGAATTAGGAGAAGAAAGATGGAGACATTTAACGAAAAAGGATTATTAAATCCCGGTTTTTTTGAATATAAATTAGATAAGATACAAACAATATTTGTAGATGAATTTATAGAATCACAAACTAGAAAAAGAAATTTTGAAGGGTTTAACCATTGGTTAGCAGAACTGTTGAATATATGTATTCCTAATGAAATTTGGATAGATGGTAGTTTTGTTACAAATAAAATCAATCCTAATGATATTGATATTGTAGCTTTTGTGGACTATCAAGATTATTTAAACAACAAGGAAAGCCTAAATAGTTTGAGAAGAATAGGAAGAGAAAATTTCTGCGATACATATATAGCGGTTTCGCCTAATGAGATAATTCCTGGGAATTTTGAATTAATAAATAATAGAAATTATTGGAGGGGTCAGTTTGGATTTGATAGAGAAGATAATCCAAAAGGAATGATAAAAATGTCTAAAGAATACCTTGGTTTAGTAAAGGAGGGAATAAAAGATGTCAAATAATTTTTTTAGAAGTATTGAAAGAAAAATAAAAGATACAGAAAATGAAATTAACGATATAAAAAATTCAGAATTAGATGAAGATATAAAAAATCTTTTATTAGCTCAATTAAGTGATAGAAAAGCTCAATTAAATAAAGAAAAATGTAAAATGGATGAATTATATGGAAAAGAACAAATTAGATTAACAATATCAGGGGATAATGTAGGAAAAGGGCAAGTGCCAATAAGAATATTGGCAGATACATTATCAAATATTCAGAACATGATAGATTGCATTGCTAGTTCAGTAAAAAATGTAAATGATAAAAATAAAAGAATAAACAATGAAACTAAAGGTAGTACACAATTTATTTTGAAAGAAGTTTTTGAAGGTTCCTTCGGTATGGTAATAGAAGCACCTTTTGAACCGGATATGATTGATAATAATAATATAACTACTAATACTTGCAGAAAAATGTTTAATTTATTATCATGTGAGAGTAATGAAGAAAAATTAAAATTATTAGCGAAAGACCTGGGATATAAGACTATCAACGCATATAGAGATTTTTTAAAGAAAATAAATAATTCAAAAGCTGATATAAAATTTGAATGGAACTCTAACTCAGGAGAAGTAAATACGTGGAAGTCAAATAAAGATAATATAAAGGAAACTATAAATAAAATTAATACTATTCAAATAGAAGAAGAAGAGTTGCTACAAATAACAGGAAAATTAACAAAAATAGATATTATAAAAGAGCAATTTACTGTTATTACTCAAGAACAAGTTATTAATGGTAAAAGTAATTTTGAAATACTTATGGATATGCATAATATATTAGATAAAGAAAAGGAATTTTATTTTACAAAGAAGACATATCATCATATAAATACTGGAAAAGAAAAAGTAGAATGGATTTTGACTGGATATAATAAAGAAAAATAAATGATTATTAATAAATAGAAGAATAGGATTGATATTTCTTGTTCTTCTGTTTTTTACTTTTTATACTGTATTCGCAATTTCAATTATTACAAACGCTTCAAACATGAGATTATATTTAGCCATAACAACAAAATCATATGTTTTAGTAGTTTGTGTTTAATATATAAAATAATTTTTACTGCAGTTTTTACTGCAATAGGTAAATACTATGTATATTATATAAAAATAGTATGAGCATAATATAACCGAAGAATACGTATTTTATGGGGTTTAAAGAGGTGGTAAGAATATAGTGTAAATGCTGCGAAAGCCGCATAAAAACTGAACTTGAGACCACCCGCTCCGTTTTTTTGTTCTGGAAATCTTGATAAATAAGGTTTCTAGGATTTTTTATACAATTTTACTGCAATAGAAGTTTCTTTAAAAATATAAGGAAAATCAAAATTAAAGTTTTCAAAGCTTGACTAATCTAAATTATACAGATAAAACGACTTAAGAACCGTTTGTGGTATCTTAGGGTGTTATTTATATATATAACTAAGGTGTTTTATTTTTAAGAAGCGGAATATTTTTATGCTTGACTTTGAAAATTAGTTGATATAGAATAGAAAACAAAAAGGAGAGAAAAAACAAATGAAAAAAAAGGATGGAATATCGTTAATAACCTTAATAATCTCTTGTACTATTATGGGTATATTAGCACTTACAATAATAATTGCAATATCAAGTAATTATATATCTTATTTAGACTTTGGAATTGAAGATGAATGTGCAGAGTCACAGGAAAACATACTAACGGTTAAAAATGGGGATAATGAAATAGAAATAGGAAGTACTGTAAATTATATGCCAGATGGTGTTGGACCAACAAATTATAAAGAGGGTTGGAAACTATTAGGTGAAGATGAAAATGGTAATTTGTTAATATTGTCAAATAAAAGTATAACAGGTTCGCATATTACATTAAGACGGACAGGATGATTTCTTAAATGCAATTAAAATATTAAATGATACGTGTAAAGAATATATTGATGGCAAGTTGGGTGTATCTGCAAGAAGTATAAAGCTTGAAGATATAGAAAAGATAGTAGACATTAATAAACAAAATATTACTGGCTCTGCGAATGAATATAATACAGAAGTAACATATTCATGGAATGGAACCAAATATCCAACTTATTCGTTTAGTTATAACGGAAAGTTAATAGAGAAAACACTAACAGATGAACATTCGGAATTTACATATTATGATACAAATGTTGGCAATTTAGATTTAGTTGTACTTCCTAAAGAAGGGCTAAAAACATTAAAATTTGTGGAAGGTAATAAGGGAGAATTTGTAACGTTGAAAAGTAATTATTGTACTTACTTCCAAACATGCTTAAATACTTTAGCACAAAAAATGTTGTTTGAGAATACAGTACAAGATAATGGAGCATATTGGCTTGCTAATAGGGTTATTTCACCGGGAGAATATTGTGTGTTTTTTGGTGTGTATTTAGTTCAATATAAAGGAATAGAAACAGGAACAATGTTTCGTTCAAATGACCCATTTTGGAGTTATAGTAAATCTGTAAGAGCTGTAGTGACTTTAGATAAAGATGTATTATTAGTAGAAAGTAAAACAATGCCAGGAACATATGATGTTGTAAAATAATTAATAGGAGAAAGGATATGAGTAAACGTATGAAAAAGAGAGAAAAATTTCTTTTGATATTTATGATTGTAATTATTGTTCTTACAATTGCTTACGTAGTAAAAGGTTATGTGGATAATAATAAATTATCTGTAGAAGTTGAAAAAAAGTGGGAAAAAATTAGTGCATGTGAAGAATCTGAAGAACGATGCGATTATGATATTAATTTTGAAATTAATGGAATCATTGCAGAAGAATGGGCAACCAAAGAACATATAAATAAACTTAAGGAAGAAGGGCTTTATGATGAAACAAAAGTGGAACGTTTTAATGCAGTAAGTGAGTTGCTAGGCAATATTTTTAATACTTCAATTATTTCTCAACAGGGAATATATGGGCAAATGGCTGGTGTTGTTACTTTAATACTTTTAAGCGTTAGTATAACAATATTTATATATTTCATGTTAACATTAGAATATAAAAATATAAAACAGTATATAATATCTAATATTATAATTTTATTAATATTTATGGGATTGTTTTTAATAACTAATTTATTAAGTTTACCAGAAAGCATATTGTTTAATCGTGCAAGCTTAGAGGGCTTAACGAGCTATATAGAATATTATGACATTCTGTTAGTATTATATTTAGTATTCTTAACAGGAAATGCTATAAAAAACAAAAATAAACTTTTAATATTTAATGCAATTATGTTTGATTTAATAGCTATGTTATATATTTTTGTTTGGCATGAAACTTTCTTTGTTGAAATCCTTGTAGCTTGCTTACCACTATTATTAATTGAGGGAATTATTATTTTAATAAAAAAGTATAAAGAAGAAACTTGTAGTAAAAACTAAATAATATTATATAAAGAGTGAGAATGGTATGTTCTAAAATGAAAAAAACATAAAATATTATAGGGATATCTGACATTGATATAATCATATGGTAAAATATCTTTAATAAGACCTAGGTATGTTAGCTAAATGCTAAACGTATGTTAAGTACGTTGCCACCTAGGCATTTTTGTGTTTTAATGTAGTATATCATATAAAAATTTACTGCAGTTTTTACTGCAATAGCAAAATACTATGTATATTGTATAAAAATATTATAAGTATAATATAACCGAAGAATACGTATTTTATGGGGTTTAAAGAGGTAATAAAGATACAGTGTGAATGCTGTGAAAGCCGCATAAAAACTGCACTTGAGACCACCCGCTCCATTTTGTACTCCTATATGGGAGTATTTTTGCATATAAAATATAGTTAAACAAAATAATGCTTACTTAAAATGTAATTGCATAGTATGATATAATAATTATATGATGGTACTATTCAATGTTATTTTAATATTTGAACAGTACAATATATAAGGTGAGATAAATGAAGATTTTAATAATTGAAGATGAATACAGTTTAGCTGATGCAATAGTGGAAACTTTACACAAAGAAAATTATACAACTAAAATAATAACTGATGGCGAGATAGGAGAAGAGGAAGCCTTAACAGGAATTTATGATTTAATTTTGTTAGATGTAATGTTACCTAAAAAAGATGGCTTTGAGATTTTAAGAAGCTTGAAAAACGAAAAAATAACTACACCAATTATAATGATAACAGCTAAGTCTGAAATGCCGGACAAGTTAAAAGGTTTAGAAAATGGTGTAGAAGATTATATAACCAAGCCATTTCATATGAGAGAACTAATTGCAAGAATAAAGATTGTATTAAAGAGAAACGCAAATATATATAACGACAATATATTAGAATATAGCGATTTGAAACTAGATTTAAATACAGGAAAAATGATGGCTCAAGGCAGTGAAATAAGCATAAATGGGAAAGAACTAGAACTATTAGAAACGTTATTATTAAATAAAAATCAAATTGTTAATAAGGAAGTGTTAATAAATAAGATATGGGGATATGATATAAATGCTGAATACAATTACGTTGAAGTGTATGTATCTTTTTTAAGGAAAAAATTGAATCTCCTTAAATCAAAGGTTAGAATAAAAGCAGTAAGAGGCATAGGATATAAATTGGAGGAACAAGATGATTAACAAGTTAAAACAGAGAATCTTTCTATTAATTCTAATTTCTTTATCTATAATAATGATAGGTTTAATAGGTATATATGCTTATTTAAACTATAACAATGCTATAAGTACTACAATATCTATGATGAATAGATTTGTAGATGGTGAACCAAAAAGAAATCCAGGGAAAATAGAGGATTATAAATTAAAACCGGATTTTAACATTGATGGCATATATAGAGTGATTGTTGAAGATTCTAAAATTATTCATAGTGCAGGAAACATGAAAAACAATAACATAAATGAATATGCATTTAAGATATTAAAAAGTAATAAGGAAAAGGGAATAATAGACAACTATATATATAATGTAAATAAGATAAATAATAATGCGACAGTTGTTTCAATGATCCAAGATAAAAATACTGTATCACATATAAAAAGGACCAATGTACTTTCCGCACTCATGGCAGTAGTTTCGTTATTCGTTATTTATATAATAGCACAAAAACTTTCTAAAACTATTGTAAAACCGGTAGAAGAAACTTTTGAAAAGCAAAAGCAATTTATATCAGATGCTTCACATGAATTAAAAACACCTCTTGCTGTAATAGAAGCAAATGCAGATGTATTGCAAGATAAAGTAGGAGAAACCAAATGGATAGGTTATATACAAAATGAAGTTGAAAGTATGAATAAGTTGGTAAATGAATTGTTACTACTTACAAAAATAGAAAATGTAGATAATGTAAGGGAATATACTAAACTAGATTTATCTAAAGAAGTACAAATTATACTTTCAATGTTTGAGAGTATATCTTATGAAAAAGGAGTAACAATAGAAAGTAATATAGATAGTAACATTATAATTAACGGAAATAAAGAGGATATAGAACATATTGTATCTACTTTAACAGATAATGCAATAACACACACCGAAAGGGATAAACAAGTAGTTGTAAACTTAAAGAAAGAAAAGAATGAAATTATATTTGAGGTTAAAAATATTGGTGAACCAATCCCAATAGAGGAAAGAGAAAAAATATTTGAAAGGTTTTACCGTATAGATAAATCAAGAAATAGAAAAGAAAAAAGATATGGCTTGGGTTTAGCTATTGCAAAAACAACCATAGAAAAATATAATGGAAATATTGAAGTAGATTATAAAGAAGGCTTTACAATTTTTAAAGCAGTTCTTCCTATATAATAAGTAAAGTATTAACAATTTTTAAAAGATTTGTTAATGCTTTTTCTTTTTTCAATATTATTTTAATGTTTGTGTAATATAGTATGTATATATTAGGAGGAATAACAATGTATATTTTAAAAAACAGTTTAGTTTCAATATTTAGAAACAAGGGAAGAAATATTCTTATAGGATTAATAATATTAGCAATAGCAGCCAGTACAACAGTAACATTAGCAATAAGAAACACTGCAAATAATATTGTTAAGAGCTATGAAGAATCAAATGATTTGATTGCTAGTATCTCTTTTGATAGAAACAAATTAATGGGAGAGTTTAAAGGTGGAAAAGATGCACAAAAAGAAAATATAGAAGCCTTTAATAACATTTCATCGTATACACTAGAAGATGTTAAAAAATATGGAGAAAGTGAGTATTTAAAAGGATATTATTACACATATTCAACATCATTAGATAGTGATACTTTAAGTAAAGCAACAGATTCTTATGAATATGAAGTAGAGGATAAAAAGACATCTACAACTACTAAACAAAACACCACAACTTCAAACAAAGGAAGTGGTAATGGTGGAAATCGTGGTGATGGCGGGAATAGACCGAATTTCCCAGTTGGAGACTTTGTAGAGAAACATACTACAACAGAAAAGCATACAACAACTACAATAACTATATCTAAAGAAATATTTGAAAGTTCTAGAAATTTAACAGGGGATTTTAAAGTAGATGGATACTCATCATATGATGCAATGACAGATTTTGTTAGCGGTACATACAAAGTGACAGAAGGCGAAATGATAACAGACTTTAGTGCATATCAGTGTATTATAAGTAAAGAACTTGCCACATTAAACGAAGTTACAGTAGGAAGTACTATTACATTAAAAAATTCTACTACAAAGAAAACTTACGACTTTACTGTAACTGGTATATATACAGATAACACAGATAATAATGAATCTGCTAAAATGTATTCTAACTCTGCAAACACAATAATTGTAGGAAGTGGAGTAGTAGAACTACTTGCAGCAGATGATGAAAAACTTGTAACAAATATAACTCCATCATATATATTAAAATCAGAAGAATCAATAGAACCATTTGAAGCAGAGCTAAAAGAAAAAGGATTAAATGAATATTATAAGATTAATACCAATTTAGATGAACTAAAAAATGCAACAAAGTCAATTGAGAATGTAAAAACATTTGCAACAACATTTTTGTTAATAACATTAGCAATATCATCATTAGTACTTTTTGTAATTAACATGATTAATATTAGAGAAAGAAAGTATGAAATAGGTGTATTTAGAACAATAGGAATGAGTAAATTAAAATTAACACTGCAATTTGTGTTAGAGTTATTAATGGTTACTGGTATCGCATTAATAATAGGGGCTGTTATAGGTGGCTTTTTAGCAAAACCGGTTGGAAACATGTTACTTGAAAATGAGATACAAACAGTGCAAAGTGAGCAACAACAAATTGCAGAAAATTTTGGCAAGGGCGGAATGCCTAATATACCAGGAATGCAAATACAGTTTAATAACAGAGAACAGGTTAAAACAATAGATAGTATAGAAGCAGTTGTAGATTTTACAGTTGTATTGCAACTATTGGGAATAGGAATACTACTAACACTTATGAGTAGCTTAGCTTCTATGATAAGTATTCAAAGATTTAGTCCGCTTACTATATTGAAAGAGAGGTCTTAAAGTATGGGAATATTAAAACTAGAAAATGTAGGATATAGATATAAAGATGCTCCAAAAGATAGTTTCGTATTTAAGAATATAAACTATGACTTTGAACAAGGTAAAACATACGCAATAAAAGGGAAAAGTGGAAGTGGTAAAACAACACTTTTATCATTAATTACTGGACTTGAAAAATGTACAGAGGGCAAGATACTTTACGATGGTAAAACATTAAAAAAGATGAATCTAGATAGATATAGAAATACAGATATAGGTATAGTTTTTCAAAGTTATAATTTATTACCAAGACTTACTGCAATAGAAAACATATTGGTATCTATGGAAATAAGTAAAGTAAAAGTTAAGAACAAAAAAGAAAAGGCATTAGAACTGATGAAAAGTGTTGGACTTAAAGAAGAGCATGCTAAAAGAAAAATATTAAAACTTTCTGGAGGAGAGCAACAACGTATTGCAATAGCGAGAAGTTTATCATATAATCCTAAAATAATAATAGCAGATGAACCAACAGGAAATTTGGATAAAGAAACTGAAAAAGAAATCTTAAAAATATTTAAACGTCTTGCAAAGGATGAAAACAAATGTGTAATTATAGTTACACATTCTGAAAATGTTTGTAATGAAGTAGATGAAGTATATGAACTAATAAAATAATTTATGAACGGAGAAATAAAAAATGAAGAAAGAAACTTTAGTACAATTAATTATAATAGTTGTTTTAACAATTATATTAGCTCTTCTTTTAATTGTAACTGTTAAAAGCATGAATAGTAGAGATTTTGGAATGTTTGGAAGAAATCCTATGGAAGAAGAAACAGTAAAAGATACTAAAAAGGAAGATGTAGATACAGGTAAAAAAGTAAATGCAAAAACAATAAAACTTGATGAATATGATAGCAATATTACTATTGAAGAAGGCGGAGAATATTATATAGAAGGCTCTTTTAATCATTCTATATTAGTAGACTCAGAGAATAAAGTTATATTAAATCTAAATAATGTTAATATAACTAGTGACATTACAGCAGCCATAGGAAATAAAGGGACTGGGGAAATGGTGATTAATTTAGTAGAAGGAACTACTAATATATTAAAAGATAATGGTTCTAGCGAACTAGATGGTTGTATATATTCAAGTGGTAAATTAACTATTGAAGGAAAAGGTAAATTAGAAGTTTATGGTAGACAACAAGAGGGAGAAGGAATAGCAACCACAGATGCAGATATAACAATAAATGATGGAGAAATATATATTGAATCTGCAGATGACGGAATTAATGCTGGTGGAGATAATGGTGGAGTAATTACAATAAATGGTGGAAACATCACTGTTAAAGCTAGTGGAGATGGAATTGATTCAAACAAAGATTTAGTTATAAATGGTGGGACTATCTATACAATGGGTTCTTCAATAGGTGGAGATGCTGGAATAGATACAGATGGCAAGTTTGAAATAAATGGTGGAAAAGTTATTGCTTTAGGCTCAGATATGCTTCAAAGACCAGATAGTTCATCAAAGCAAAAGAGTATTAGTTTTACATTAAGTTCAAAAATAGCAAACGGTTCAAAGATTAGTCTAAAAGATGAAAACGGAAATGAAATAACTTCGTTTGAAGCAAAAGAAGATTTTAAAACATTAATAATTAGTAATGAGAAGTTATATAATAATACATATTATGTATATGTTAATGGAGAAAAAACCAATAATACTGGAATTATAAAATAGGGGAGCAAGTGTGTATGAAAAATAGAATATTAACTTTTATAATTGGAATATTAGTAGGAGCAATATTAACAACCATAGGATTTTTACTATATACTAAATCATTAATGAGAAATCCTAGTGATATTATGAATAATTTTCAAAATAACGGTCAATTTGAAAGACCTAACGGAAATATAGGAGAACCACCAGAAAGGCCGCAAGGCGATTTTAGACCTAATATGAATACTAATGAATAAAAAAGGTATAATAGGTGAAGTGATATAGTAAAAGTAGACATATCAAAAAAAGATAGGGTCTGCTTTTTATTATGCCAAAATTTAAGTAAGTAGGAAAATATGAAAAAGAATATGCTAAATTATAAAGAAAAATAAAAAATAGTAAATTATTGTTTATCAGGATATGGATTAGCTAAAACAAAAAGAAAATATAATATTAAACATATATGACATTTTATAGATGGCTTAGAAAACATTTAGAAAATGGAAGTGCTGGGTTGAAATCTAAGACTGGTTAAAATTAAGGTGCAATAAGGGCATTGGAATGCTAAAACCTAAAACTAGAATTGAAGAATTAGAACTTATGAAGAAAGATATTGAGATTCCCCGATTAAAAAAGGCTACGTGGTGAAAGGAGTTGTTCAAAAAAGGAATTCGTAAATTTATATGTACCATTGAGTCAGTCGTTTGACAAATTTTATGAATTGGGTTTTGTTCATTTTAGACCTACGATTAATATACCTAAAAACTTAAGGAAGTACAGAATATTTAATGTAAAAGTACAATTCTTGGACCAAACAAATGACTTTAAAACAATACCAAAAGATTTTTGTAAACAATAAAAAGAAAGTGTAACAAGATTTAATACAGTAGTAGACATGAACTTTGATTTTTGAAAATAAAACAGATAAACAGGACAGCCATTTGGTTGTCCTGTTTGCTTACATTTTAAAGTTTATTTATAAACTCCTTAATTTTACCTACTTTATCTAGTTTTTCATATGGTAGATTGTTTTTACCAAAATGAGAATAAGCAGTAGTATTGCTATAGAAAGCTTGCTTTAGTCCTAATTCATTTATCATATTAGAAGGAGAAAAGTCAAATAAATTTTGTATTACATTTTGTATAACATTTATCTCCGTTTTTTCTGTGCCATAGGTATCAATAAAAATAGATAGAGGTTTACTTATACCAATTGCGTATGACACTTGAAGCATAAGTTTATCACAAAGTCCACTGGCAACAATATTTTTACAAACATAACGTGCATAATATGCAGCAGACCTATCTACTTTAGTATAATCTTTGCCGGAGAATGCTCCACCACCGTGTGGAATAACTCCCCCATAAGTATCTACTATAATTTTTCTACCAGTAAGTCCAGTATCGCCGACAGGTCCGCCAATTACAAATCTACCAGTTGGATTTATATAAATTTTAGTATCTTCAGATAAATATTTAGTGTCTATGGCGTTAAATATTACATGCTCTTTTATATCTTCACGGAGTTTTTCTATGTCTATTTCATCATGTTGAGTAGATACAACTATTGTATCTATTCCAACAAATCTACCATCTTCAAATATTCCGGTAACTTGCGTTTTCCCATCTGGACGAAGATAAGGGAGAATATTTTCACGTCTTACGGATTCTAATCTTCGGGCAAGTTTGTTTGCAAAGTATGCAGTATATGGCATATAATCTTCTGTTTCATTTGTGGCATAACCAAACATCATACCTTGGTCGCCAGCCCCAAGCTCTTGTTTGTTAACGCCCATACTAATATCTGGTGACTGTGTGTTTATTAGTAGTTCAATCTCAATATTATGACCGTTAAAGCCTAATTCATCATTATCATAACCAATATCTATAATAGCTTCTCTTACTAAATTTTCTACGTTAACAGTAGCCTTGCTTGTGATTTCCCCAGACACTATTACTTTTTTGTGAGTTGCAAATGTTTCGCAAGCAACTCGAGAGTTTTCATCTTGCGTTAAATATGCATCCAAAATTTTATCACTGATAATGTCACACATTTTATCCGGATGTCCAATTGTAACACATTCGCTTGTAAATAATTTATACATAAATTACCTCCTTTTTCTTATTAGAGAGAAAAGCGCTAGAATAATCTAGCGCTTAAAAGTTCCAGAATTACTCTTATCTGCCGGTATAACCGTAGGATTTAGCACCTAACTAAATAGGTTGCTGGACGTCAACGGGCCTATTCCCTCAATCACTCTTAATAAGATTTGTATTTACAGTGACATTATACATGGTGTGCAGCTAATTGTCAAATGGTTTTAAACATTTATATACACTTTTCCGTTGATTTGTATAAAACTTTAATATATAATCTATATAAATCAAAGAGTTTGAAAGGGGCAATAGAGTGAAAGCAGATTTGGAACTAGAAGTTAAATGTTTTAATTTAAAATATACACTTGAATGTGGACAATGTTTTAGATGGAAAGCTATAAACGAAAACGAATATATTGGGGTTATACAAGATAGAGTTATGCGTATAAAGCAAGAGGAAAATAGATTATTTATTTGGTCTAATAATAAAGAAAACTTAAGAGATGCTGTTATACATTATTTTGACCTTGAAAAAGATTATGAATTGTTAGAAAAACAAATTGCGAAGATAGACAAAAACATATCTAAATCTTTGGAATATTCTTCTGGCATTAGAATACTTAATCAACCGCTATTTGAGACAATAATTTCATATATTATATCTGCAAATAACAATATAAAAAGAATAAGTCGTTCTGTAAACAATATTAGTAAAAGATTTGGTAAAGAAGTTGAGTTTGAAGGCGAAAAATATTATTTATTCCCAACACTAGAGGAATTGAGTAATGTCACAATAGATGACCTTTTAGCTGACGGAACAGGATTTAGAGCAAGATATATTAAACATGATGTAGACTATTTTTTAAACAATCCAAATTTTCTAGGAGAGGTAAAAACGTTAGATACAGAACAAGCAACTAAAAATCTATCAACCCTTATGGGAGTAGGACCTAAGGTTGCAGATTGTATACTGTTATTTTCTCTTGGTAAGTCTGAGGTTTTTCCGATTGATGTATGGGTAAAACGCATAATGGAGAAGTTATACTTTAAAGAGAATAAGAGTTTAAAAGAAATTAGTATGTACGCAAATGAACGATTTGGAGAATATGGTGGAATTGTGCAACAGCATTTATTCCATAATGTAAGGGAAGGAAATATTTAGGTAACAAATATGAAGAATAAATATAAGAGTAATAATAAATGGCTAATTATAATGGGGATAGCATTAATAATAATTGCTGTAGCAATAGGAATTATTTTACTTGTTACAGGTGAGGATGAAGATATAGTAAAAGGGCCTGAGAAGGAACCAGTATATGTACCTAGTGATAGTACAAAATTGGAAGGTAGAGTGGCTACATATATTGATGAACTAGGAGAGAATTACTATATAAAATATGTAGGTAAGTTTAAAGATAACACGAGCAATCTCATAGATGCGGTCGTTGAGTATACAAAGGATAAACAAAATTATGGGTTTAGGTCAAGTGACCTTAGCATGCATTTAATATATGATGGAGCGAAACTATATACCATATCTCATAGTTATAAACTAATAATAGACATATTACCAAAAAGTGTGGATATGAGCGAATATAACTTGTTGTCAAATATAGGTCAGGTTTTTGTTAAATCATATAATGAAAAGGTTGGTAGTAGTAAATATGAGGTAGAAGAATATGTGCATGATGATGTAGCTATAAAATATTATTTTTTGGAAGGTAATATAAAAATTATTAGATATGGGGATAGAGAAATAAGAGTAATACGATTAGAAAAGAATTCAAATAAAGAAATTCTTACAAAACCTAGCGGATATTCGTATACAATAGTGTAGATAATAGGAGCAAATAAAATGAGAGAAATACCTAAAAAGAATAAAATAAGGATAATAATAACTGCTATTATAGTTGTGGTAGCAATAGCTTTGCTAGTAGTTTTTAGAGAACAGTTATTTAGTGTAAGACAAAATATAAAAGACAATGAAAGATTTTTCGGCGATTACAACAAAGTCCCTGTGGACAATGTGTATAAATATGTCAGTGCTAAACAGGCAATAGAATTATTTAATGAAGAGTCAGCTATAATATTTTTGGGATTTAAAGAGTGCATATGGTGTCAGGAGTATGCGCCAATATTAAACACATATGCTAAAGAGAATAATATTGAGACTATATATTATGTGGATATTAAAGAGGATAGAGCAAATAATACTGAAGAATATCAAGAGCTTACCGCTTTGCTATCTAATTATCTTGCAGATGATTCTGATGGTAATAAAAGAATATATGTACCAGATGTATATTTTGTAAAAGACGGGGAAATAGTTGGGCATAATAATGATACAAGCATGGAAAAAGGAGCAGATACAGAGGAGTATTATTTACAAAACGGGGATGAGTTGAAAGACAAGATAAACAAACTATTTGAGAAAATAAAAAACGTGTGTGATGATTCTGGAAATGGATGTTAAAAGATAAGGTATAACTTATCTTTTTTCTTTTGCTATTAGTATAAAAAGAGGACAACGTGAATATATATAATATAAAGTCTTAGGAGGAAGTATATGGAAGAGAAAAAGAATATGACACCACATAATTTAATAATGGAAAATAGAGAAAAACTAACAATAACAGGAGTTATAGATATTCACAGTTTTGATGATGAGTTGGTTTTGGTAGAAACAACTATGGGAATATTAACAATAAAGGGTAACGATTTAAAGATGAACAAATTGAATTTAGACAATAATGAGCTTATAGTAGAAGGAAAAATAGTAGCACTTATATATAGTGAAAGCGAGATTGGAAAAAAAGGCGGAATGTTTGGGAAAATATTTAAGTAGGTGATTTTGTGACATTAAGTCAAGAGACAGCAGTGTTTCTTATATTTGTAGTTATGGGAATGCTGTTTCGGTTTAATTTTTGATTTTTTTAGAGCAATAAGAAAAATAAAGAAACCATCTAAAAACATAATATGTCTACAAGATATAATATTCTTTTTAATAGTAGGTATAATATTGTTATTTACAATAATTACATATATGAGTAGTAATTTAAGGGTTTATCTAATATTAGCAACAATTTTAGGTATTGTTATATATATAAGTGTTGTGGGGAATATGGTGGTAAACGTTTTAGTAAAAATTATGAAATGTGGAAACAACATTATTAATTTTACATCTTATCCATTAAAAATATATATAGAACTTTTAAAAAAAATTCTGTTATTTTAAAGAAATATTTAGTAAAGTGTTGCAAAAAAAGAACGAATATGATAAATTAAAGTCAAATTAATAAGAACTTTAAACAAAAGAGGATTGAAAATGAAACGAGCAGGAAACAAAACAAAAAAGAAAATTAGATATAAAGTGGATTATGTACGAGTAGTCCTAGTCGTTGCGCTCGTTTTTTTCAGCACTACTTTTATAAAACAACAATTTGAGATAAATGAATATAACGTTCAAATAAACAGTATTAAACAGGATATAGATGCGGCCGAACAAAGAACGGTTGAATTAAAATCAATGGAAGATAAGGTTGACAATTCTGAATATATAGAACAAATTGCAAGAAATGAATTGGGACTAGTAAAGCCATATGAAAAAATATTTATAGATGTAAACAAATAAAATTGCTATCAAAATAACTTGATAGCAATTTTATTTGTTTTTAACAATTCTTATTTATTTTGCATATTCATAGATTCTCTTAACAATGGAATGTATTTTGGTTTTACTAACTATTATCCATATGCTTACTGCAAGTAGTAGAGAGGCAAGAGCATCATATATTACATGCTGTTTAATAAATAATGTAGATAACACAACAAGTATAGATAGTATTGTTATAACAACTTTCATTATTGTACTTGTTTCATTTTTTGCATCAAAAACAGCTAATATAAACAAATAAGAGTATAGACAATGAATACTAGGTAAACAATTAATTGGTGGTGTATCAAGTGAATATATTAAGGCTACTAATCTATTTGCAATATCGTTTTGTGTAATTGTGGCTCTAATAACTGTGTTTGGAAATAATATAAATATGATGCCGGCAATAATAGTAGTTATTATAAATGTCGCAATATATTTATATAAAGATTTTGGACTGTGGCTTGCAATATAATATGGTACAGCAAAAAGCATAAAATACCAAAACACATATATCCATATAAAATGTGGAATATACGGTATAGCCTTATCTAATGGGCTACCAAGTGTATATGGATTTACCACAAATAGTTTGCTCACAAAGAATATTACACATTGAAATACTACTAATAAAACACATATAAGAATTACTTTAAAGTTTATCTTATTCAATACTTTATTCATATTTGGTACCTATCCTTTCACCATATTTTACTATTGTTTCTAAACCTTGTTTGCTGTTTTCTATAATATCTTCATCTACATCAACAATATTTTCCTTAACAAGTAAAACTATTGTAGAACCACCAAATTCAAACATTCCTTTTTCTTCACCTTTTTGGAAGGCGTATTCTTCATGAAAGTTTACTATTTTACCAACGATTAAAGCGCCAACTTCAATTTGTACAACATCATTAAAGTTTTCAGTGTGTAGAATAGTATACTCACGACAATTTCGTTTATATATATTGTAATTTTCAAGAGCAATTGGCTGTACGGTATGTAGTTCTCCAGCTATGAACGTATTAGTAGATTTAGTGCCATTATCTATATAGCAATATCTGTGGTAATCATCCACAGACAATCTAAATATTAGACAAAGTCCATTAGAGTACTCTTTATACAGTTCATTTCCATCTAGCAAGTCGCTGATTGTATAATATGAATCTTTTATATTAAAAACACTAGTGTCACTAATATTATATACACTTAATTTTGCGTCACAAGGGGCAATAAAGGCGTTTTTATCTTTAGCTATAGTACGTTTGCCTTGTGCAATTTTTCTTGTAAAAAAATCGTTATATGAAGTAAATCTACGTGATTCATATTCGCTTAAATCTATGTTATTTTTTTTAACAAAACCTTTAATCATTTTGCTAGATATTTTAGTATTTAGAAATCTACCAGATATTTTCGAAACGGAGGGTTTAACTAAAAATTTTAGACATGTTCTACCAATTCTTGTTTTGTATAAAAAGGAAAGGGATTTGTTGAATCCCTCGTTATATGTTTGTCTTTTTGTTTTCTCTACAATTTTCATAATATCTTTGTAAATACCAACAATAGCAATTCAAGTGTACCGAAGGCTACAAGTGCTATCATTCCTTTCAATTTAAATTTAACAATCTTAATTTTAGATAAGAAAAGTGTTGCTATAACAAGCAGTAAAGCACCATAAATAAAATGAGCGACCCCTGTTGCTAGTGTAATTAATGGGTAAAGAAGTGGAATTATAAGGGCAACTGTTGTAACAGGTAATCCCTCATAAGATTTTCTCGCTTCTGTCGTTTCTTCTTGCCTAGCATCTTCCATAACATTAAAGTAAGCCAGTCTAATTAAAGCAGCTAAAACATAAAGGATAAGAGGAACAATTAAGTACCATTTATTAAGCCCTAATGTATAACCTAGAATTGCAGGCAAAACTCCAAAGCATATAAGGTCAGACAAAGAATCTAGTTCTATACCAAATTTTTTTTCGTTTTTAGTTCTTTCTTTAGTTCTTGCAACAAGTCCGTCGAACATATCAAAAAAGCCAGAAAGCATTAAGCAAACCAAAGCTATAACGGGATGATTTTCTATTGCGAAAAATATTCCACACATTCCAGAAGCTAGTCCTAAATATGTAAGTATTACTGTATAATTATAATAACCAATCATTTGTTTTCCTCCATTATTTTATTTTTAGATTTGTTGAATGTAATTCTTAAATGATTTATAAGAACTACAATCCCACTAATTAACAGGCAAGAATAATAACTAAGTCCGCGTGTAACTAGCATTGCCGGAACAGATAAATCATTGCCAAATACTTTGTTGTATATTAAAATTAACATTACCTCACTTGCGCCAATACCGCCTGGAAGTGGAAGTGAATCTATTGCAATAGCAATAGATAATTGTATTACAACTAATTCAATGTATGAGTATGCACTGAATCCAAATGTTCTATATACAACATATGCAATAGAAAACATTGCAAGTCTTTGGATAAAAGTAATTAAACATACTTTTATTGAAACCCAGATATTATCTTTAATATATTTGGCACTTTGTTGGTAGTCTGCAAGATGAGTATAGAATGACTCTATTTTTTTGTCTTTGTCTTTTACTATATGTAGTCTGTGGCCTAAATTTATACAAAACAAAGCTATACTTTTAACCCAACGCTTTGAATACATTAGCATTAAACATGCTACAATCATAGCTATATTTACAACAACCCCAAATATAAATATTACAGTAAATAAAACAGAGTTGTTGAATATTAAGTTTGGGTAAAATACAACTGCAAAAAGTCCCATAACAAGCAATACTAATTTGAATGTAATTGTATTAAGTAAAAGTGTTACTGAAGATTTTGTAAAAGGTATTCCATCTTTGTGCATATAATATGCTTGAGCAGGTTGACCACCTGTAGATGATGGCGTTATTGCTGAAAAGTAAAATTCGACACACGAATACACAAATCCTTGCCATAAATGTATTTTCTGCTTTAGTGAATTAAATATAATTTTAATATATATAGATTCGGTGAATAAATATGTTAAAACTAGCATTAATCCTAAAACAATATACTCATAAGAAATATTTTTTAAACTTTTTATAACATCTTGAATATCGTTATTTTTAAATAACAAATAAAATGTTAATACTAACAATATGACAAAGAAAATAACACTTAACAAATATTTTCTCTTTGATTTCATAGTTTTCCCCTAAAGCTATATGGGCATCCCATATAACAGTTGTTAATATTCTACACTTTACGACAAATATTGTCAAGATAAGACAGTGTATTGGAAACAATTGCAAAGAAAAAAACAGACAAATGAACAAACAAAAGAAATCGTGTCTAATTTGACAAAGTAGACATAATATGATGTGGTGTAAAAACATATTAATTGTAAATGCGTGAAATAATTCAAACGCAATGGAGGTAACTTTATGAAGTATAAAAAATTGGAACAAATTTGCAAGAAGAGTAGCAGCATAGAATTCTGGGATTATGCTGCATTATACTAGTAATTATGCTAGTAGCTCTTTTGGTTGCTGCAAAGATTTCTTGTGAACAGATAAATGAGATGGTTATAGAATGCAGCTTTATAGTCGATTTTTTGTTATAATCACTAGTATTGTTTTTTCGCGTCTCGAGTCCAAGAGGTATAGCCTAGCCAAAAGCTACATGGAAATCAAAATTATGGATGTCATGAATGAATATGGAATAGATAGTAGCAAATTTGAAATTGCTGAGGAATGTCCTGCTATATATAAGGTTGGGTTCCATAACCAAATGATAGATTATGAAGTCTTGCAATCTAAAATTAATCAAGAAGTAGAGACGATGAATATAATCACTGGTTGGAGTATCAGAGTTGAACTTATTTAACGAAAAATGTATTCTATCGGTCGAAAGAAATTATACATTATTTATTAAAATGAGTTTCATAAATCCTATTCAAACCGTTAACAATTTATTAATTGCTAACGGTTTGTTTGTAAAGGTTTAAACTTTATATATGTAAAAACTTTCCATAAAGCTTGACATATACACATGAACATGTTATAATAATTTATGTAAACCAAACAGTTTGCACAGATTATAATTAAGAATGTGGAGGGCAAAAAATGTTTTACTTGATTGTGACAAATGACAAAAAGGTGATCGAATTCGCCAAACAACACGGCGCCGGAGTTTTCCAAGCAATGCCGCATGATGAATCCAAGCTACAACAAATTCCTGAACTGAAGACTGAGAATGAGGTTTTAAATCTTATTCGGAAACTCGGTATTAAAAGCAATGTGTTGGGTTATGATTACATCAAATACATTTTGGGAAAATGTTTGGAAGATTCCAGGTATTGTCGGAGAAGCATGACCAAGGAAATCTATCCAGATTGCGCAAAAGCTTTCAATACTACAGAGTCCAGAGTGGAAAGAGCAATTCGACATGCTTTACAAAGCTGTTGGTATGAGTTGCCTGAAAAATTCCAAGAGCTTTTCGGAGCCAAATTTTTCCACACAGTCCCTAAGAACAGCGAGTTTATCTGTGTGGCATCTGAATATTTGCATAACAGGTAAAAAACAAGAAAAGTGCACTTCGAATGAAGTGCGCTTTTCATATATAGTTATATAATTTTATTCTGCACGAACGGTAATTCCAAATCTGTTATTTAAAGATTTAACAATAGAATCCACTTTGCTATTAATTTGTTCAGATGTAAGCATTCCATCATCGTTAGAAAGTCTAAGTCTTAATACTATAGATTTCTTTCCTTCAGGAATTTGGTTCCCTCTATATTCTTCAATGAATTCTACTTCTTTAACTTTAGATTTAATTGTTGAGTGGATGTCTGACCAAGTTGTAGCTTCGCCTACAAGTAAAGACAAGTCTTTTTCTACTAGAGGTAATACTGGTAAGTGTTCAAATTCGTTTGTTCTTGATGTAAATGGAACAAGTTTGCCAAAATCTATTTCAAATACAGCTATGTTAGTGCGTTTGATTTTGGCATCGTTCATTGTTTGTACTGAAACCAAGCTTAATGTACCAACTTTTTCATCTCCACGAATAATATCTAAATATGCATTAACATCAGCCCATGTAGGTCTTTCGCCTTGCTTAAAGTTTAAACCTTCCATATGACAATATTCTGCCATACTCTCTATAGCACCTTTAGCTTCATAGAATATAGCTTTAGCATCTTTACCGACTATAGTACCAGTTAAGTATTTCTTGTGTATTGGTAATGTTTCGGTTTCTGAAGAAGGGTGGTATTCACCTTTTTCAAATACTTGTGCCATTTCAAACATTTTGAAGTTAGTCATATATCTAAGGTTTTTAGAAATTGCTTCTAACATTCCAGGAACAAGTGAACTTCTAAGTATAGCTGATTCTGGAGAAGGTGGAGTAGCTAATCTAATAGATTTTGATACGTCTATTTTAGCTGCATAAATATATTTATCTTCTATCCAAGGATATGTAAATATTTCGTTCATTCCGCATCTATATGCTAAATATTCTCTTAATCTTCTTTCTAATAGTACATTATTTTGATGAACGGCGTGTTCGAAGCTTACAGGTAATGGTTTAGCTTTAAAGCTTTCGAAGCTTAGTAGTCTTGCTATATCTCCCATAACATCATCTTTAAGTGAAACATCACCAGTAGATCTCCATACAGGAACTGTTACGTGGTATACGCTTCCATCAAAGTCTATATCGTAACCTACAGCTGTTAAAACTTTAATAATAGTTTCGCTTGGTATTATTTTTCCAAGTCTTACATCTAAGAATTCTTGTTCGACATCAATTTTTTCTCTTTCTGTTCTTACGGGGTAAACATCATTGTATGCTACAACTTTAGATTCAGGGAATAGGTCTTTAAATAATATTAAAGCCATATCTCTACCTAAATCTACACGTTCTGTGTCTATATTTTTTTCATATCTAATAGAAGAATCTGTTTTTTCATCAAATCTCTTACCAGTTTTTCTAATTGTTTTAGCTGTGAAGTTTGCAACTTCTAAAAGTACGCCAGTAGTGTCACTAAGTATAGAATCCTTTTTGCCACCACGGATACCGGCAAGTGCAAGTGCAGATTCGTTGTCACAGATTACTAAATCATCTTCTGTTAAGTCAATGAAGTTATCATCTAGAAGAAGTAGTTGTTCGCCTGCTTTGGCATTTCTAACAATAATCTTTTCGCCTTTAACATGTGTGCTATCGAAAGCATGAGTTGGTTGTCCTACTGCAAGCATAACATAGTTTGTTATATCTACGATTGCATTTATTGGTCTCATACCAGCGTTTATTAACGCCGCTTTCATCCACATAGGAGATTCTTTTTCGTATACATTTTCTATTTCAACACCAACATAACGTTGACACTTTGTTGGTTCAAGTATTTCTACGTCATATTTTGGTAGTGTAGAGTCTATTTCTATTTTATCTAGTTCTTTTAATGGAATATCATAGATACAAGAGAGTTCTCTAGCTATACCATAATGTCCCCAAAGGTCTGGTCTGTTTGTTAAAGATTTGTTATCTATTTCAATAACTGTATCATTCATACAAATAACATCGGCAATGTTATCTCCAGGCTTGCATTCTACACCTTTAAGGTCTACTATTGCATGATCGTTTTCGGGTGGGAATAGTTTGTCTAGGAAAACTTCTTCAGCTCCGCATATCATACCATAAGAGTATTCACCACGCATTTTAGTTTCTTTTATTACAACTGGTTCACCTTCGCCGTGCCACACAACTTCAGCACCTGGTTTAGAAACTACAACAAGCTCGCCTTGGTACAAGTTAGAACCACCGCATACGATTTGAACAGGTTCAGATTTACCAATATCTACTATACAAATTCTTAATGCATCTGCATTAGGATGTGCTTTTATTTCTAAAATTTCACCTACAACAATATCGTGAAACTTTTCTGCTGTATTTTCTACGTTTTCAACTTCAACTGTTCTTAAAGTTAAATCATAAGCTATTTGTTTAGGTGTAATACTTTCAGGTAAATCTATATATTTTTTTATCCAATTTAAAGATACTTTCATTGTTTTCTCCTTTCTATTTGAACTGATTTAAGAATCTTAAATCGCCACTATGGAATAGTCTTACATCGTCTACACCATAACGCATCATTACAAGTCTATCTAATCCAATGTTAATATAGAAACCAGTCCACTCATTTGGGTCAAGGTTTGCGGATTTAAGTACATTAGGATGTATAACACCACCTGGCATTACTTCAATCCAACCATTGTGGTTACATACTCTACAACCTTTACCGCCACATACTAGACATTCCATATCTATTTCGTATCCTGGTTCGGTAAATGGGAAGAAACCTTCACGCATTCTAACATTAATCTTTCTACCAAATACTTTTTCAAGTATTGTTTGTATCATAACCATACCGGATGAGAAAGATATATTTTTATCTACTATTAATGCTTCATATTGGAAGAATGCTCTTTCATGTCTTGCATCAGTTGTTTCATTTCTATATACTCTTCCTGGATATACAAATCTTGCAGGTGCACCGTGTTTTAACAAGTATCTTACAGAACCACCAGTAAGGTGAGGTCTAAGACACAGTCTTTCAGTACCGGCTTTATCCTCAGTACCTTCAATCCAATATGTATCCATTGATTGACGAGCTGGATGGTCAGCTGCAAAGTTTAGGTTATCGAAAGCATATTTTTCACTTGAGATATCGTCTTCGCTATACACTTCAAATCCCAAAGACATAAACGCATCATTTAAGTCATAGCACATTTGAGTTATTGGGTGTAAAGCTCCGCTAGATACTTTTTTGCCAGGTAATGTTAAATCTAACGGTTCATCTAATACACTTTTAGAAGCAATTAATGCTTGCTCTTTTTCATTAAGTTTGGCTTCGAATGAGTTTTTTATTTCACTAACCTTCATACCAACTTGTTTTCTTTGATCAGCATCTAAACTACCCATAGATTTAGATACTTCACTTAAAGGACTTTTCTTGCCAGTTAATTCTCTGCGAACTTCTTGAAGTTGTTCAATAGTTTTACAAGATTCAATTTGTTCCAAACCACTTTTAAGAATATTGTCCATGTTTTGTAATATTTCCATTAATTTTTCCTCCTTCATATAATAAAAAAGTCACTTCTCCTAAACATAGGACGAAATGACTTTAAATTCCGTGGTACCACCTAAATTCGTTACAATGTAACGCACTTAACAAGCTATAACGGGCCTTAACCGACTCAATCTACTGCTATTTCAAAAGAGCACCTCCAAAGTGAAATTTCGGTTTAAGTATATTAGTGGGCTTACAGCCGGTGACCCACATTCTCTAAAATATATACTCTTAAACTTACTTTGCTTTATCCTAGGCTTTGTATTCAATTATGTTAATAATTATATCACAAAAAAAGGAGTTGTCAAATGAAAGATTGAAAAAACGATACTTTTATGGTAAAATGTATGCAGTCAAAAACACATACTCTAAATTTAATAATGGAGGAGAATTAAAATGAAGAAGTGGTTTAAAAGTTGGGAAGACATTTTATTTATAACGTTACTTACATTTGTTTACGTTTTCTGCATTTTGATTGCTTGGATTCAAAATGAATTTTTAGTTAAATCTTTTTTTGTTTTTGTGCCTATTACTTGTGTGGTGCTAGCTTGCATTGTATTAGAGAGTTCAGTAAAAGCATTTAAAACAGACAACAAATTTCCTAATGGTAAGTGGAAAGTAAAAACTCTAGCGTTTTGGCTAGATTGCTTACTTACGATTTCTGTTGTTGCATCATATTTATTACTAGCGTTTGGAATACTCTTTATCAATCTTATGTTAGCAAATATATGTGTAATTTTTCTTGGAGTACACCTTTTGTGCATTGTAGCAAAAATAATTTTTATACGGCATACCAAATAAAATTTACATAGGAGATAGCTAGTATGAAACAACGTAACTTTTCAAGTATTTATCACATAGTGATGACAATAAGTCTTATCATTTTGTTAATTTCGGTAGGCTTTTCTGTTGTAATGTTGCTAATGGCATTAGTAGAGCAAGTAAAGTTCTATGGCACGTTGTGCTTGTTTGGACTGTTGGTTATGTGTGTGGCTTTTATAACCTTTGTGGCAACTATTGTGCTTGATAGAAAACACAAGAAAAGGAAAAATCTAGATAAGAAGTAGCAAATTTAAGCTTATAAAGGAGAGGATTTATGAAACGAAATTCACCTAGAAAAATATGTCGGTTGAGAATATTGTTGTAATTGTTATGTCGCTAATTACTCTAGCATTACTTATAGCAACAGTTATAACTCATTGTAAAATTCTTCTGCTAAGTTTTGGCGTTGCACTATTGATATATTTTGGATACACTTTGGTTAAATACGTTTGGGTATACAGAAAAAAGAAAAAATAAGGCTAAATTAAAAGGATGTGAATTTTCACATCCTTTTGCTATAGCTATTTGGTAGTATAAAATAAATAGTTTAAGCCAAAATATACTTGGTGAATCTAATGAAAATATCTCATAAAATAACAAACATATCTGGTGAAGAAGTAGTGTACATATATATTACTGTTGAAGATATATATGAGTTTGGTAAGGAAAATTTGGGCAAAGGTGAAAATACAGATTTTTTAAACAAGCTTAGAGAATATATAACAAACAACTTAGAAAGTATGAAAAAAGCAGCCGCTATTATTGTTATAAACGGTGTTGTTATAGGAAGTCTTACACTTGCAGCTATATATCCTAATAAGCAAGAAAGTGTACAAAATAATAATATAGTTCAAGTACAAGTGTATTATGAAAACGCTAAAGATAAAACGGCAGAAAAAGATGAACAAAATAAGCAAGAAGAAGCAAAAAAAGAAGAGGTAACTATCAAGGATACGTATCAAAAATTAGAAACAAAAGAAGAAACTTCAAAAACAAATGTATCTGACACAAAAAAGCCGGCTACTACAAGTAGTAAAAATACTACTACAACAAATAAAACTAACACATCAAATAAAGTTACAACGAGCGCAACCACTAAACCAGCGGCATCACCTACTACAAATAATACAAAACCAAGCAATACAACCTCTAAACCAATTACTAATACAACTACAAACAACACGAGTACAACTAAATCTTCCGCCAGTACTAATCAAACACCGACTGTAGCAAGTGGAAGAACAATTAAATTTAATAATGGTGGTGTTATTTCAAATATAGATTTGGAAGAGTATGTAATAGGAGTAGTTGCTGCAGAAATGCCAGCAGCTTTCCACAGTGAGGCGTTAAAGGCGCAAGCTGTAGTTGCAAGAACTTATGCAATGAAAAAATCAGCTGCTGGAATAACACTTGTAAACTCGACCTCGCATCAAGTATATAATAGCGTAGAACAAATGAAATCTAAATGGGGAGCGTCTTATTCTACATATTATAACAAGATAAAAAACGCAGTTAATGCTACAAAAGGTCAAGTACTAAAGTACAATGGAGCATATATAGAAGCGTTATATTTTTCAATGAGCAACGGAAAAACAGAACTACCGAGTTACGTATGGAGTACAAGTCAACCATATCTTCAAGTTGTAAGTAGTTCATGGGATGAAAACATATCTGCTGCAAAATATACAGTGCACCTAAGCTATAAAGAGGTATCAAATAAGCTAGGAATAGCTGTGTCAGAAGATAGTGAAATAAAAATATTATCTAGAACTGCTGGAGATAGAGTAAATGAAATATCTATAGCTGGTAAGATTTTTAGTGGTGTTAAAGTTAGAACTCTTTTAGGACTAAGGTCGGCAGATTTTGAAATAATAAAAACAAGTAGCGGAGTGAAAATTACAACAAAAGGATTTGGTCATGGTGTAGGAATGAGTCAATATGGTGCAAACGGTGCTGCAAAAGCAGGATATAGTTATAGGCAAATTTTAAATCATTACTATAAAGGGGCAAGTTTAGTTAGTATTTAGAATAAATACCTAGTACAAACATAGGATGTACTAGGTGATTTTTATGGATTTAGAAAAAATAAATAATATAGAGTTAAAAGAAACAAGTTATGCAAAAGAAAGTTATCCTGAGATAACATTAAATCATTTACCACAAGAAATATTAATGATGCTAAAGAGGATATATGCGGGGACAAAAAGTGAGTTTACTAGCCTTACGCAATATATGTATCAACATTATATTTTATGGTCTAACCCCAAATTAGATAACTTGTCTGAAATATTGGAAAGAATTGCTATACAGGAGATGAAACACCATGAAATAGTGGCTAAAATATTAGTGAAATGTGGAATAGATCCTAAAAATTGTGTATATATAGACGGAAATCAAAATCTTTGTGATTACTGGAAAGCAAGTAATGTGTCTTATGAGAAAACGCTAATTAGAATGTTTTCAAGTAATATTATACTTGAAAACAGAGCAATAGAAGATTATAAAGAGGTTTTAATTAAAACAGATAGTGTAAACTTGAAGCAAATAATAGAAAGAATATTACAAGATGAATATACTCATATAGAATATTTTACAAATGTCTTGGAGCTACTTAAAATTTAATAAAAATATATTGAAAAAAGTCGAAACATTTGGTATAATGGTACTGTCGTAGTATGGAGGTAGTATTAAATGGAGAATGATAAGAAGTTTGCTTCAGAGATGTTTGGATATGCCAAAAGAGAAGTTGAAGAATATATAAAAGATATAAAAGCAGATTATGAAGGAAGGCTACAAGTTGAAAAAGCTGAAGTAAACAGGCTTTCAAACGAAATAACAATTATTAGAAAGAAACTTGAAAGATATGATAGCGAATATCTTCAAAAACAAGAAAAAGTAGCGAACGCTTTAATTACAGCTGAAGACCAATCTAAAGCTATAGTTGAAAGTGCAAGACAAGAAGCTATAAATGAAAAGAATAGAATTGAAGCTTTAATAGAAGCGGAGAAAGAGAAACTATTAGATATAAAAAAAGAAGTAATTGAGCTAAAAGAAAGAACAATACAAGTGCTTGAAAAATATAACAACACTATGTCTGATCTTTTAGAATAAATATATAACAATAAATAATGAATAAAATAGTACTAACTGTAATAAACATAGATTAGGTGAGAGTCTATGAAAAATACAGTTAGTTTTTTTGAACGCTGCAAACAAGATATATTAGGTTTATTTAAGTATGCCAAGGTGACAGCAGGCTTCCTAATGTCGGTAATTTTAATAACAATATGTGGAATACATTTTCTTAAAACTTCAAATGGGATGGAAGGATTAATTAACTTCGCAACAAACATACGATTAGAACAAGAAAAAAAAGAATGGTCGGTTGCAGATTTGATAGAGGTATATCCTGTGTTTAATGGGGATAACTACGTTGTAGAGAAAATTCAAACTGTACAGGTTGTGGACAAAGTCGAAAAACAGGAAACAGCAAGTGAAGACACAGGCTTTTTTGATGCGAGTGCGGTGGATGCAATTTCTAATATGATAACAATAACCAAAGAAAACTATACTAAGAAATCTACAAAAAATTATGACAGGATAGATATGTATGGGTTTACGATTTATGATTACTCATCTAAGAATATAGACTATCAAGAATTAATGGAAAGGAATGTAGATTTGACTAAAAAGAGCGACCCCATACTTTTATATTGTTCGCACACCTCTGAATCTTACGATAACAGCGAAAATTTCAAATTCGATTATACGGGAACGTATAGAACAAAAGATGCGAAATACAATATGTTATCTGTTGCAAGTATAATGGCGAACACCTTGAAGAATATAGGTTTCACAACTGTTTTTGATACTACCCCTCATGATTACACCTCTTATGATAACGCATATAAAAACTCATTAAAAACTATAAATACTAATTTAGATAAATATTCTAGATTTGGTGTTATGATAGATATACATAGAGATGCCGCAGGAGATTTAACATTTGGTCCAACAACTACCATAAATGGAAAATCTACAGCACAACTAATGCTTGTTGTAGGCGTAGGATATGCGGGCTTTCCAAATGAATATTGGGAAGAAAACTTAACCTTAGCTTTAAAGATAGCTAAACTAGGTGAAGAAATGTATCCGGGACTATTTAGGCAAGTACTTGTTAGAGATGCAAGATACAACCAACATTTAAGTCCGGGTTCGCTTCTGGTAGAAGTAGGTGCAACAGGCAATACTTTAGAAGAAGCATATTATGGTGCAAGATGTTTTGCAAATATACTTAGTAAGTTATATAAGTAATGAATGTGTCAAAAGTTTTAAGTTTGAGAAGATTGAAATTTTACTTATCTTATGCTATAATATAGAGCATAATTGAAACGTAAAGAGCTACTAATTTGAGCTCTTACAGACATAAATTGTTTAATAATAAAATGAAAGTGAGGCAAACTTATGGATATTATTTTTGCTGTATTAGTATTTGCTGGTATAAGTATGTTTCTGATTTGGCTTGCTAAAAAAGTAGAGAAAAAGAATTGTGGCTACGAAACAGTCTTTTGTCGTGATGTAAGAGCACAACTTGGAATGTTTGATTATCCGTCTCAAGTTGAGGAAAAGAGAGTACAGTTGAATAGGAAAGAGTCTAAATTTTAATGGGGAGAATATAATTATGCAAATTGTTGTCACTAATGATGTTATTCTTGAGGCCACTATGAGTAGTGGACAAAAAGGAATTATGCTCGATGTGTATTTGGGACGGGATAACAACATAAAATCTGTAAGAGTTGCGGAAATGAACTATATAGAAAAGTTTTTGGAAGTCACGGATAAGAAAAACTTAGATGAGGTAAAAAATGTTCCAGTTCGTATGGTAGGTAGGGTAAGTCCAAAAGGCGAAGTTGAGTTTATGGCAATAGGCCATTACATACAAGACAAATGGCTGCTAACAATACCGACGGTAAACACGCGCTTTCTTAGGTTTGAAAGGTTAGTAAAAATGATAGGTGGACAACTGGATAATATTACAATATACATCTAATAAAAATAGCACACGAATTTTTCGTGTGTTATTTTTATGAATAATTATAGTAAAATATGGTATTTTGCAAAATTTTCATTGTTTACTTGCATTTATTTTAAATAAATTATATAATATAGCTAGACAAATTGGAAAATTAACAAGATGGTTTTAAGCAATGTCTAAAATATATTAAAATGATTGTGTTTTACACAATTTATATAGATCGGATATTGTACTTTGAAAAATAAATATGGAGGTAAAAAAATGACAGGAATAATTATAGCAATTGTTGCTACTCTTGCCGTTTGTGTACCTTCTTCTTTTGTTATTGGGGTTTCTCATAGAAAAAAACAAGCTATGAAAGACCTAGAAAGTGCAGAGCATAGAGCAGAAAAAATAGTTGCAGATGCAAAAATAGATGCTGAACGAGTAAAAAAAGATGCATTAATAGAAGCAAAAGATGAAGTTATTAAACAAAAAGAGGAAGCAGACAAAGAGATTAAACAAAGGAAACTTGAATTAGAAAAAGCTGAACAAAGAGTAAATCAAAGACAAGATTTAGTAGATAAAAGATTTGCATTAATTGAAGAAAAAGAAATAAGCTTTTCTATGAAACAACAAAATCTTGAAAAGAAAGAAAAAGAGCTTGAACAAGCTTATGAAAAAGAGCAGGCAGAGCTAGTTAGAATTTCTAGATTAACAGTTGAAGACGCAAAACGCGAACTTATGACTAGACTAGAAAATGAAATGAAAACAGAGATGGCAAATTACATTGTAGATGCACAAGCAAAAGCTAAATTTGAAGTAGATAAAAAGGCTAAACAAATGTTAGTTGGAGCAATTCAAAGATGTGCAGCAGACCATACTTCTGAGGCTACTATTTCAGTAGTAAACCTTCCTTCAGATGATATGAAGGGAAGAATAATAGGTAGAGAAGGTAGAAATATTAAATCTATAGAAACATTAACTGGTATAGATATAATAATTGACGATACACCAGATGTTATCGTATTATCTAGCTTTGACCCTATACGTAGAGAAGTTGCTCGCCTTGCAATAGAAAGACTTATTGCAGATGGTAGAATACATCCAGGTAAGATAGAAGAAACTATAGAGAAAGCAAAAATAGAAGTTGCAAATACAGTTAAGGAAGAAGGAGAAAGAGCTCTTTATGAAACAGGTGTAATTAACCTAAATCCTGACCTAATCCAACTTTTAGGTAAACTTAGATATAGAACAAGTTATGGACAAAATGTTCTTAACCATTCGATAGAAGTTGCACACATTGCAGGACTTCTTGCATCAGAATTAGGACTTGATGTAACACTTGCTAAACGTGCAGGTCTTCTTCATGATATTGGTAAATCTGTTGATCACGAAGCAGAAGGAACACACGTAGAACTTGGTGTTGAAATCTTAAAGAGATACAAAGAATCAGATAAGGTTATAAATGCTGTAGCAGCTCACCATGGTGATTGTGAACCTACAACAATGGAAGCAGTACTTATACAAGCAGCTGATGCTGTATCGGCATCAAGACCAGGAGCAAGACGTGAAACAGTAGATGCATACATAAAGAGACTTCAAAAACTTGAAGAAATTTGTGATGGATATAAAGGTGTAGATAAATCTTATGCTATCCAAGCTGGTAGAGAAATAAGAATTATTGTAAAACCTGAACAAATAAATGATTCTGAAGCTGTTATAATGGCTAGAAATATAGCTAAACAAATTGAAGATGAAATGAGTTATCCAGGACAAATTAAAGTAAATGTTATTCGTGAAACAAGAGCTGTAGAGCTTGCAAAATAAAAATATTAATAGTTGAAAGCAGCAACCATATTTTGGTTGCTGCTTTTATGCTATATAATGTTAGTGAATTAAAATAAAGTTATAAGAAGTAATTATTAAAGCCATCTAACAATATCTTTGCTTAAAATCCCCTCTCTATGGACATTTCCGCAATAAGGACATTTGCTATAAATTGCCCTTACCTTAACTTCAATTGCTTCGGAATGATAAGAATCATTTTCCAAGGATGTATTTTCGTAATAAGCAAAATGTTCAGTTTGGATGTATTTGTTACATCCAGAACAATACTTTTTACCAAATGTCAGTGTTTCGCCATATTCACGAAGCCAATCAGGTAATACTTCTCTAACAAAACTTACTTTTTCTTCTAAGGTATCATTTTCAAGATTTTTGTCAAGGAATTCAAATAACAGTTGTTTGTTCATAATGTGCCTCCTTAAAAATGTTATTACTTACCAAATCTGATACGTACATATTCTTTCTCTATTGATATGATTATATCACATGAACTTAAGGAGGGCAAACGTATTTTGTTAAATAAAAATAAAAATTATACAACACATAATACTTTTGTCACTTTTTGCGATGAATTATTTGCTAGAGATGGTAATGCTTTAGGATTTTAAACAAAAAATTCTTTAAAACTATTTGTAAATATACCTTTTAGCAATATATAATAATTGAATACTAAATAAAAACGCACACATAATATTTTAGGGTGTTTTAAATGAGAATTAGATTATTAAAAAGAAATGAAATAAACACAGTGGCAAAGCTATTTGTGGAAAGCTATAAGAAAGATGAAAAGGTAAGACGCTGGGATGAAGCTTATGCGGAAAAATTCATATTAATGCAATATAGAATATGTAGAGATTTATGCTTTGTAGCAATAGATAATGATAAAATAGTTGGAGTTGCACTTGCGATAGTTTTACCGGAATTTAATAAAGAGATAATAGATTTTAAAGTGCTTTTGGTACATCCGGATTACAGGAGAAAAAAGATAGGTTCTAAACTTATGAGAAAAGTATGTGTAAAAGCTGAAAACAAATACAACATTCGTGAAATTGAATCCAGCATTTATACATTAACAAATTTTCCGATAACTTGGTATGAAAGTATTGGTTTTAGAACAAGAAAAAATTATGAAGTGACAAGAGGAAGTATAGAGAACATATTAAAAGTAGTATAATTATTTCCCTTTTATAAGAGATCCTCTAGTAATTAATCCATTATCATTAAATTTATCTAATAGAGAGTCTACTGTTTTGTCTACTTTGCAAGACTTTTCATTTGCAGTATCAAATAAATTTAATTGAGCTGAACTATGTGATTCTAAACAAGACAGATTTACTCCGATTAGCCTAAGAGGTTCTTTTTTATACATATCATTAAATATTCTCTTACATATTTTAAATACTTCTGTTGTTGAGTCTGTTGAACTATCTAGTGTTACAGAACTAGAATAGACATCAAAATTATTAGTTTTTAGAGTTACAGAAACATTTTTAGTTTTCATTTTCTCATGTCTTAGTCTTATACAAGTATCATTTACAATATCTAAAATGAAATTATATATTTCATCTATATCTGTTAAATCATAAGAAGATGTTTTACTATGGCTTACAGATTTAGGAACGTCTTTCTTTTCGTGTTTTTCATCAATATCCATTCCCCAAGCAAAATTATATAATTCTTCGCCGTGGGATTTTAAGTGAGATTTTAAAATTTCTATATTCGTATGAGCAAGTTTTCCAACGGTATTAATTCCAATTTCTCTTAGTTTCTTAGCAGATTTAGGTCCAAGTAAAAACATATCTTCAATTTTAAGTGGCCAAAGTTTTTCTTTGATTTCACTCTTAAATAACGTATGTATTTTATTTGGCTTTTCGAAGTCACTAGCTATTTTTGCGAGATATTTTGTGTCTGAAATTCCAATATTTACAGTAAATCCTAATTCATTAAATATTTTGTTTTGTATCTCACACGCTACCTCCATATAACTTCCTAGTATAGGCACGTATTCAATAAAATATTCATCTACAGAATAAGGTTCTACAACATCAGAATAGTTTTCTAAAAGTTTTTTCATCTTTTTACTTTGCAAGTTATAAAATTCATGATGAGGTGGATATAACACAAGATTAGGACATTTATTTTTAGCTTGGAATATTGCTTCTCCAGTTTTTACTCCCATTGCTTTAGCTTTTGGAGATTTTGCAAGAATAACTCCAGTACGGTTTTTAGGGTCTCCAGCTACAGCGGATTCAATATTTCTAATATCTATTTTTTCTCCATTTTGCATTAGGTAAATTGCTTCCCAAGAAAGAAATGCGTTGTTTACATCTATATGAAAATATATTCTAGACAATTTAATCACCAATAACATTATACAAACAAAAGTTCGTTAAGTCAATGGAAATAAAAGGAGAATTACATGAAAATATATTTAGTAGAAAGTACAAAAAACATAGAACTATATAATTACTTAAAACAAAAATACATTATAGTAAATAAACGAAGATTAAATGAGGCGAGTGTTGTTATAGTGAATAAAGTACATAATGTAAAACAAGCTTTAGATATAGTGGACTTTGCATTAAGTCAAGGGAAAGAAGTTATATGTATAAAGAATAGCTTTGCCAAGGAACATTATGTGTGTAATTATTTGATACAAAATGGTGCAAGTTATGTGTGAAGGGAAGATGTAAGTAGTTAAATTAAAATTAGTCAGACAGTGCCTGACTAATTAAGAAAAGAAAATAATAAATGTTAATATAAAGAAAAAATTGATCTAAATTAGAAAATTTTAAATTGTGTCACTAGTGGTGACATAATTTATCTTTGTTATAATATTATACAAATTAATCCTCCACTACCTTCGTTAATTAATCTTTCTAATGTTTCTTGGATTTTCATTTGAGCTTCATCCGGCATTTTGTATAGTTTGTTGTGCAAGCCTTCATTTACAAGTTCATGCAATGACTTACCAAATATGTTAGAACTCCATATTGCTTTTGGGTCATTTTCAAATTCTGCTAACAGATATTTTACTAAATCTTCAGATTGTTTTTCACTACCCACTATAGGAGACACTTCTGTTTCTATATCTGCTCTAATCATATGGATAGATGGAGCCGAAGCCTTAAGTTTAACGCCATATTTAGTTCCTTGTTTTACAATTTCAGGTTCTTCTAAACTTAGTTCATCTATTCCTGGAGTAACAATTCCATATCCTTTAATTCTTACTTGCTCTAATGCATCTTTAATTTTATCGTATTCTTTCTTTATACTAGAATAATCATCTATTGCTTTGAAAATATCGCATTCAGTTGTTATAGTTGTATTTGTTTTTTCACTTAACACTTTAAAGAATACATTATCTTTTATCTCCATATTAAGCTTAATAGTTCCATCAGACATTTGAGCGTCGTCTACAGTAATATTTTTAAATATATTTGAATTTGTAGTAATTTCTTGTATAATTTCATTTATTTGCCTAATAGAATAGTCACCACTGAACTTTTCTTTAATAATCGTTACAACTTCCTGCTTTAATGGATATTTAGTATCTATCATATTAAACCAAAGTGGTAGTTTAAAGCTTATTTCTGTTACTGGGAATTCTTCTAACACTCTTGAAAACACCTCTGTAATATCTTTTTCTCTTAGCTCTAAAATATTTGCACTAATAACTGGAACGTCATATTTTTCTTCTAGAGAACATCTTAAATCTTGTGTACTCTCGCTATTTGGATTTTTAGAATTAAGCAAAATAGCAAAAGGCTTCTTGTACTCTTTAAGTTCAGAGACAACACGTTCTTCAGCTTTAACATAGCTTTCTCTTGGAATATCTGTTATGCTTCCATCGGTGGTAATTACTAACCCTATAGTAGAGTGGTCTGAAATTACTTTATGTGTTCCTGTTTCAGCAGCTTCAATAAATGGTAGTTCGTTATCTGACCAAGGAGTTCTTACCATACGAGGAGTATCTCCTTCCATATGGCCTATTGCATCGTCTACCAAATAACCAACACAGTCTACCAATCTTGTTTTCATTTTTACATTACCATCTAATGTAATTTCAACAGATTCGTTTGGAACAAATTTTGGTTCTGTAGTCATAATTGTTTTACCTGCAGCGCTTTGTGGCAGCTCATCAACGGCTCTTTCTTTTCTATGCTTATCTCCAATTGCTGGAATTACTAACCTTTCCATAAAATTTTGTATAAATGTAGATTTGCCTGTTCTTACAGGACCAACAACACCAATATATATATCACCGCCAGTCCTTACAGCTATATCCTTGTAAATGTCTACGCTTTTCATATCTTACCTCCAATAATTCTTAATACAAATATACGAGCATACCTCAAAATTATTACAAATATTTATGTGAAAAAATTAAAAGTCTTGTTTTTACTTTCTTTTTTAAAAGAATTATAGTAAAATGTATGTGAAAAGGAATGAATTTAATATGAATAAGATTTGGAAGATAAAAAAAATAGAGGAACACAGTGTAAAAGAGTACGTAGATAAATTTAATATAACAGAATTTACAGCAAAGATGTTACTTGCCAAAGAAATAGATGAGGATAAAATTCTAAGTTATTTAAATCCAGATATTGGCAATCTATATGACCCATATTTACTTCAAGATATGGATAAATTGGTAGATAGAATAATTGAAGCAAAAGAAAAAAATGAAAAAGTTGCTATATATGGAGACTACGATGTAGATGGAATTACAAGCATAACATTAATGTATTCTTTTTTAAAAGATTTAGGACTTGATGTAGAATATTATTTGCCGGATAGGCAAGAAGAAGGATATGGTTTAAATAAAGGAGCGATATTAGCTTTAAAAGAAAAGGGAATTTCTTTAATTATAACAGTAGATTGTGGAATATCTGCGGTGGAGGAAGTGGAATATGCAAATGGTCTGGGGTTAGATGTGTGCATAACTGACCACCACGAGTGCTCAGAAGTATTACCTAACGCATATAGCATAGTAAATCCTAAAAGACCAGATTCAAAATATCCATTTAATTCTTTAGCTGGAGTTGGAGTAAGCTTTAAAGTATTGGATGCGATAACAAAGAAATTAAATATGCCACAAGAAGCATATTTAAAATATTTAGATATAGTAGCTGTAGGAACAATAGCGGATATTGTACCCCTAGTTGATGAAAATAGAATAATTACTTCAAACGGACTTGAAATGTTACAAAATACTAAAAATGAAGGACTAAAAGCATTAATGAAAGTTGCCAAAATAACAACTGTTGATTCAGATAATGTTTCATTTGGTTTGGCACCTAGAATAAATGCTAGTGGAAGAATGGCGGATGCTACAGTTGCGGTGAAAATGTTACTTTCTACAAATCCTGTGGAAGCATATAACTATGCTAAAGTGTTGGATGAGCAAAATATATTAAGACAAGAAGTGGAAAAAAATATATATGAACAGGCGGTAGAAAGAATAGAAGCTGAAGGGTTAGACAAGAGAAAAAGTATTGTAATAGAAGGCAAGAATTGGCATCAAGGTGTAATTGGAATCGTTGCATCAAAACTTACAGAAAAATACTTAAAACCAGTAATCCTTTTAACATATGAAGATGACAAAGCAAAGGGGAGTGGAAGAATACCGCAAGGTATATCTTTGTACGATGCTTTAACTGAATGTAAAGAGTATTTAACGGCTTTTGGTGGCCACGAACTTGCAGCTGGACTAACACTTGAAACAAAAAATATTTCGGAATTCAAAGAAAAATTTGAAGAAACTATTACTAAAATGAAGCCTGACGATTTTGTGCGTAATATTGAAATAGATTTTGAAGTAACTAAAAGGGATATGACATTTGATAGCGTAGCTGAAATAGAACGTCTAGCACCATTTGGTCAAAAGAATAAAAGACCGGTATTTGTGTATAAAAATCTAAAGGTTGTAAGTGTATCTACTTTAAAAGAAAATAAACACTTAAAGCTTAGACTACAAGATGATAATTTCACTGTTGACGCAATATTCTTCAAGGCTGGGGATAGACGTGATGAGGTAAGGCTGTCAGATAAAATAGATGTGGTATTAACCATGAATGTTAATGAATTTATGGGATACAGAAACATACAATTTTTATTAGTAGACTTTAAGAAAAGTATAAATTAAGGAGTGGTTTAATGGAAACTACAATTGAAAATGAAAAGATTTGTGAAGAACTAATAGACAAACTACGTGAAAACAAATTAAAGTATGATGCAAAAAAATTAAGATTTGCATTTGAGTATGCGTTAAAAATTTATGGAGATACCAAAAGGTATAAAGGGGAAACAACATTTGCTCACGCTGTACATGTAGCCGAAATTGTTGCAACTTTAAAAATTGGAGTAGAAGCTGTATATGCTGCAATACTTCACGAAGTAACTAAGTTTAAGGAATACAAATATGAAGATATAGAAAAAAATATGGGTGAGGAAGTTGCGACACTTGTTAAAGATGCAAGTAAGTTGTATCTATTAAACTATGATGGACAACAAGAAATAGAAGCGGAAAACTTAAGAAAAATGTTTATGGCTATTGCCAAAGACATAAGAGTTGTAGTTATGAAACTTGCAGATAGACTATATAACATGAGAAATATATATGAAGAAAGTGAAGAATTTCAAATACTTAAAGCAAACGAAACAATGCAAGTGTACGCACCTATTGCTCATAGGCTTGGTATGAATCCAATAAAATCCGAACTAGAAGACATATCTTTTTCTATTTTAAATCCGACAGAACATGAAAGAATTAGAAAAATAGTAGATAAGACTAAAGATGAAAGACAAGAGTACATAAATCAAAGGATAGAAGAGATTAAAAAGCTTCTAGAAAAACAAAGAATAAAAGCCACAATATATGGTCGTTCGAAAGCGTTTTATAGCATATATAAAAAGACAAAGATGAATAATTGTGGAGTTGAAGATTTATTTGATCTTTACGCTATAAGAGTAATTGTAAACAGTATTAAAGACTGTTATTCTGTGCTTGGAATTATACATGAAAATTACAAACCTATGCCAGGAAGGGTAAAAGACTATATTGCTGTACCAAAAACAAACATGTATCAATCACTACATACTACATTGTTTGGCGGAGAAGGAGCGGCTCCTTTTGAAGTTCAAATTAGAACTTGGGATATGCACAATGTCGCAGATTATGGTGTTGCGGCACACTTCTTGTATAAAGAAGGAAAAAGTAAAATGTCTGCAAGTGATGAGATACTTACTTGGCTTAGAAAGACAATGGAGTTTGAACAAGAATTGGGTGAGAATGGTAATTTTTCTGACCTCAAAGTAGAACTTTTTGGTGATGAAGTTTTTGTATTTACTCCAAAAGGTGAAATCAAGTCATTGCCTAAAGGTGCAACGCCCATAGACTTCGCATACCAAATACATCAACATATTGGAAATAGTATGGTTGGTGCAAAAATAAATGGTAAGATGGTACCAATTACAACTAAACTTAAAAATACAGATATAGTTGAAATTATAACATCTAAAAATTCTCCTGGGCCAAAGAGAGATTGGCTAAATCATGTAAAAACAAATAGCGCAAAAAATAGAATCGTGAATTTCTTGAAGAAGCAGAGCAAAGAAGAGAATGTAGCTAAAGGAAAAGAAATACTTGAGAAAGAAATAATAAAAAAGGGATTGGAAGTAGACGAACTATTAAAAGATGAGTATATAGATATAGTAATTGAAAAAATGAAATATAACAACCAAGATGAATGTTATGAAAACATTGGATTTGGTATCCTTTCTCCGAAAAAAGTATTAAATAAGCTAGTTGAAGAATATAACGAAAAAAATGGCACAAGTCAAGAAGAAAATGTGGAAATTGTTGAAACTAAAAAGCCTAATAAAGGAAGTATAGACGGTGTCGAGGTGCAAGGAATAGATAACTGTCTTGTTAAATTTGCTAAATGTTGTAATCCGCTTCCGGGTGATGAAATAGTAGGTTATATAACATTTGGTAAAGGTGTATCTGTGCATAGAGCGGACTGTCCTAACCTTGTAGGAATTAATGTAAGTGAGAGAAAAATTGGGGTTAAGTGGAAAGAAAAAGTAAATATTTCTTACCAAGCGTCTGTTATAATTAAGGCGAATGATAGAACGGGAATATCTATGGAAGTATTAAAACTTCTTCAAGACATGAAAGTTAAGCTTCATGGGTTTACAGCAAAAGACACTGAAGATAGAATGTGTATTATAGATGTAAAGCTAGAAATTAATTCTGTTGATGAGCTTCAAAAAATAATGAAGGCTTTAAGAAAAATAGATAGTGTATATGAAGTGAAGAGGGCAAAATAATGAAAGTAATAGACAACGAACTTATTGAAGTACATAAAATAGGATTAGAGATAGAAAATACAGGACATATAACAAATTGCTATATTATAAAAGAAAAGGAAACATCAAAAGTTTGTGTAATAGACCCGGCTTTTGATAATAAAAAAATAGAACAAACAATAAAAGAAATAAATGGAACGCTAGACACAGTGATTGCAACTCACTGTCATGCTGACCATATAGCTGCACTTATTAATCTTGTAGAAGATACAAATACTAAAGTATATATACATGAACAAGATTATGAAGGGCTATATAATAAAGAGCTTAATGCAGAAGAAATAGTTGGTACTAAAATATTGCCTATAGAAAAAGAAAAAGTATTAAAATGTAATGAAAAAGACAAAATAACATTTGGAGGTACTGTACTAGAAGTTATACATACACCAGGGCATACTAAAGGTTCTATAACGCTTTATGACGAAAAGAATAACATACTTTATTCTGGTGATACAATATTCGCAAATTCCTACGGTAGAACAGACCTTGTGAATGGGAGTCGTGAGGAAATGAAAGAAACTTTAGACAAATTGTTTGATAGATTTGAGGATATACAAGTGTTTTCTGGTCATGGTGAAGAATTTAATTTAAAAAATGCTAAAAGAAGAATAAGATTATTATTTGCGTATAAGGGCTAAAACTAAATCCATTATTGAAAAATGCAAATAAAATGATATAAAATATATAACACGAAATCATATAAGAGGTAAAATGATAAAAAGAATAATAATTATATGCATAATAATTGCGACAATTTTAACGAGTATTTACATATTTCAAACGTTAGGATATAAACACGCTAAAAACATAGTATTTAAAAAAGATGATGAATTATTGCGGTTATATATTTAGGTGGAATAGCGGGCGACTATGATTATACATTAGTTAACAAATATTATTCGAAAGATGAACAAGAAAGTTTTAAAATGCTAGAATTAGGTGGCGAAGAGTGTTATCTAATAATACCAAGATATAATATTGATATTTTAGTAAACAGCCTTTCTATGTCGGAAGATGGAGGGACTAATAAAGAATACACAGGCATGTTCGATAGACCTTTCTTTGTAAAATGTAATATGTCGGATATATTTCCAAATATGGAGATGAGTTTTAGTTATAAAAATAAGGAGTATGCATATACACCATATATTAGTCTTATGGACGGAAGTGTAGTAGTAGAAGAATTTGTTTGCTTAATAGAAGAATAAAAACTGCTTATACTATGTATAAGTGGTTTTGTTGCATTTTATTAATATTTGTGATAAAATACAAATATAAGGAAAGAAACCCAAATAATAATTTATGGAGGTATATTATGATTACTGCAAAGCAAGCGTTCGAAAGCTACAACAAATGGAGAGATTATTCCCCTACTGAAAAATTCGTTTACAGTGTCATGCAAGAGATTATAACGGATGATCTTATAAAAAGAAGATCGACGCAGACGACAGAGCTTCGCTTTTCGACTGATACAATCATCGACCGGATTTTTGTTACTGAAGATGTGAAAGGGTTTCCGGTCATCGTACGTTGGAAAATAGGGTATTCTAAGGTACCCGAAGAAATAGCTGGTAAAAGAAAGCATGAGCTACTCGATGAACTGGAACGAATGTATAAAAATGGAGAAGAAACCTCTTTTATTTGCCGGGCATTTAATGCACTTGTTCGAGAATTAGAAATAGTTCGTGGCTTTAAAGTCGCTATTGATTCAAATGGATATACTTTTACTATTTCGTGGGATTTGAAAGATACAAAAAATACATAATAATTATTAAAACCTGTCTACAATTTGTAGACAGGTTTTATGCTTTTGTGGTATAATATTGATGTGGAGGTATACATAAATGGTAGAAAGTTTTAGAGAGTTATTAGATAGGGAAAAAGAAAAAGAGTATTTTATTAAACTTACTGAATTTATAGATAACGAATATGATACAAAACAAATTTTCCCGGCAAGAGAAAATGTAATGAATTCTATGAAATATACGCCATATAAAAATGTGAAGGTTGTAATAGTTGGACAAGACCCATATCATGGGGAGGGAGAAGCACACGGATTATGTTTTTCTGTAAATCCTGGAATAAAGGTTCCGCCATCATTACAAAACATATATAAAGAATTAAAAAGAGATTTAGGATTATATATCCCAAATAATGGTTATCTTTTAAAATGGGCTAAAGAAGGAGTGCTTATGCTAAATGCAGTATTAACTGTTGTAAAAGACACACCTGGAAGTCATAGAGGTAAAGGTTGGGAAATATTTACTGACGAAGTTATAAAAGAAGTAAATGAAAAACACACCCCTGTAGTATTTTTATTATGGGGAGCATACGCAAAAGAAAAGAAAAAATTAATAACTAATCCGAATCACTTAGTATTAGAAAGTTCGCATCCAAGTCCTTTTTCTGTAAGAAATGGATTTGATGGATGTTCTCACTTTTCTAAAACAAATGAGTTCTTAAAATCTCATAACTTAGAGCCTATAGATTGGCAAATAGAAAATATATAAGGAGAATAAATGAAGACAAGCGATTTTTATTATAACTTACCAGAAGAATTAATAGCACAAGTGCCATTAAAAGATAGAACAAGCTCAAGGCTTTTGGTGTTAGATAAACATACTGGTAATTTAGAGCACAAACATTTTAAAGATATAATAGAATATTTAAATCCTGGAGACACATTAGTACTTAACAATACGAGGGTTATTCCAGCAAGAATATTTGGCCACAAAGAAAATTGTACGGGGAAGATAGAAGTATTAATGTTAAAAGACCTAGGTGACGATGCTTGGGAATGCTTAGTTAAACCTGGAAAGAACGCAAGAATAGGGCAAGTAATAGAGTTTTCAGATAAGCTTAAATGTGAAGTGTTAGATATTCTAGAAGAAGGAATTAGAAAAATAAAATTTGTATATGATGGCATATTTAATGAAATATTAGATGAAATAGGGGCTATGCCACTTCCGCCATATATAACAGCTGCATTAGAAGATAAAGAAAGATATCAAACGGTATATTCTAAAATAAAAGGTTCAGCAGCAGCACCTACAGCCGGATTACATTTTACAAAAGAGTTATTAAAACAAATTGAAGAAAAAGGTATAAATGTAGCATATGTGACACTTCATGTGGGCCTTGGAACGTTTAGACCAGTAAAAGTAGACGATGTTGAAACACATACAATGCATAGTGAATATTATGAAATAGATGAGACTACTTGCAATATAATAAACGAAACTAAAAAAAGAGGAAACAAGGTAATATGCGTAGGAACAACTTCTTGCAGGGTTTTAGAGTCGGCATCTGAGACAGATGGAACATTAAAACCAAAAGCAGAAGAAACAAGTATATTCATTTATCCGGGATATAAATTTAAAGTTGTAGATAATTTAATTACAAATTTCCACTTGCCAGAATCTACACTAATAATGTTAGTATCAGCGCTAGGGAGTAAAGAAAATATAATGAATGCATATGAACAAGCAGTAACTGAAAAATATTGATTTTTTAGCTTTGGGGATGCAATGTATATAAAAGAATAGTTTAAAAATTAAGGAGGAATAAACTATGGAAAAAGGAAATGAATTCGTGGAGACATTACAAAACAGTGTTGAAGATGAAGTTTTAAGGGGTAATGAAATTAAAGGGTTGGAGGAAGAATTGCAACAGCTTAAATCTTTGGTTATAAGGACGCCGGAACATGAGAAAAGAATAAAGGAATTAGAATTAAAATTGGCTAAAATACGTGATGAGATTAGTAATGAGGAGCCAAAAAAAGAGGTAAAAGAGCAGGAAGAAAAAAATCCTCAACCGCAAAATGAACAAGTAGAAAAATTTAATATCGAAGCAGCAAATTATGATGAGTTGCTTGCAAGAAGAGAAGAAGTTAAATTAGCATTAGAGGAAGCTTTAGCATCACCTGTTAGAGACAACAAAAAAATAGAAGAATTACAAAGAGAATTAGTAGAGCTAGAAAAAGCAATTAGTATTTTAGAAAATCTTGGCGAAAAAGATGAGAAGGAAGATATAAAGACTAAACAGGAAGAAAAAGCGGAAGTAGAAGAACAATTAAAAGATGAACAAGAATTAAGTGAAGCAGAAAAACAAGCAAAACAAGCATTGGAAGATGAACTTAAGCAAGCATATTATGATGCAATGGTGAATTTTTATGCAATAAGGCGACAGAATGCTGAAGCGTTAAGAGGAAGAACGGATAGACTTGTAAGTACAGACGAAGAATATTTAAGAGAAATAAAAGCTGAAGATGAAATGTATAGAGCTAGAGATGCTTATTTAAAACTTGGAAAAGGAGATCCATACACTGCTGAAAGAGAAGCTTTAAGGGAACAAGAAAAGAAGCTTCAAAAAGCTAATATGGAGCTGTTACAGAAAAAGACTCAAGAGTATAGACAATTAGAGATTGAACTAGCTAGATTACAAAAAGCAAGAAAAGAAAAAGAAGAAGATATTGAAAAGGCAATAAATGCTGGTGCAACAGCAGAAATAATAGCAGAATTAAATAGAGACTTAAGCGAATTAGATTACAAGATAAAAAATGTAAAGCAGGACCTAGCTAAAGTTAAAGATCAATTATCTTATGCAATGGATGTTCTAGAAAGAAGAAATGCAAGAAGAAGAGAGTTAAGTCTTGAAACCAGAGAATATAACGCGCAATCTCACGACGAAAAAGCAAACATTAGATATGCTAGTGGCAAAGAATCTAAAGGCAGAAATGACTACGTTCAAGCTAACCAATTAGAAACAAGCAATATAAAAAAAGAAGTAGCAAGAAATGAAGCAAGATACGATAGCGTAAAAAAACAGTTACAAGAGTTAAAAAAGAAGGAACCAGACAATTTTGAAAAGAGATTGGCGTTATTGGAGCAACTTGAAGATGCATCTCAACAACTAAAAGCTAGTAAAGAGGTTGAAAAGGATATAGAGCGTGGTTTAGAACCAGACACAGACGAAGCTATCAAACAAGCTGAAAACAATTATAAATCAAAAGAAGAAAGAAAAGCAGAATTTGTAAAAGATACTGAAAATCTAAGAGAAGCTGCTGAATCCCAGGAAAAAGCAGAAGGTGAAAGAACTGTTGAAGATCCTACGGGAATAAAAGAAGAAGTAGAGAAACAACAAAAAGAAGCAGTAACAATGGCAGTTGCTGGAGCCATGGTTGTAGGCGGACCTAATGATAGTATGGTTAAAGATGCGACTGAAGCAGCTTTAATATACACAGCTACAGCACCGGAAAAAGAATCAATACCACCACTAGGTGCGCCTTGTCCTATTGCTGAATTAAATGATCCGAATTTATATGTTCAAATGGACGAAAAGGGCTCTAAAGAATATGTACAAACAGTAGAAGCTATAGAACAAGCAAATAAAGTAGAAGAAAAAGCTATTGAGGATGCTGAAAAGTCTTAGGACAGAAAGGACAATATATGAGTGCAATAAAATATGAATTAATACATAAAGATAAGAAAACTGGGGCAAGGTTAGGAAAAATAACCTTGCCACATGGCACATTTGAGACACCTGTTTTTATGCCAGTTGGAACGCTAGGTACAGTTAAAGCAATGACGGTGGACGAGCTTAAAGAAATGGTAGGAGCAAATATAATATTAGGTAATACTTATCATTTGAATTTAAGACCAGGAATGGAAGTAATGAAGGCGGCAGGTGGACTGCATAAGTTTATGAACTGGGATAGAAACATTTTAACAGATAGTGGTGGTTTCCAAGTATTTAGCCTTCAATCTATAAGAAAAATAACAGAGGAAGGTGTAGAGTTTAGATCTCATTTAAATGGCGAAAAATTATTCATGTCACCAGAAAGTTCTATAGACATTCAACAAACTATAGGCTCAGATATAATGATGTGTTTTGATGAATGTGCACCTTATCCAGCAGACAGAAAATATGTTGAAAATTCTATGGAAAGAACAACAAGATGGGCTAAAAGATGTAGAGATGCACATACTAATAGGGATACGCAAGCGTTATTTGGAATAGTGCAAGGTGGAATGTATCCTGACCTAAGAGAAAAAAGTGCAAAAGATTTAATAGAAATTGGTTTCGATGGTTATGCTGTGGGTGGACTAAGTGTAGGCGAACCTAAAGAAATAATGCTGGATGTTTTAGAACAAACTACACCATATCTGCCTGAAGATAAAGCAAGATACTTAATGGGAGTTGGAAGTCCAGACTATTTAATAGAAGCGGTTTTACGTGGAATAGATATGTGTGATTGCGTTCTCCCAACAAGAATGGCTAGAAATGGTACAGCAATGACAAGCAGAGGAAAAGTTGTTATCAAAAACAAACAATATGAGCTTGACTTCAGACCATTAGATGAAGAATGTGACTGTTATGCTTGTAAAAACTATACAAGAGCGTATATTAGACATTTAATGAAATCTGGTGAAATTCTTGGGGCAAGACTAATGACAATACACAACTTGAGGTTTTTAGTGCATTTAATGGAAAATGTAAGAGAAGCAATAAGAGGAGATAGATTATTAGAATTTAGAGAAGAATTTTATTCGAAATATGGATACGAAGTAGTAGATAGTGAGTATTTTAAACAAAAGATAGAGAATAATATAAATAGCATAAATTATTAGGAGTTTTTTATGAAAAGTAAAAGAGGCGAAAAGAATATATGGGTTATGCTCATAAAACTTGCCATTTCATTAATAGTTCTAGCATTACAAATAGTTATTTTCTATGTTATATTTAAAGGAACGGCTGTACTAAGTACATATTTTACAACTGCTACTAGAGTTCTTCAGGTTATAGTAGTATTATACATATTATATGGACATGAGCGTTTGGCATACAAAATTCCTTGGCTTATTATGATAATGTTCTTACCTGTTGCTGGAATTATAATATACTTCTTATGGGGTGCAACTAAAGTCGGTAAAAAGATGAGACAGGCAAGAGATAAGACAATTGCAAACTCTCATCATTTACTACAAGATGATACTAAACTAGTTGAAGAATTAAGTCGTTTAGACAAACAAACTTTAAAGCAAGTAAAATTATTAAGAGAATTATCTAAATATCCGGTATATGCAAATGAAGGAATAGAGTATTTAGATATAGGTGAAAGTTGCTTTGAAAGAGTGCTAGAAGATATAAAGAACGCAAAGAGGTATATATTAATTGAGTTTTTCATAATAGCTAAAGGGAATCTATGGGATAGAATATGTGATGCTTTGGAACAAAAACTTAAAGAGGGTGTACAGGTAACAATAATGGCAGACGGTTGGGGCTCCTTTTTAAGATATCCAAAAACTAAAATGGACCGTCTAGAAAGTTTAGGCGCGAACATTAAGAAATACAATCCTTTGAGGTTTGGCATAAACACATACATAAATTATAGAGACCACAGAAAGATAGTTGTTATAGATGGAATTATAGCTTATACTGGTGGAATTAATATAGCCGACGAATATACTAATGAACAAATTAGATTTGGACATTGGAAAGATAATGGAGTTAGAATTATAGGTAAACCGGTTGAAAGTTATTTAGTTGCTTTTTTAAAGAATTATGAAATTGCAACTAACACAACTCCAGATTATAATTGGTATTTTGAAAATAAAGGAAATATTAAGAATACTCAACAATGCGATGGATATAATTTATTCTTTACTGACGGACCAGACAATAGAAAAAATCCTGCTGAAAGTGTGTACATACAAATACTAAATTCTGCAAAAGATTATGTATATATATATACTCCGTATTTTGTGGCCAGTCCTGAACTTCTAACAGCAATACTTAACGCAAGTTATAGTGACGTGGATGTAAGGATAATAACACCACATAAACCGGACAAATGGTATATGCATTTAACAACCAGGAGCTATTACGAAGTTTTAATAGAAGCTGGTGTTAAAGTTTATGAGTATTTACCAGGCTTTTTACACGCAAAAACATTTATTTCGGATGATACAACTGCAATTGTAGGAAGTATAAACCTAGATTACAGAAGTTTAAATTTAAATTATGAATGTGGAGCTTGGATGTATAAAACTGGAACGGAAATGGACCTAAAACAAGATTATATGAATACATTAGAAAAATGTAAAGAAGTGTCATTAGAAGAAATTAAAAATAGAAATATATTGGTAAAAATGTTAGAGGCTATTGTTAATACATTCGCACCATTGCTATAATGTATTAAATAGAAAAGTATTAAGCGGCCATAACAGGCTACTTAATACTTTTTGTTGAATGTTAGAGGATTTTATGGTATAATATCATTGTTAAATATATAAACCTAAATAAATTTAAAAGGGAGATTGAAAGATGGCGACGAAACTTAAGCAAATTGGAAAAAATTCTAAGTATGTTATTTTTGAAGTGGATAGTGAGACCTTGTTGTATATCCGGGGAATCACCGACGGAATAGTAGAAATTCAGCTTACACCAGGTATACGCATAGAAAAATTTGCTCAAATCATAGAAGGATGTTTTTCACCTTTCTCAAACTTTAAAAAGCAGATTTTAATAGCATTTGAATTGCCCATAGAGACCAAAGTAAATGGTATTAAATGTATGATAAACTCTTTGCATATTTGTACTGCAACTAATAGATTGCATTCAAGAGGATGGATAGTTAATTGTTGGAAAAATATGTTTTTTGAAAGAGTGTAGTTAATAAAAGACACAGGAAGAAAATTCCTGTGCCTTTTTTGACATATATTAACATAATAAAATACAAACTAAATCATATAATTTATAGAGGTGTATTTATGGTTAAGATATATTTTTTAGGAAAAGATAAAAGAAGTGAATATTTAAAGAGTATGTATGAAAAAGAAGTAGTCATAGTTAGTAATATTGAACAAGCAGAATATGTAATACTTCCTATACCTTTTTCGAAGGACAGAGTTCATATAACAGGTGAGCATGTATTAATAGAAGATATAATCAAAAAGTGCGTAAATAAAACAATATTTAGTGGTGCAATACCTAAAGAATTTAAAAAGCAAATGGAAATAAATAACGTTACATATATAGATTTAATGGAGTTAGATGAAGTGGCTCTGCTTAACGCAATACCAACAGCGGAAGGCGCTATAGTAAAAGCTATGGAAATGACAGATATAACAATGCACGGAGCAAATGTCTTAGTTTTAGGATTTGGTAGAGTTGCTAAAATTTTAGCAGACAAATTAAAGGGACTAAATGCAAATGTATTTTGTGCTGCAAGAAAGAAAAAAGACCTTGCACATATAAACGCTTTAGGGTATAATGTAGTAGATATAAATAATGTGCTAGATGCTATAGATAAAATGGATATAATATTTAATACAGTTCCAACTGTGATATTAGGGTTAAATATGTTGGCTAAATTAAATAAAAACACCGTTATAGTTGACCTTGCATCGGCTCCTGGCGGGGTAGATTTTAAAGCCGCAGATGATTTGGGTATAAAAGTATGTTTAGAACTAGCTATACCTGCAAAAGTCGCACCGAAGTCTGCTGCAAGTTATCTAAAACAATCTATAGATAGTATAATATATAATAAATAGAAAGAGGGAAAATAATGACAATATTACAAGCGATAATTTTAGGGATAGTACAAGGAATTACAGAATTCTTTCCAATATCTAGTTCAGCACATTTAATAGCAATTAGATACTTATTTAACTTTGGAACTAGTATGAGTAGTGAACATTGGTTGGTTATAGACATAGCACTACACTTTGGAACATTGATGGCTATAGGAATATATTTCTTCAAGGATTTTATAAAAATGTTTGTAGAAGGATTTAAATTTAAAGGAAGCGATGGAAAGTTAAGCTTTAAAAATTTAAATCACGAAGGCAAAATACTTTGGTATATAATAGCTGCATCTGTACCGGGTGCACTTGCAGGCGTATTACTAGATGACTTTATAGAAGGTATAGTAAGAAATAACGTATTAATAATAGCAACAACATTAACAATAATGGGTATAGCGTTATATTTTATAGATAAGAAGTGTAAGAAAGATACAACAATAGAGAGACTTACATTAAAACAAGCAATTCTTATTGGAGTAGGGCAAGCAATGGCAGTCATACCTGGTTTTTCAAGAAGTGGAACAACAATGACAGTGGCAAGAAGTATGGGAATGAAAAGAGAATCAGCAGCAAAATTTTCATTCTTACTTGGAGCACCAGCAATGCTTGGAGCAGCAGTATTTAGCCTTAAACATTTTGAAATGAGTATGTTAAACTTTGAATTCTTTTTGGGAATAGCAGTGTCATTTATAGTAGGATTAATTGCAATAAAAACATTAATGGAAATAGTGAAAAAGTCTGGCTTCGGAGTATTCGCGATATATAGATTACTTCTTGCAGTAGTACTTGTAGTTACATATTTAGTAAGAATGTAATGTGAAATATAATAATTAAAATTGGAGGAACAGAAGATGAGTATAGTTGATGTAAAAGAGATAGTAGAAAAGAAAAAAAATTCTTTAAAAAGAGAAATATTAGACTTAAGAGATAAAGGAATAATACCGAAACTTGCTGTAATACTTGCTAATGATATAGAAGCATCTAGAATATATGTGTCTAGAAAAAGAAAAATGTGTCAAGAACTTGGGATAGAGGAAGTAGAGTATCTATTTGATACTAAATGTACAACAGAGGACATCTTAGATACTATAGATAAACTAAATAAAAATAGCGAAGTAGATGGAATACTTGTTCAACTTCCACTTTTCAAACATTTAGATGAGACCAAAATAATAGATAGCATAGTGCCTGAAAAGGACGTAGACGGATTTTCGGCTGTAAATGTAGGTAGATTATATCAAGGGAAACCAACGGTTGTGCCTTGTACTCCTAAAGGCATACTTACTATACTTAAAGAATTAGATAAAGATTTAAAAGGTAAGAATGCAGTTGTTGTTGGCCGTTCACAAATAGTTGGTAAACCCATGGCATCACTTCTTCTTAATGAGGATATGACGGTAACGATTTGTCATTCTAGAACAACTAATTTGCCAGAACATACAAGAAACGCTGATGTGCTTGTAGTAGCTACAGGAGTTGCACATTTAATTAAAGCAGATATGGTAAAAGAGGATGCTATAGTTATTGATGTAGGAATGAATAGGCTCAAAGATAAATTGGTAGGTGATGTAGACACTGAAAATGTAGCAAATAAAGCGAAATATGTTACACCTGTACCAGGTGGAGTAGGACTTACAACTGTACTTAGTTTAGCGCAGAATGTAGTTGAACTTAGTAAAAGAAGATTAAAATAATAAATAAATACCTGCAATTATTTGCAGGTATTTATTTAATCTCTATATTAATCATATGAGAAATAGTGTCTAACTTATTAATTCTCTGTGCTACTTTAGCAGGATGATGTGCTTTTGCATCTGCATATTGTAGCTGTAATCGTTTTTTTATTAGTCCTAAATCGTTATCTAGTTGGTGGGGATTTATAGGAGTATCGTGTGTTTTAACAAGATATGCTACTCTTTCTACAAAACTCAAGTCAAAACCTATTTTTAACAAAGCTTGACGAGTAATTTTTTCTGAGACTTCAGGGTGCCCGTGGAAATGTCGTATATCTCCTTCTTGATAACAAAAAGGTTTGCCAATATCGTGTAATAGAGCTGCCATATTAAGCTCTAAATCTAATGTGTTTAAATTACGTATTACTTCTAATGTGTGTTCCCATACATCAAGATGATGATGAGGATGCTTGTGATCAAAGCCTATCATATTTTGTATTTGGGGAATTAATTTAAGAAAGAAATTTAAGTTTGAGGTTATATTTTGTGCAACTGGACCGCTAGATAAATAGTTTGCAATATTTTGCCGCAAAGTTTTCATAACTATTCTCCTTAATACTTATTATATTATAGTATTATATTTACAATTCTAAACTTCTAGTATTATACCACAGATGTAACTGAAAAACAAATAAATAGAAAATAAAAACCTGCAATTATTTGCAGGTTTTTAAATGTTTCTAATCTTTCTTATCAGTTCCAGTATCTATTACGATATCGAAATCATCGTTATTTAAATCAAATGTTTTAATTGCTTCGTTTAATTCGTCGTTTTCCATAATAGCAGGTGGATTATCAGTATCGTTATGTGGAAGCTCTTGAGTTGCCACAGGATTTTCTACAAATCTTTCTTCAGATATTGAAGGAGTTCCAAATGAATCAAATATATTATCATTATCTTCTTCCATAATATAAGCTGTTGGGCTTGTAGCAGTGCTACTAGAAAATCCACTAGATATAGGTTTGTTGATCATAAACTTTTCAAAGTTATACATATATGCTGGATGCTTTTGTTTATACTTATCTTCTAAGAAACCAACTTTTCCTTCTCCGAACACTGTATTACCGTTAGGAGCTTTAGTTTTGTAATAGATATATCCGAACTTGTGCTCTGCAATTTTGTGTACTTTAAATCTTTCTTTATCTTTAACTTGTACAGATTTTTTAGCTTTAAAATTACCGTCTAGAGGGTCGAAGCTAGAGGACATATCCACTTTCTTCGCCATACCAAATGCTTTATTCCAATATTCACTGTCTTCAGGAGTTGTATCGCCAAATACAATTTGAGTTTTTGTATTTGCTAAAACCACTTCTCTATAATATTCCATACCTTTATGTTTCTCAAGTTGAGATAAGTTTTGGATTGCAATCATCGCTCCACATCTGTATTTTCTGAATAATGTAAACATTACTTCAGTATCCTTATTGATGTATTCTGGGAATTCATCAACAAACAAGAAGTGTGGTATACGAGAATCTTCTGAACCAGGTCTTCTTAGTACTGCGTCTTGGAATTGAAGTATAAAGAACATACCAAATGCTTTAGATGCGATTATACCAAGTTCGCCTTTTCTAGAACATGCAGTTATAACTTGACCTTCACGTAAAGCTTTATCGAAATCGATTACGTTAGTTCTACCACAAAGCGCTTTCTTAATACCAGGATGTCTTAACAAGTTATTAAGTTGTGTAATAGCACCATATAGATATCTTTCAGTATCTTTTCTTCCGCTGCCACGAGTACCAGGTATTTCAAATCCGTTTATATTCAAACTTGGTTTATAGAAATTCTTTTCAAAGTACGCAATAAGCAGTTTGTATTTTTCAGCAAGTTCTGGTATTTTCTTCATATCTTCTGTCATTTCTTCAACTTTATCAAAGTTATATAGTAAGTCTAATACGTCTTCTAATGATGGAAGTTCACCATTGTGAAGTCTAGGATACATTTCTTTAAGTAGTATAGATAAGTTTTGGAATGCATCCGAAGTTAGGTTTGCAAAGAAAGCTTCTTCTTTTGCGCCTTCGCTTTGTTGCATAGATTTTAAAACATCGGCAATTATTGATGCTACTTTGGCTGGGTCATTAATTGCAAATGGATTCATACTTAAAGTGTGCTCTGGATCAGCAGGGTCTATTGTTAATACTTCGATATCAAAGTTTTTAGCAACGTTTGTGAAATCTGAAACATATTTACCATCGTTTTCAACAACTGTTATACCAACATTTCTAAAAACAACTTCTCCAGTAGAATCATTTTTATATAATATTAAATCTTCTAGTTCTTTGTAAAATTCTTTTTCTTTTCCCTTTTTAGGAAGCAAGTAATTTAAGTTGAAGTTTAAATTAATATATTCGTTAGAGTATGGCCCTACGATGTAAGCGACTCCTCTTTTTAATAATCCGAAAGCAAGTTTTTTAGAGTATTCTCTTAAGAAATATTTTTTCTCAAGGTCTCTTGAACTCATAGGAAGTAATACGGCAGCTGTTTTACCTGTACCAGTAGCACCTTGTACAAGAGTAGCTTCCATTCTTTTCTTCTCTGAAACTACAACTGGTTTTAAAGTGTCTACATCTTTACAGATTATATTTTCACAAGTAAATATTCCTTTATCTGCTTTAGGTTTTGAAACGGATAATCCACCAAAACCAATAATACCTTTCGTTATGTCTTCATCTCTTAATATTAGTAGGAAATAATCTATCATATAGAATATTCCAATGAATGGTACTACAAATGATACGGTTTTTATAGCTGGTGCAAATAACTCTGGATATTCTGATCTAATTAATGAATAATTAGGAACTTTTTCAAGAAGCATCCAAACCACTTTATTAATATTTGTAATTAATAATGATGCAGCAATAGAGCCAAATATTCCAACAGTTATCATAAACCATTTTATACGAGCATCTTTACCAGAGATAAGCTTTGTATTTACTGCGTATGAATAACATAGCACAGGACAAATCAAAGCGGCGGCGTAGGTAATAGGTCCTGGTAAAAAGGCAAGTCTTCCATCGCTTATAATAAGCGTTACAAATTGTACCAAAACAAAAGCTGTTACGACTAATGTCAAAATGCCAAATAATACGGCAAGGAATTTGTTTTGGTCTTTAATTTTTAATTTACTAAGTATATTGTATAACAAAAAATCACCACTTTCATTTACGTTATTGTAATTAAACTAAATCTAATATATAATATACTACAGATTAACTAAAACTTCAAGTGAAACTTGACAAGTTTAGAGTAAAGTTGAGGTATTTTTTATGAAATGTATAATTGGATTAGGTAATATAGGAAATGAATACGAAAATACAAGGCATAATAGCGGCTTTATAGCTATAGATGAAATTGCAAAAAAATATAATATCGTTTTAGATAAAAAGAAGAAAAAGTGTATATATGGAGAAGGAATTATTAATGGTAATAAAGTGTCTTTAGTAAAACCTACAACATATATGAATTTGAGTGGTGAGGCTATTGTAGAAATGCTAAATTGGTATAAGATTACTACACAAGATATTATAGTAATATATGATGATGTAGATTTAAAATTTGGTACGATTAGATATAGAGAAAAAGGAAGTAGCGGAACACATAACGGAATGAAGAATATAATAGCAAATTTAAAAACAGAAGAATTTGCTAGAGTTAGAGTTGGAATAGAAAATAGAGGCAACACACCTATACCACTTATGGATTACGTACTTCAAAAGTTTAATAAACAAGAGTTGGAAGAAATAAATGGGAAAATAGTTCCACAAGTAGAAGAAAATATATTAAACTTCTTGACAAAGTAAAACATACGTGTTAAAATAAGAGGGTATTCCGTATGGATTGGGTATAAAAGTGTTTTAAAACCACCTACATTCAGCGAGAGCAAGCAAGAATTGGAGGAGAGAATATGTACGCTATAATTGAAGCATGTGGAAAACAATACAAAGTTTCTGAAGGAGATATTGTTTTCATGGAAAGACTTGATAATGAAGAAGGAACAACAGTTACTTTCGATCAAGTATTACTAGTTTCTGGCGACGACAAAACAGAGGTTGGAGCACCTACAGTTAAAAATGCTAAGGTAACAGCAACAGTTGTTGGTCACGGAAAAGGTAAAAAAATAAGAGTGTTCAAGTACAAAGCTAAAAAGAATGAAAGAAAGACTAGAGGACACAGATGGTGCTACACTAAAGTTCAAATTGAAAAAATTTCTACTAAAGCACCTGCTAAAAAAGCTGAAACTACTGAAACAGCAGAAGCTTAAAGTTATTTAAATGAATTTGAAAAGGAGTTGAGATAAATGGCACATAAAAAAGGTGGTGGATCTACTAAGAACGGTAGAGACAGTATAGGTAAAAGACTTGGTGCTAAAAGAGCAGACGGACAATTTGTTCAAGCTGGAAATATATTAGTAAGACAAAGAGGAACAAAAATACATCCAGGAACAAATGTTGGAATCGGTAAAGATGATACATTATTTGCTAAAGTAAGTGGAATACTTAAATTTGAAAGATTAGGTAGAGAAAAAACTAAAGCAAGTGTATATGAAGAAAAATAGTTACAAAAATAAAAAGAATTCCTAGGGATTTAACCCTAGGAGTTCTTTTTTATCAGGCAAATTATGCCACAGATAATTATTACACCTATTCCTATAGGAAATGCGAATTGGAAGCATCCAAGAATTGGTGCGAATACTGCTAGCGGCAAGTCGAATAAGATGAAACCAGTGAATTCATAATCACCAGCGACAATATCCTTAAATAGAATAAGGATGTTTATACCAATTCCTATTCCGCAAGTTATCAAGAAAGCAGACAGACAAGAGGTGAATTTACATTCTTTTACAAATAGACTCATTAAAACAGCTATGATACCACCGATAAGCGATGAAAAGAAGCAAATTGTAATTCCGATATCACCTTCGGGAATATAGGTACTGAGGTCTTTCCAACTTTGAGGAATCATCTTGATTGCTATGATTAAGACAAGTATGCCAATGGCTAACCAAGCAATAGGACCTAAGCATCCACTATTTTCTTCTGAACCACCGCTAGGTATTGGAGCAGGAGGCGGAGTAAAATCAGGTTTCTTATACTCATACTCTTGTTTAGGGGGCTCATAAATAGGTGGTTCCTCATGCCGCTTTTCTATTTTAGGCGGTTCTTGTTTAGGAGGAATATATTTTTGCTCCGGTTTATGTGGAAGCTCTTTTTGCACACTTTGCTGAGTAGAAGTTGTCTTTTTGGGTTGAGTTACCTTGGTTTTTTCTGGACTTTTCTTAGGTGTTTCGCTTGCCTTTTGTTTTGGCTCAGTACTACTGACGGGGCATGCAGTTTTCTTGATGAAAGGCGTAGTAAGAGAATGTTTGTAAGCAATGTAACTTGCTAAGGCGCCCGAATGTGTGCCGGTGTAGGTTCCTAAAATCTTATTATATGACTGGTTACGCAAGATTTTATCTCTATTGTGAGCTTCGAGAATTCCTTCGTCATGCAAAATCCAACTGTGATCAGAGTAATGGTTAAACTTGGAAAGCAAAGAAGAAGTGCTAAGCCAGGTCACCCCGTTGTCATTATAGGTGGCACACATAATACCATCTATAAAAACATGGTTTTCATCATAGAAAATTTGCTTGTCTCCCAATTTCAAAACAAACTTCATATGTCATACCTCCATAAAAATTTTTGTGGAATATACTATTTTAACTCTGTAAATTATATCATAGCGCTAGTGTTATGTCAACAAAACAAAATATCCTCATAATACTATTGTATATCTTTTTTAAATATTATATAATATATAATTATATATCGAGGTGAATTTTATGGAAAATAGGAAAAGAATATTAACTGGAGATAGACCGACAGGAAAATTACATATTGGGCATTATTTTGGTTCTTTACAAAATAGAGCAAAACTACAGGATGATTATGATACATTTATCCTTGTGGCGGATGTTCAAGCGTTAACAGATAATTTTAATAATCCTGAAAAGGTTAGAGAAAATATATTAGAAACAACAATAGACAATTTGGCATCTGGTGTAGATCCTAAAAAATCTACATTTTTTATACAGTCTATGATACCAGAAATAGCTGAGCTTACTGTGTTTTACTCAAATCTTGTAACAGTTTCAAGATTGCAAAGAAATCCAACTATAAAAACAGAAATAGCTCAGAAAAAAGAATTGTTTGGAAACAGTGGCGAATCTGTAACTTATGGATTCTTAGGATATCCTGTAAGCCAAGCAGCAGATATTACAGCATTTAATGCAGATTTAGTTCCATGTGGTGAAGACCAAATGCCATTAATAGAACAGGCAAGGGAAATTGTAAGGAAGTTTAATTCACTATATGGTGAAGGAAAAGAAATACTTCGCGAACCTGAAGCATTAGTTAGCAAAAATGCTAGAATAAAAGGTCTAGATGGGAATGCCAAAATGGGTAAAAGTTTGGGTAATGCAATTTACCTTGCGGATGACGATGAAACAATACGTGCAAAAATTAAGTCGGCTGTAACAGACCCTAACAAAATTAGAAAAGATGATCCAGCAAATCCAGATGTTTGTATGGTAGCATACTATCACAAATTATTTAGTGAAGACAATTTGGAAACAATATGTGATGAATGTAAAAAAGGTCACAGAGGTTGTGTAAACTGTAAAAAAGAACTTGCAGATAATATTATAAAATATTTAGAACCAATAAGAGAAAGAAGAAGATATTATGAGAGCCACAAAGATGAGGTCAAAAAAATATTAGAAGATGGAACAAACAAAGTAAGAGAAATAACTCGTGAAACTTTAAGACAAGTAAAAGAGGCAATGAAAATAAATTACTTTAATGAATAGGAGAATCAAATGTTTGTAGATTACACAAAAATAAAAGTAAAAGCAGGAGACGGTGGAAATGGAGCAATGACCTTCCACAGAGAAAAATACGTAGATAACGGCGGCCCAGATGGTGGTGACGGTGGCCGTGGCGGTAGCATAATCTTTAAGGTGCATCCAGGAATGAATACACTACTAAACTTTAGTTATAATAAAAAGATAGAGGCTAAAAATGGTGAAAATGGTGCTAAAAAAAATGCTACTGGTAAGAGTGCGGAAGATGTTATAATTGATGTGCCTAAAGGAACGGTTGTAAGAGATTTGGCTACTGGTAAAATTATAGCAGATTTAGCTACTGATGGTGCCGAAGCGGTTATAGCACGTGGAGGAAAAGGTGGAAAAGGAAATCAACATTTCGCAAATTCTGTACGTCAAGCGCCTCGTTTTTCAGAACAAGGCGAACCAGGAGAACAAAAAGATCTAGAACTAGAATTAAAACTTATAGCTGATGTTGGACTTGTAGGATTTCCAAACGTAGGTAAATCTACAATAATTTCTACGGTATCTTCAGCTAAACCTAAAGTTGCAAATTATCATTTTACAACACTTGAACCAAGTCTTGGGGTAGTTAAAGCCAAAGATGGAACTACATTTGTAATGGCAGACATCCCGGGAATTATAGAAGGTGCAAGCGAAGGTGTAGGGCTTGGAATTAAATTCTTGAGACACGTAGAAAGGAATAGGATATTACTACACGTAATAGATATTTCTGGAAGTGAAGATAGAGATCCGATAGACGATTATTATACAATTAATGTTGAACTTAGAAAGTTTAGTGAAAAGCTCGCAAACAAGCCGCAAATAATTGTAGCAAATAAATCTGATGTGTTAGTTGATGAAACAAAATTAGAAGAATTGAAAGAGGTTTGTGCGAGGGATGGTAGACAAGTAATTAGCATATCTGCTGCAACAAGAACTAATATAGACGAATTGGTAGAAGTAGTTGCAAAAACGTTAAAAGAACTTCCTGAAGAGCAAGAATCATTTGTGGACGAGGAAATATTTACAATAACTCTAGATAAAAATGATGAAGACGATTTTTATATTGAAATTATAGAGTGTGAATATTGTGTAAAAGGTCCTGCCATAGATAGACTTATGAGAAGAGTAAATGTGGAAGACTTTGAGTCAAGACAATATATGCAGCGTGCACTTAAAAACTTAGGAGTTATGTCAAAACTTAGAGAAATGGATATTGAAGCGGGGGACACTGTGGATATTAAAGGGTTTAAATTCAATTGGGAAGAATAACCTGTGGACAACACGCATAATATGTATAAACAGGAGGCGTGTTAATGGAATATTTAGGTTTTGTAGGAGCGATTATAGCTTTAATAATAATAGTAAGAATATTAGCTTGGCCAATAAAGAAAATTCTAAAGCTTTTTATAAATGTAGCAATAGGCGTTGCGCTATTATTCTTATTTAATTCGTTTGGAGGAGCTTGGCTTGGAATAGTTATTCCAATAAATTGGATTACGGCATTAATAGTAGGGCTTTTAGGAATTCCTGGATTTATTGGGGTACTAGTATTTTCTTTAATATTTTAATTGAAATTAAATTCCGCTTGTGGTACAATAAGACCATAAGCGGAATTAGTTTAGTGGTAGAATGCAAGGCTTCCGATCTTTCGGCGTGGGTTCGATTCCCACATTCCGCTCCATAGAAAAACAACTTACGGTAAAATGTGGCACCGTAAGTTGTTTTATATATTAATAATTTGCATTCCATTCATCTAAAAATTCATTTACAAAATCTTTCATATAATCTGTTCTTTTTTTAGCTAGTTCTTTAGCAGTTTTGGTATTCATATTATCTCCAAGTTTAAATAGTTTATGATAGAAATGGTGTATTGTAGAGGCGTCATCCTTTTCATCTTCTGAATAATCATTTTGGGTATTTAATGGAACGCTAGAATTATACATAACTATATTATGAGCACCGCCATAAGAAAAAGTTCTACCAATTCCAATAGCACCAATAGCGTCTAAATTATCGGCATCTTGTAATATCAAAGCATTTATATCATCAACATTATTTCCATACCAATTATATAGTTCGTGATATTCAATACAGTAACAAATTTTATCTATTTGTTCATTAGATAAATCTACTTTGGATAATATTTTTCTAATAGTACCTAAAGAGTCTTTAGGCGAAACAAAAGAGCCTGTTTCATTTTGCATTATTCTATGTACATCGTGAAGAAAAGCAGCAATACCTATTACTATTCTGTCTCCACCTTCTTTTCCTTGAAGATACAATGCGGTATTCATTGTTCTTTCTAAATGACTAATATCGTGACCGCTAGAATCCTTTTTAAACAATTCGATTACAATAGGTCGTAAATCTTCTATATATTTTTCTAACATGTTAATCCTCCTTTAACATTTCATTTAATTTTTCCCCAACTTCAAATCCTTTTTTATAGAAAGATCCAATATCCATATCTAAATATTTATTTCTATAACAAAGCTCTAAAGTAACGGGACCTATATAATTGCATTTCTTTAGGTTACTTATTACTTGCACCCAATCTAATGTACCGTCAAAAGGTATTAAATGTAAATCATCACTTTGGTCGTTATCGTGCAAATGTACAGCAAATATTTTGTCTTTAAATTTTTCAAAATTAAATTTATCGTTAAAATGAACATGATAATGTCCAGAATCGAAACATATACCAACGTTGTCAATTACAATATTGTCTATAACATATTCTAGATAACCTTGAATTTTAGTGTTTTCAAACGCAACTTTTACTTCAAGCTTTTTAGCGTATGCTAAAATTTCTTTTAATCGATTTAAACCTATTTCATTGTATTGGGGGGCCTCGTTTTTACTAGTTAAATGCATTATAACCATTGGTATATTATTTTCTTTGCATATTTTGATATCATTTTTATAACTTTCAACCAAACTGCTACCAACATCATTATCTAGCCATAAATTGTTTATATACTTATATCCCAAGTGGGCAAAAATAACATTTAAGCCACATTTTCTTATATATTCTAATTGTTTCTCTTGGCTAATTAACCAATCTTTATTATACCATTGTATAAATACATTCTTAAATCCAGCGCTTTTTATAGCATCTACTGTTTCGTAAATAGTAACGTTTTTGTTATCGTTACTAACTAATACTGCGATATTATTAACATTCATAATTTTTCTCCTATTTTAATTGTCGAAATTGCTATAACCTATTTGCAAGCACCTTTATTATATATCAATTCATCAAAAAATCCTATAGCTTATAAAAATAATATTAGATTACATATATAACTTTAAGAAGATGATTATTTTAGCGTAATTTGTAGTTTAATCTCGCTCTAAAATTAATGTTTCTCAAATTCGACATTTTAAACTAAAAAACTTGAATACAGCCTCCTCTTTTGATATAATCATGACTAAAAGAGAGGTTAGTTTTAAGTGATTAAATTACCAAAGAAATTTAAATGGGGTTCAAAAATATTTGGTATATCTATAGCACTTTTATTTATGTTAAATAGTACAGAGGCAAGTATAAGAAAAGATTTGCCTGTGTCAAAAGTGTCGGACGAATTTCCGGAGACGTACCAACTATATATAGATAAATTAAAAGAGAGATATCCTACAGCGACATTTAAAGCTGTATACACTGGTTTGGATTGGAACTTAGTATTAAAACATGAAAGCTATGAGGTAAAAAAGGGAATTAGTTTGGTGCCAAGTAGTTATTCAACAGTATGGAAGAAAGATGGAAAAAACATATATATGGATGGCAACTTTGTAGTAGCATCAAAAAGTGCAGTAGCATACGTACTTGATCCAAGAAATTCCTTGTATGAAAAAACAGTATTTCAGTTCGAAGGTCTTTCATACAATCCAAATATAACGACGGATGTAATAGAAAAAGTAATGAGTTCATCACCAATGATAGGGTCATATTCTAATAAGTATAAAAATGCTGGACAATGGATAGAGATGGACATGTCTTACGCAGATATTATACATAAAGTAGGGGAAGAACAAGGTGTTAGTAGTGTATATATTGCTTCAAGATTAATACAAGAAACATCAGGAGACATTGTAAACAATGGCAGTATTAACGGCTCGAATGTGACATATCCAGGGGTATACAATTTCTTTAATATTGGTGCTACACCGAATGCAGATGGAACGGGCGCGGTTTTAAATGGTTTAAAATATGCCAAGTCGCAAGGATGGACAAATCCGTATTTTGCTATATCCGGTGGAGTAAGTGAGATAAAAAATTCATATATAAAATATGGTCAAGATACAGTATATTTCCAAAAATTCGATGTTAATAATCCGTATGGTAATGCGAGCGCGCTTATGGCGTATCAATACCAAACTAACATAATGGCTCCTACAAGTGAGAGTTTAATATCTTATAGGGCATATAGTAAATTAGATATGCTAGATGCAGCTTTTACATTCTACATTCCAGTATACAACAACATGCCACAAGACCCTACGCCATATCCTGCTGGAGATACAGCAAAGTTTGAGGTAGACAACACTAAAGTATACTTAGATGATACAACAGATAGTGGTAAAGAAATATTTAATATTCGTTCTTCAGCAAATGCTGAGCTAGATAATATAATATATACAATAACAGAAACTTCAGAAGATGCAAATGAAAGAACAATATTAACTAGAACACAAAAAGGAAATGGCTATGACTGGGATTATGTAGAAGTTAAAATTGATGGTAAAACTGTTAAGGGATATGTATGGAAAGACTATGTACAAACATACCAATATACAAAAGTAGAGAGTGTTTCTTTAGATAAGACGGAAATTACAATAGAAGAGGATGAAACATTAAAATTGGTAGCGACGGTAATGCCAGAAGGTGCTAGGTTTAAAGAAATAATATGGGCATCTTCACATAACAATATAGTAACTGTGGAAAATGGAGAGATAAAAGGTGTTGGTGTGGGAACAGCAACTATAACAGCTGCAACTGAAGATCAAGGTAAAATAGCAGTGTGTCAAGTTACTGTAAATGAGAAACCATATGACATGACATTAGATAAGGATGCATATACAGTAGAAGCTGGATGTCAAATAACACCAACAGTAACGCTAAAAAAAGTGGAACAATATACACTAACAGTTGCAGATGAAAATATTGCAAAAGTAATAGATAATAAAACTATAGAAGGCTTGGCTGAAGGAGAAACAACAATTGAGGTGCGTGCTGTAGGGGTTGAACTTGTAAAAACAGCAAAACTTACAGTAACTCCAAAAGAATATTTAATAATAACGGATAAAGAGGAATATACTGTAGAAGTAGAAAGTACAACAACTCCAACTGTTACTTTGAAAAATATACAAGGTTATACATTAGAGATAGTAGATACAACTATAGCATTGCTAGAAGACAAGACTATAAAGGGAATAAAGGCAGGAGAAACGACTTTAAGAATATTAGGTATTGGTACAGAAATGGTCAAAGAAGTGAAGTTAATAGTATCTCCTAAGGAACAAAAAATAACTTTAGATAAGCAAGAATATATTATAAGAATAGGTGAAACTGTAACGCCAGAAATTACGCTTAAAAACATAGAAGGATATACTTTAGAGGTATTAGATACAACTATAGCGACTGTAGAAGATAAAACTGTAAAAGGTGTAGTGGCAGGCGAGACAATATTAAGAGTGCTAGGGATAGATACAGAAATTGTTAAAGAGGTAAAATTAACAGTACTACCAAATGAAAGTTATACATTAGACGAAAGTATAAAATTAGATGTTGAAACTAAACAAATTTCAGGAATATCTGAGGCAACGAAAGTTTCGGATGTTAAGTCGAAAATAAAGATTGAAGGATTAAATGTTAAGTTCAAAGATATTAATAATAATGAACTAACAGATGAATCTTTAATAGGAACTGGAACAATAATAGCATTCTTAAGAGAAGATAATACGGAATATGATAAACTAACGGTTGTTGTATATGGAGATGTAAACGGTGACGGTTACATATTTGCAAACGACTATGTATTAATAAAAAATTATATAATGGGTGAAGGCGATTTGACTAGCATAGGTAAAACCGCAGCAGATGTTAGTAGAGATACGTATGTATATGCAAATGATTATGTACTAATAAAAAATTATATAATGGGTGAAGGAAGTATCACTCAGTAAGAAAGGAATATAGTAATGAAGAAAATATTTATGATATTAGTGATGTGTGTGTGTTTCATATTTATAGGGAACGTATATGCTGCAAATGTAACGTTATCTGGTTCTTCAACTGGTACACCGGGCAAGAAAATAACTATTACAGTAAAAGGCGATTTTACAGGCAGAGTAAATTTAAATGCAAATAATGGTACTTTAAGTAAAAGCAGTGTTTGGATAGAAAACAATTCTCAAACAGTTACAGTTACTTTGGGGAATAGTGGAAGCACAGTGGTAACGGCAACACCGGCAACAGGCGCATCAGATAAGGACGGAAATATAATAACAGTATCAGCAAAGAGTAAAACGATAACAATATCTCAGCCAACTACTACGGGAGATAAAGAGACTACAACAACTACAAAGTCTTCAAATTGTAACTTGTCTAAAATATCTTTAAGCGTGGAAGGGTTAAGTTTTAAATCTAGTCAAACAACATACAATATAAAGGTTGGACCTGATGTAGATAATATAACTGTAAAAGCGACGCCAGCTCATTCTAGAGCAACATATACCGTAAGTGGCAATAAGAACTTAAAAGCAGGAAACAATGTTATAAAGATTGTTGTAAGAGCAGAAAATGGTGCTACAAAAACATATAAAATAAATGTAGAAAAAGCGGGAGATATAGAAGATACAAGTGCGGAGCTTTCTAACCTAATAATAGAGGATATGACATTAGATAAACCTTTTGCACCCACAGAAACAGAATATACTGGCAGCAAAATGAAGTATACACAAAGGTTAAATATTTTACCATATACGGTTTCAGAAAAGGCAACATATGAAATACTAGGAAACGAAGATTTTAAAGAGGGTGAAAATACAATTATTATAAAAGTAACTTCATTTGATGGTACAAACGAATTAGAGTATAAGGTTACTTTTGAGATGATGTCTGAGCAAGAAACAAATGCGCTTCAAATAGTACAGCCGAATGATAATAATATTGGAAGTGCAATTATGAATGAAAAGACAGAAAAAACATTTTGGGATTTGGTAGCTGAAAATTCAACAATTATTTTGTTATATTTATTAGCTTTAGTTGAATTTGGTCAAGTGATATATCTATATGTACAATTACAGAGCGTCAATCCAGATTCTCTAAAAGTAAAAAGACGTAGACAAAAATAAAAAATAACAAAAAATATAATTAATCATATTATACATTAAGGTGAATAATATGATTAATTTTTTTAAGGATCTATATAAAGAGGCAAAGAATATAAAAGATAAAGATCCAGCCGCTAAAAGCGTTTTGGAAGTAGCGTTACTTTATCCTCGGATTTCATGCATTAGTTTGGCATAGAATTGCGCATTTTTTGTATAGAAAGAAATTAAAGTTTTTAGCAAGACTAATATCTCAGATAACACGTTTTTGGACTGGTATTGAACTTCATCCTGGGGCTATTATAGGGAAAAGGATATTTATAGACCATGGAATGGGAATTGTTATTGGTGAGACGGCGGTTGTGGGAGACCAGTGTACAATATATCATGGAGTGACGTTGGGAGGCACTGGTAAGGATAGCGGAAAAAGGCATCCAACTATAGGAAACAATGTAATGCTAGGAACTGGCGCAAAAGTTTTAGGTCCCATTACTATTGCGGATAATATTAAAATTGGTGCGGGAGCAGTAGTGATAAAATCGTGCGAAATAGAAGGTGCAACAATAGTAGGTACAAAGGGAAAAGTTTTAGTAGATGGTATTGTAAAAAAATAGTTGATGTAATATAATGTGCACAGAGGAAAAAGTGATGGGAAAAACAGAAGAAGTTTTGAAACAATTAAATCAACCGGTAACAAAAGAACAACTAGAAAAAATAGTTTATAGCATTTTTTGTATTATTATTTTTATAACACCTTTTTTTAAAGATACACGTGGTATGGCTATTTATTCCCTTTGGAATACAATTTTTATTATAGTAACAGCAACTGTTGCTATTACATTGTTAATATTAAATTATAAGAAGATAAAAATAAACATATACCATATATTATTTGCGGTATATCTACTTTTGGTGGCATTATCCACTATGTTTACTGAGCATGGAATAGTAGAATGTATACTTGGCACAAATGGCAGAGGAGAAGGTTTGATTACTATAATTTGCTATGTGCTCACATTCATTATATTTGCCAATGGCCATAAACAAATGAAAGGGGCATCAAAGATAATAATTCTAGCTATTATATTTGTTGCTGGTCACTCTTTTATACAAGCATATATAGGAGGTGAGAACCTGGCTACGGGTGCCGCAAGAGCAAACTTTGGCAATCAAAACTTTTTATCTAGCTATGTGTGTTTGTTCTTGCCTATGAGTTGTTTTTATTATACAAATTATATAAACTCGCGAACTCGCACAATAATAAGCCTTTTGTTATCGTCGTTATTATTTATGACATTAATTTTTGCGTCAACTTTAGGTGGGTATATCACATTTGCTATTATGCTAACAATTATAAGTATATTTTCAGTTATATATTCAAAAAACAAAAAAACTACTGTAAGTAGAATTTTAATTTTATTGCTTGTTTTCATGTTTATCTTTATTGGTGTAAATATAATGAAAGATGGAGTGTATAATAAAGAGCTTGTTGGAGTTAAAACGGAAGTTGAAAATTTAACAAACGGAAGTGACAAGTTCGGCAGTGGTAGAATGGAAATATGGAAAAAGTCGTTAGATATTATTAATAGGAACAAACTATTTGGCGTAGGTCCGGATAGTATGAAGAAAGAGTTGAAGGATGAAAGTTATATTACAAATGGTGAAAATGACATATTAAATCGCTATATAATAGACAAAGCACATTCTGAACCATTGCATATTGCAGTAACAACCGGTATTCCGTCAGCTGTAATATATGTTCTAATTGTTGCAATAATAGGTATAAAATTATTTAGTATAGTTATAAAGGATACTAAAAATAAAGGTATAGAGGATAATGATACAAAATATAAAACGTTAGTTTTAATATGCTTTGCAAGCTATCTTATGCAGTCTGTGATAAATATTAGTGTAATACAAGTGGCGCCAATATTTTTTGCTGTTATGGGGACTGCATCAAGTCTTGGACAAGTAGGGAATGATAGAAAATAAATATGTATAAAAGTAAAATTAGCACTCTGGATAAGAAAGTGCTAATTTTTTGAATTTTTTTATTGAAAACGGTTGACAATATATAAATATAGTAGTATTATATAGGAGAAATTAGCACTTGGGGTTTTAGAGTGCTAAAAGGTGAATATAATGGAATTAGATGAAAGAAAGAAAAGGATACTTGCAACGGTTGTTGAAAGTTATATTGAGTCGGCTGAACCGGTTGGTTCTAAGCAAATTGCAGAAGAATATGAGCACGAGTACAGTTCGGCAACAATACGTAATGAAATGAAGTTGTTAGAAGACTATGGCTTTTTAGAGCAACCTCATGTGTCTAGCGGTAGAGTGCCTTCTACTAAAGGATACAGATATTACGTAGATAACCTTATGACTAATGACACATTAAGTATGGTAGACATCGACTATATAAATAACAACATAGTAAGTTATGGTAGTGTTGAGAAAACGCTTGAGCACGCTGCAGAGGTTGTGTCAAAACTTTTAAAATTACCAGCAGTGCTTAATGTAAGTTCAACCGATGTAGTAGAAAATATAAAGATATTAAAGATTTCAGAAAAGGTACTTTTAATAATTCTTATGTCTAAATCTGGGACGGTAAAAGATGTGGTTGTCCAAATTACAGATTCTTTGCCCGAGGAAAGAATAGATGAGTTATCTAAATTACTTAACAAGAATTTAAAAGGGACACCGCTTGAAAGCTTACCATTAGTTTTAAATGAAATAGTACATAAAGAATTAAGTCACTATTCACAAGTGTTAAATGAGATAAACAAAAACATGCTACAAAAGATGTCAGAAACTAAATCTTCTGTAAAAGGAGACATATCTAGTCTTTTGGCATTACCGGAATTTTCAGAAGTAAACGAAGTTAAAAAATTCTTAAATGTAGTCGGAACTAAGGATATAATAAGTGATGTTTTGGACAAATTAGAACAAAACGATGTTTCTGTAATTATCGGTAGCGAGCATAAAGAAATGTTACTTAAAGATTATACATTAGTATCACTTGACATGACAGATGATATTACAAATGCGAGTTTAGGTGTAATAGCACCTAAAAGGGTGGATTATTCAAAAACAATAAATACATTAAAATTAGTAAATGAAAAGCTAAGAAAACTATTTAATAAAGATTAAGGAGGTGTTTATGTGGCTAAAGCAAAAAAAGACGAAGTAGTTGAACAAGAAGAAAACAAAGACGTTATAGATACAGAAGCGTATATAGCAAAACTTAATCAGGATTTAGAAGAGCAAAAGAAAAAAGCAGATGAATATGTAGACAGTCTTAAACGTAATATGGCAGAGTTCGATAACTTCAAAAAGAGGATGAACAAAGAGAAAGAATCGCTGTACACTTCAATATTATCTGATGTAATTTCAAATTTACTTCCAGTGATAGACAATTTTGAAAAAGCAAAAGATGCAGAATGTACAGATGAAACATACAAAACTGGAGTTTCAATGATATATAATCAGTTAATGGAACTTTTAAATAAACAAGGTGTAGAAAAGATACCGGATTTAGGAGTGACATTTGATCCAGATATTCATGAAGCAGTAATGAGTGTTGAGGATGAAACAAAAGGTGATAAAGAAATAGTTGAAGTGTTTAGAACAGGATACAGACTTAAAGACAAAGTAGTGCGCCACTCACTTGTAAAAGTGGCAAATTAATAAAAGGTTAAAACTTGAATATATAATAAATAGTTATAATATATATTCAAGCTTATACATAATTTTGTAGTAATAGGAGGAATTAAATTATGTCAAAAGTAATAGGAATTGATTTAGGAACAACTAACTCATGTGTTGCCGTTATTGAAAACGGTGAACCAACAGTAATACCTAGTTCTGAAGGTGCAAGAACTACTCCATCTATAGTAGGATTTGCAAAGAACGGAGAAAGATTAGTAGGTCAAGTAGCTAAACGTCAAGCGGTTACTAATCACGATAGAACAGTAGTATCTATAAAAAGAGATATGGGTACAAATAAAAAAGTTAAAATAGACGATAAAGATTATTCAGCACCAGAAGTAAGTGCTATGATACTTCAAAAAATGAAAGCAGACGCTGAAGCTTTCACTGGTGAAACAATAACTCAAGCAGTTATAACTGTACCAGCATATTTCAGTGACTCTCAAAGACAAGCAACTAAAGACGCTGGTAAAATAGCTGGTCTTGAAGTTTTAAGAATTATAAACGAACCAACAGCTGCAGCTCTTGCTTACGGTCTAGATAAAGACAAAGATCAAAAGATAATGGTATATGACCTAGGTGGTGGAACATTCGATGTATCTATACTAGATATTGGTGATGGCGTATTTGAAGTTCTTGCTACAGCAGGAAACAATAAACTTGGTGGCGATGATTTTGACCAAAGAATTATAGATTTCTTAGTATCTGAATTTAAGAAAGATGCAGGAATAGATTTAAGTGCGGATTCTATGGCAATGCAAAGATTAAAAGAAGCCGCAGAAAAAGCTAAAATAGAGCTTTCTTCAACAGCTACAGCAAATATTAACCTGCCATTTATCACAGCTGATTCAACAGGGCCAAAACATTTAGATATTACTTTATCTAGAGCTAAATTCGAAGAATTGGTATCTGATCTAGTAGAATCTACAGTAGGACCAGTTAATCAAGCTATGAAAGATTCTGGTATGACATTTGACAAATTAGACAAAATACTTCTAGTTGGTGGTTCTACAAGAATACCTTTAGTTCAAGAAACAGTTAAAAGACTTACTAACAAAGAACCATATAAAGGAATTAACCCAGATGAATGTGTTGCAATAGGTGCAGCAATTCAAGCAGGTGTGTTAACAGGAGACGTTAAAGGTCTAGTTCTTCTAGATGTAACACCATTATCTTTAGGTATTGAAACTTATGGTGGAGTATTTACAAAACTTATTGAAAGAAATACTACAATACCAACAAAGAAATCTCAAATATTCAGTACAGCTGCTGATGGTCAAACATCTGTTGAAGTACATGTTCTTCAAGGTGAAAGAGAAATAGCTGCATACAACAAAACTTTAGGAAGATTCAGCCTAACAGGAATACCACCAGCACCAAGGGGAGTACCTCAAATAGAAGTATCTTTCGATATTGATGCAAACGGTATCGTTCACGTAACAGCGAAAGATATGGCTACAAATAATGAGCAAAAAATAGCTATAACAGCATCTTCAAACCTATCTGAAGAAGAAATTGAAAAAGCTGTTAAAGAAGCAGAAGCTCATGCTGCTGAAGATAAAAAGAGAAAAGAAGAAGTTGAAGTTAGAAATAACGCAGATTCTCTTGTGTATAACACTGAAAAGACATTAAAAGAACTTGAAGGTAAAATTTCTGACGATGAAAAGGCTAAAGTAGAAGCTGAACTAGACGCTGTTAAGAAATCATTAGAAGGAACAGATACTGAAGCTATTAAATCCGCTACAGAAAAATTAACCCAAGTATTCTATGAAATATCTCAAAAGTTATATGCTGAAGCAAGTAAACAAGCTGAAGCAAATGGTGAAGCTACAGAAGATGTAGTACATGATGCAGATTACAAAGTAGAAGACGAATCTGACAACAAATAATTATGACAAAATAATGTGGCACGGAAACGGAAAATGAGTTCGAGTTGAATTTGCTTTTCCGTTTCTGTACTAGAAAGGAATTTAAATGGCAGGGAAAGATTATTATGAGGTGCTTGGAGTTTCCAAGACAGCAACTGCTGATGAAATAAAGAAAGCATATAGGCAGAAATCTAAACAATATCACCCGGATCTAAACAAAGGCAACGAAAAAGAAGCTGAAACTAAATTTAAAGAAGTTTCAGAAGCCTATAGTGTACTTTCAGATGAGACTAAAAGAGCTCAGTATGATAGATTTGGAGCAGATGCAGTAAATGGAAATGGCTATAGTGGCTTTGGCGGATATGGTGCTAGCGGTTTTGATTTTAGTGGATTTTCAGGCGGTTTTGACATAGACCTTGAAGATATTTTAGGAAGTATGTTTGGTGGCGGCTTTAGTGGCTTTAAGCAAAGCACAAAAAATGGCCCAATAAAAGGTACAGACTTAAGATATAATATGAAGCTTACCTTCGAAGAAGCAGTATTTGGTGTAAAAAAAGAAATATCTATTACTCGTAATGAGAAATGTACTTCGTGTCACGGAACAGGCTCGAAAAACGGGGCAGCCACAGTTGAATGCGATAAATGTCATGGTGTAGGTAAAATACAAGCAGTACAAAATACAATAATGGGAACATTTAGTACAGTACGTGTTTGTGACAAATGTAACGGTGAAGGTAAGATTATAAAAGAACCATGTGAAATTTGTGGTGGAACTGGTAGTACGCAAAAAGCTAAAAAGATAGAAATAAATATACCAGCTGGAATTGATGATGGTCAGGCAATATCTTTATCTGGTCAAGGTGACTCTGGTAAACGTGGTGGACCAAATGGTGACTTGTTTATAGTAGTGTCAGTCATTCCGCATAAAGTATTTACGAGAAAAGGCAAAAATATATATTTTACAACTAAAATACCTTTTGTAAAAGCGGTGCTTGGCGGCCCTATAAAAATACCAACGCTTGAAGGGGAAGAAACTTTTGACATACCGGAAGGAACACAACCAGAAACAGTATTTACATTAAAAAATAAAGGGGTTCCATCAAGAACAGGTAGAGGAAATCTTGAATTTAAAGTGCAAATAGAGATACCTAAAAAGCTTTCAGACAAACAAAGGGAATTACTTGAACAATATGCCATTTCATGTAGTGAAGAAGTAGGCCCTAAAAAGAAAGGGTTCTTTGGGAAATAATAAATAATGGAGTAAGTAATGCTTACTTCCTTTATTTTTTGTTTTGCGATTCTTTTAAGAAAAATAAAACACATTAAACCGTATTGAAAAATGCGTCAAAATTATATATAATGTGTGTGGAGTGATTGGTATGTCGAAAAGATTTATTGTAGAAGATAGCAATGTTATGGTAGAAGATAAGTATATTACTGTTAGAGGTGAAGAAGTACATCATATAAATGTATTAAGATATAAAATAGGGGATACCGTGTATATAAATCAGTATGAAGTAAATATAACTAGCCTTGAAAAAGATATCCTTAAGGGAGATATAACAGGGAAATTGCCATCAAAGGGTGAGCCTAGAGTGAATATAACATTAATTCAATCATATTTAAAATCAGATAAGATGGACTATGTTGTTCAAAAAGCAGTGGAACTTGGTGTTAAAGAAATAATTCCAGCAATAACTAAAAATACAATAGTAAAAATGGATGAAAAGGATAAAGTAAAAAAGGTCGAAAGGCTTTGTAAAATAGCTAAAGAGGCACTTGAGCAATGTGGAAGAACAGATACTGTAAATATTCAACCTGTGCAAAATATAGCTAATTTAGACCTTTCTCATTATGATAAAATACTAGTATGCCATGAAACAAGTACAGTTAGCTTAAAGGAAAAAATAAATAGCATAAAAGGAAGTAAGAATATAGCTGTTTTAGTTGGTCCAGAAGGTGGATTAGATGATTCTGAAGTAAATAAAATATTAGAAAATGCAAATGCAACAGATATATCTTTAGGTGAGAGAATATTAAGAGCGGAAACGGCAAGTTTAGCAATACTTAGTATACTAGGTTACGAGTTAGATTAAATAATATATATAGTTTATGAAATACAGTTTAAACACTGTATTTTTCTTGCTTTTTGTGGTACAATATAGCCAGATTATATAAATGGAGAAATAAATGGAGAAAAGATATATAAACGAAGCTAGATATAAAAAGGGGAGCGCTAGGAAGAGAAGAAGTGAATCAACTGTAAAAAGCAATTTGGCTTCCAAAACCAATTCAGTGGTTAAAGTAAAAGAGAACGTTAGGCCTAACGCTAAGAAAGTAAAAAAACATAAAAAAGTAGTCAAGCAAAATAGCACGCTTAACATTGTTATATGTGTTACTTTGTTAATAATTATTGCTATAATTTCAAGAGCAATATTAAAAGATGAAAATGAACCGTTTATACCGTTTTTTTATACTTCTGAATCTAATGATGAGACTATTAATATAGGCGTTATTACAGGGGATAGTTTGCTAAATAGTAACACTAAAAATTGCGTTATAAATGAACTTAACAAGTATTCGAAGGATATGTTGCTAGAGATAAATGAAGATTACAGTATAACATATAAATGTATTTCAAATGTGATTAAAATTTCCAATAAAGAATATCTTCTTATAAGAGATGAAAAGAGTAGTGTTACAGCAAGTGATATAAAAACGGAGCTAGATAATTATAGAAACAATAAAAATTCAGTATATTACGATAAACTAAAAAGTATAGACAACATACAAATAGTGGATGAAAATAAACTAAATATTACGTTGAAATCTGAGATGCCGTATTTTATATACAATTTAGATATATGTCTTACTACATCTAAAGATAAAACAAGCTATCTACAATCCAACTCATCAAGTGCTAGTTGTTTAGTATATATACGCCATGAAGATGCAAATATGGAATTGCCTGCAAAGATAATTGTAAATAGATATAAAGATATGTATGAAGCTGTTGAGGCGTATAAGGCAAACAAGATAAATATTTTTGTAACTGATGCGGCGAATGTAGAAAACATTTTAGGTAAATATGATTATAATATAAAAGTATTTAGAAATGGAGAAACATTATTTTTGTTTGGTAATCCGGAATCTAAAATATATTCAAAACTAGAGGTGAGAAAAGCCATATCACATAGTTTAGATAGAGGAAGTATGATAAATGATGTATTAAATTCGAAGGGTGATACTATTGATTTACCGTATATATATAATGTTACAAAGTATAAATATGATGTTTATGCGGCAGAAAACTTACTTTTAACAAATGGATATAAAAAATCTAATAAAGTATATTATAAGATGGAAGAGGGAAAAAAAATAACGTTAGAGTTGGATTTGCTTGTTAATAAACAAGATGAAACCAAAGTAAAAGTTGCGGAAAAAATAAAAAATAATTTGGGCGCTATAGGAATAAAAATAAATATAGAAAAATTAACAACAGAAAAAATAGAGAGTCGTATTAAAAAAGGGGATTATGATTTAATATTAGCAAGTGTAAATTTAAATAATACACCAGATATATCATTTGTAGAGAAAAATTTATTTATAACAGATGATGTGCGTAAGGCACTCGAAAATATAAATAACTCAAGTCTAGTGAGTATAAGCAATAGATTGGCAGAACTGCAAAATGTATTATATAACGACGTATCGGCTATAGGTATATATAGTGATGTTTCGTATTTAGTGTATAGCAAGGATATTGTAGGGATAGACAAAATAACTTACATGAATTTGTTTAATGGAATATTGAAATAGGCAGCTATTGATATAGTTGCCTATTCTAATATTATTTATTAATTTGAAATAAAATTTTGTCGTAAAATCTTGACACAACATAATATATATGTTATCATATAAAAGTATTGAGCGTGGTCTCGTAGCTCAGTTGGATAGAGCAACGGCCTTCTAAGCCGTGGGTCGGACGTTCGAATCGTCTCGAGATCACCATATTAAGACACATAGTTTTAACTATGTGCCTTTTTTCTGTATACTGGAGTAAATAAAAGAAACGCCAAGCATGACGTTTCTAATGATACTATTTATCTTTCATAACTTCTTTAGCAGCGCCTAGTGCACCAAATGCTGAACTTACATCGAATGGAACGAACACTTTGTTTGCAGGTCCTTCAGCTATTTTTTCCATTGATTCTAAAGCTTTAATCGTAACAAGTTCTTTTGTAGGTTTAGCTTTAGTAATAGCGCCATAAACCATTTCAATCTCTTGCGATTTAGCTTCAGCAATTTTCTTTATAGCTTCAGATGTACCTTCAGCTTCTAGTATTCTTGCTTCTCTTAAACCTTGCGCGCGTCTAATACTTGCTTCGCGTTCAGCTTCAGCTTCAAGTATTTGAGCTTGTTTTTTACCTTCAGCGTGAGTTATATCTGCTTGACGATTACCTTCAGCTTCAAGTATGATTGCTCTTTTATTTCTTTCAGCATTCATTTGTTTTTCCATTGCATCACGAATATCTTTTGGTGGATTAATATCTTTAATTTCCACTCTGTCTACTTTACAACCCCATTTGTCTGTTGCTTCATCAAGAACTTCACGAAGTTGTATGTTTATCATATCACGTGAACTAAATGTACTATCCAAATCCATTTTACCAACTATATCACGAATAGTTGTAATTGCAAGGTATGCGATACCTTTTTGTAAGTTTTCTATTTCATAAACAGATTTTACTGGATCCATTATTTGAAAGAAAACAACTGTGTCTATTGTTATAGTAACGTTATCTTTTGTTATAACTCCTTGTGGTGGCACATCCATTGTTTGTTGCTTCATGTTAACTATTGCTCTTACTCTATCTATAAAAGGTAGAATGATGTTAAGTCCGGCATCAGCAACTTTGTGGAATTTACCAAATCTTTCTATAACATAAACTTCTGCTTGTCTTACGACTTTAATTGAGAATGCGGCTATTACAAATATAATAACCAAAGGTATAAAGAATAATTCCATATATTTCCCTCCTATTCTGAAATTTCTTTAACAACAAGTTTTACTCCGGATATTGCAACAACAGTTATTTTACTGTCTCTTGCAATAATTGTGTCATCTTCACATATAGCTGACCAAATTTCGCCAGCAACTTTTACTTGACCCAAATGACTATCTCCACAAATTTCTTTTAGCACAATACCACTTTTGCCTATTAAAGCGTTGGAGTTCATGGCGACATCACGAGTCTTGAAAAGTTTTGCTACAATAGGGCGGATAAACAGTATCATAAGAGCAGTAGTAACTGCGAATATAACACATTGTACTGTTGTGCTTGCTCCTAAAATGGCAGCTATAAATGCGAAAAATGCACCAACACCAGGGAAAAACATTAAAAAACTTACGGTGAATATCTCGGTAATGAGGCATAATCCACACAAAATCAACCACATAGTAGATAATGACATATTATGTTCCTCCTTATTATATAAAAATTATACAATAGAATAGTAAAAAAGCAAAGACTTTTAGCAAAAATATTGTATATTTTTAAATTTAAATGTATAATTTGGATATGAAAAAGGTAATAAAAAGCAAAGTAATAGATGTATTAAGAAAATATAAATATTATATATTTCTTACGTTAATAATATTTATATTATTTTCTGTGTCTAAATATTCTAGTGTAGGCAAAGAATATGAGTTGTATATAAATGATATTAAAGTTACTGCAAATAATGATATATATACATATAACGAAGAAGTATATCTACATATAGATGATTTAACACATATTTTTAGTGATAATATATATTATGAAAAACTATCTGGCAAATTAATTATAACAACATATGATAAGGTGCATAAATATGCGGTATATGGTAGTGAATATATAATAGAAAATAATAATGCTAAGTATTGCAATATTCAACATTTTATGACAGAATTAGAATATAACGTAATAGAGAATAAAAACAAGATATATATTGTTTCTGGCCAAAATGTAGAGGGAACTGTATTAAAGAATAGAACAGAAATTTACGATAAAACAAACAATAATGTTATTTGTCATTTGGAAAAAGACAGTATTGTTAATGTGTATAATTCAGAAAACAATTTAAATAAAGACAAAATGTTAACAGTTGAAGCAATAGTTGATGGCACAAAGTATTATGGATATGTTTTGAGTAAAAACATTGAGTATCAAAAGCCTCAACAAAAAGCTGAGAAGAACAATAATAAAGTTATAATAGTTAAAGCAGAAGAAAAATTGGCGACAAACGATTTATCTAATGTAGACATGGTTGCCATTAGTTTGTATAGACTTTCGGGTGAGAGAAATTTAGTTAAGCTAGATAACACGTATAATATACCTAAAAATAAAAAAGTGTTAGTTACAATAAATAATGGTCAAAAGTCTAGTAATTACGACAAAAATATTATTTCTAGAATGCTTGGCAGCGAAGCCAACAGAAATGAGATTGTTGTTCAAATAATGGAGTTGGTAAAGCTATATGAGGGAATAAACCTAGATTTTAGCAATTTCAAAGTTACAGATAAAGAAAATTACACTCAGTTCATAAAAGAACTTGCAGCGTCTTTACATGCAATAAATAAAATATTGGTAGTTAACGTGCCAAGTATTCAGTATATTGATTGCGAGCAGGTAGCTAAAGTAGTGGATTATCTTGTTATACAACCATATAATGAGAGGACTCAGGCTTCAAAAATAAGCGGACCAATATCTTCAATAAAATATGTTGAAGATTGGATACAAAATATTATAAATGAAAAAGTAGATTCTAACAAAATTATTTTAGAGGTGCCAGCTTATACAATATTATGGACTGAAAGAAACGGTACCGTAATTAATGCGGAGCAATATACAATGAAGACTATGCTGGAATATTTAAAAGCAAATAATATTCAAATGAGCAGGGATAACTCATCAAAGCAAAACCATATGATTTACACAAAGGGAATAACAACATATAAAATGTGGTTAGAGGACGAGTATAGTATTATAGAGAAAACCAAACTAGCAAGTAAATACAATTTAGTAGGCATTTCTTTATATAAAAGCGGTATGGAACAAGATTTTATATATGGTAAAATAGAGTTGGAGTTAAATAAAACAAAGTAGGAGGTAAATGTGAAAAAAGGAATATCTTTAGTAGAAATAGTAATCACGGTAGTACTATTAACCATTTTAGCTGGAGTTATTATATTTAGTTCTACAGATACAATTGAGGGAGTAGATAAATCTAAACTTAAGATGGATATAGCTCAGATAGAAGCTTTAATGAATACGTATAATATCCGAAAAAACGGCAACATTCAATTTGAGACTGTAAAATTTGTAACCTCAAACCTTTCTGCGGAAGAACTAAATCAATTTGATGGTGAGACAATTACAGCAAACAGCATAACACTATATGTTGTAGATTTAGCTGAAATTGATGTTGATGAAGTTAGTTATGGCAATTTAAAACTCGGACAAGATGACAGATATTTATATTCTCAGACAACTGGGAAGGTATATTATGAAAAAGGATTAGAGATAGATAATATTAGATATTACTATGTAACAAATGGAGATAGATAGTTATGATGAAAAAACAAGGTATAACGATTACTATGTTGGTTGTAACGATTATATTAATGATAATTATAGCAGGAACAATAAGTTTTTCTATGTATTCAACAATAGAGTATTCAAGAATGTCAGCATGGGCAAATGAAATAATGTATATACAAGATGTGGTAGATGAAAATCTAAATTCTACTTCGGCAACAGAGTTCACATCTGGAGTTATTAGCATGAGTGTAGATCGTATAAACGCTGCGCAAAATCAATTTGAAGGTGAAAATATAAATGAATCCAATACACTTGAACTTAGAATTTTGGAATTAGGAAAACTAAAAATAACAACTACTAATTATGGTAATTTAGAAACTGAAACAGACGTGTATGCATTGTCTGAAACAACAGGAAAAGTATATTATGTAAGAGGAATTGAAGCGGATGAGGAGATATATTATACATTAACTGAAAGTCTAAGAAATAGGTATGAATTAACTCCAACACAAAACGAGTTGGCTTCAGTAGTATTTGTTCCAAATACAATAAGCTATACAAACAATCCTGTACAAGTAACAGTAAAATTACCAAATACGTATACAAACATTACAATTATTACATCTAATAATGAGATAGTTATTGGCGCGCAACAAGTACAAGAAAGCACGTATGAGTATTTAGTAAATGGTAATGGGATAGCGGGAAATTACATTATTACAGTATCATATAACAATGGAACAGAGCAACTAACGTCTACATACCAAGTAAAATCCTATGATGTTGAGAAACCAGTAATAGATGAAATAAAATACGAAAATATAGTCTACAAAGAAACAGATACACAAAAGGTAGAATATTTGACAAATATTACTGCAACAGATAATTCTGGTATAAAAGTAATAAAATATGCATTGGGTGAAATAGCAGAAGAAAATGCCAAAGAATATTTTAGTCAAAATGGAACAACTGTATCAAATGATAGAATAAACTTAAATAGAGAGGCAACTGTGTATACAGTATATGTCGAAGATAAAGCAGGCAACTTTGCAATAACCACTTTCGATAAAAAGTATTTAGTTCCAGAAAGTTGGAAAGCAAGTATATGGTATATTCAAGATAGAGTGCCAATACCAAAAGGTTTTGTAGCATCCGAAGCTACAGGCGAAAACACAAAAAATGGTGGCCTTGTAATATACGAAGGAACAACACCAGTAACTGACGCAAATGTAGAAGAGGCCAAAAGAGAAAGAAATCAATATGTATGGGTGCCAGTTTCTAACTCGACATTTGAAACTCAATTTGTAAGAAGATTCCACACAGATATTTCTAACGAATTAGGTACTAATCTTTGGGAGATAGTACTAGATAAAAATACAAATATGCCGCTTGATGAGCAAGATGAACAATATGTATCTGCAACAACGTTAAAGGAAGCAAAAGCTATGTATTCTAGTGTGAAAAAATATGGTGGGTTTTATGTAGCACGTTATGAAGCGGGAATAGATAAAGCAAGAACTAGAAGTGACGTTAATTTGGAAGAAAAAATATATTCTATGATGGGGAAAATTCCGTACACTTATGTTATATGGGGTGAATCCATGGACAATGAAAAAGGCGGATCAGTAGAAGCTTCAAGAAACATATATCCTGCAGATAGTACAAATTATAGAGTAGTATCTACTTTAATATACGGTGTACAATGGGATACAACTTTGCAGTGGATGCTAGATACTAAAGCCTTACCAAGTATAGATGAAAGCATAAATTATGGTAATTATAAAGCAAGTGTAATAAAAAGCGGAGACTTAAATGAAGGGGCAAGATATGCTCTGTATAGTGATGAAGGAATACAAGAATACAAAGATGCTACTGGACTAACTAAAGAATCATCTACAATGTGGAGTTTAAGCACGGGAGCTTTAAAATATGCCAAGATAAATAATATCTATGATATGGCTGGAAATATATACGAAAGAACAATGGAAGGCGCTTATACAAATGCACATTGTTTTCGTGGTGCCTCTTGGTATGGTACATATCCAATATCAGCTAGAGCGCAGTGGGCTACTATAGATATTATCGGTCCGGATTATGGCTTCCGTGTGGCATTATACATAAAATGAAACAAAAGATATTAACCACTTGACATGCGTGGTATAATATAACTGTACCTTATTCTAGGATATAATTTCCTCAGATTATTTCTTGGATTAAGGCGAATTTAAATAAGGAGGAAAAAGTCATGACTAAGGAAAGAAAGCAAGAAATTCTTAAAACTTTTGCTAAAGCTGAAGGCGACACTGGTTCAACAGAAGTACAAGTAGCATTACTTACTGAAAGAATCAATGAGTTAACAGAACATTTAAAAACTCATAAAAAAGATGAACATTCAAGACGTGGCCTTTTAATTATGGTTGGTAAAAGAAAAAGATTATTATCTTACCTTGAAAAAGTAGATATCGAAAGATATAGAGATATCAAAGCTAAATTAGGAATAAGATAGTCAAATACACCATTTAACTTTATTTAATAAAGTTAAGTGGTGTTATTTTTTATAGTATTTTGTATTTTTTTATTTGTTTTTCAATTTTACTATTTAATTATTTTGTTAATTGTGATAGGATATACAAAAATATCATAGGAATATTAGTTGTAGTTATAATAGTATAGAGAGGGATTTAAATGAAAGAACAAGAAATGTACAAATATACTGTCGAAGAAGTTTTTGAAAAACTTGAAACGAACAGAAATGGTCTAGCTGAAACTGAAGCTGAAAATAGGCAAGTGGAGTATGGACCAAATAAACTAGTAGAAGGAAAGAAGAAAACAATACTCGCAAGATTTATAGAACAGCTAAAAAATGTTATGATAATCATTCTATTAATAGCGGCAATAGTTTCGTTTGTAGTTGCTAAAATAGAAAATGAAAGCTACACGGATTCCATAGTAATATTTGCAGTAGTTATAATGAATGCGGTGCTAGGTGTTGCACAGGAGGCTAAAGCAGATAAAGCTATAGATGCTCTAAAAAAAATGTCTCTTCCATATATTAAGGTAAGACGTAATGGAAGAATAGAGAGTATAAAGACAGAAGAATTAGTTGTTGGAGATATAGTATTAATTGAAGCTGGAGATTTTGTACCAGCGGATATGAGAATTATAGAGTGCAATAGTATAAAAGTAGAAGAAGCATCGCTCACAGGTGAGTCTTTACCAGTTAGCAAATTTGTTGATGTTATAAATGAAGATACGGCGTTAGCAGATAGAAGAAACATGTTGTATTCTGGAAGCAGTGTAGTATATGGTAGAGGCGAAGGTGTAGTTACCGCTATTGGAATGGATACAGAACTAGGCAAAATAGCAACTATGCTTACAGATACAAAAGAATCGCTTACTCCACTTCAAAGAAAAATGAACGAGATAAGTAAGGTTTTGAGTATTGTTGTAGTTGTTATAGGATTTGCAATGGTTATACTAGGGATGATACAAGGAAACAAACTATTAGAAATATTTATGCTTTCAGTATCGCTTGCGGTAGCAGCAATTCCAGAAGGACTTCCAGCATCTATTACAATAATACTTTCAATTGGTGTGCAGAAAATGGCAAAAGAACATAGTATTGTTAGAAAACTAGCATCAGTCGAAACATTAGGAGCAACTGAAATAATATGTTCAGATAAAACAGGAACGCTAACACAAAACAAAATGACAGTAACAGAAATAAATTTAGGTGGAGAACGTATACAGGTACAAGATTTAAAGTATGATGAAAAAAATAGTCCATTAGATACATTTATAAAAAATATGATGCTATGTAATGATGTAAAGATTAATAAGGTGGAGGACGGCTTTTTAGGAGACCCAACAGAAATTGCATTAGTGGCTTTAGGAACTAAATTAGGACTAGATAAGGAATTAGTAGACACAAGATATAAAAGGGTAGCAGAACTTCCTTTTGATTCAGAAAGAAAGCTTATGACTACGGTAAATAACCAAGATGGCAAGCTTGTAGTAAATGTAAAAGGTGCAACTGAAGGACTAGTAGAAAGATGTACAAAAGCTTTAATATCTGGAAATCTTGTGGATATGACAGAGGATATTAAGTCTAGAATATTAGAAGCGAATGCAGAAATGTCTTCTAGAGCATTAAGAGTATTAGGTTTTGCATATAAAGAAATAAATGCATTACCGGAAGAGGTATCTACAGAAACATTAGAAAACGATTTGGTATATGTGGGACTTGTTGGTATGATAGACCCTCCACGTCCCGAGGTTAAGCAAGCAGTTAAGGATTGCTTCTCAGCTGGAATGCTTCCTATTATGATAACAGGGGATAGTATTTCAACTGCGGTTGCAATTGCTAAAGATATTGGTATTTTAGAAGATGGTAAAGAAGCAATAACTGGCCAACAGTTAGATGCCATGAGTGACGAAGAATTTGAAAAGAGAATAAATAACATCCGTGTATATGCAAGAGTTTCTCCGGAAAACAAGGTTCGTATAGTTAAAGTGTGGAAGAAACTTGGTAAGACTGTTGCAATGACAGGTGATGGAGTAAACGATGCGCCAGCTCTTAAAACAGCAGATATTGGAGTTGGAATGGGAATAACAGGTACGGAAGTATCTAAAAGCGTAGCAAGTATGGTACTTACAGATGATAATTTCGCGTCAATAGTAGTTGCTGTTAAAGAGGGAAGAAGAGTATATAAAAATATACAAAACGTAATAGCTTATCTTTTGGCATCTAATATAGCAGAAGTATTAATTGTATTTATAGCAAAGATATTTAATAGTACTGTGTTTTCGCCACTACATTTGTTGTGGATTAATTTAATAACAGATGCAATACCAGCTATGACATTAGGGTTTGAACCTGCAGACAAAAATTCAATGAAAGAAAAGCCAAGAAAAGCAGATGAGAAATTCTTTAATCCGTTTTTAATAACAAGAATTGTTGTACCAGCAGTTATTAAAAGCATTATGGTATTAGCTTTATACTTCTTTGTAGAAACAAATCCGTTATATGACCACACGCATGCTATGACGGTGGCATTTATAGCGTTGTCATTTGCAGAATTGTTATTTGCATTTGTAATTCGTTCAGATAGGAAATCTATAATAAGTACAGGATTATTAACAAACCCACAATTATTACTAGGAGTATTGGCAATAATTGTAATACAACTATGCGTAATATTTATACCAGTAATAAGCAGTATATTTGAGTTGGTTAGACTAGACAGTTCGCTATATATATTGTCTATAGGTTCGGCGTTTGCATATATGTTTATTGCAGAAATAGCAAAACAAATTATTGCAAAAAGATTTAAATTAAAAAAAGCATAATGTTAATAAAAGGAAACGGTTTTTAGGTTAATTTATAAAACCGTTTCCTTTTTCAGTTATTTTCTTTTAAAACAGCTCTTTATTAACAAATTAAAGAATATTTTTTAATAAAAAAAATATATATACGAGTAGAGGTGTTAAAAATGGGAAACAATATAAATGGTGAAAGAAACAGTGTTAATAACTATAACGGTACTAATAATAATTTTAATAACAATTTTAATAACAATAGCTCAGGATTTAATATAAGTAATTTGTTTAACTTAAATCGTTTAGGAAATTTATTTAGGTTTGGTGGAAATGGTAGAGGAAACATGTCTAATAATCCTTTAGCTCAAATTGGAAAAATGTTTGGTATGAACAGTAGACAGAGGCAAACAAGCATGCCCGTTAAAGTGTTACCAATAGAAGAGGCGTATAGGCGAGTAAAAAGTGGTGAATGTTTTTTGTTGGATGTAAGAACGGAAATGGAATATAATACGGTAAGAATAAAGGGGAGTGTGAATATTCCTCTAGACAAATTACAAACAGACATTTCACAAATAGTAGTTAATAAGGATGAGTGTATCCTAGTATACTGTGCTACAGGTTCAAGAGTGCGTAGAGCAATACAGCTACTTTGGGCTTTAGGATACAACAATATTTGTATATGGGAAGGGGCGGGAATTAATACATTTGCATTTGCAGACTTAATAATATATAATGATAAAAGATTAGAAGGCGGAAGTTCTAATTAGGAAGGAGAATACAAATGACGGAATTAAATGATAATAACTTTAAAAGTGAAATAAAAAATAGAAAACTAGTATTAGTAGATTTTTACGCCACATGGTGTGGACCTTGTGGAATGCAAGCAAAAGTGCTAGAAAAATTTGAGACTTCTAGAAGCGTAGATGTGGATATAGTGAAAGTTAATGTGGATGAAGCACCGATGACTGCTTTAGAATATGATATCGATTCAATACCAACACTGATGATATTTAAAGATAATAAACTTATAAAAAGAATAGTAGGGTACACTGGGGAGGATGAATTATTAAAGATTATAGAGAACGTCAGATGACAAACCTCTAAAAATATAGCCTAGCAAGGATTTTTGTAATATTTACGTAACACAAAAGGAAATACTTTGTAACATAAATGTTATGTTTTTGTAGTTGATTTTATGTAATTTTATTACTATAATGTTAGTATAAAAATAAATATATTAATATTATTTCTACAAAAGAGGTGTTTATATGAAAGGATTTTTTGAAAGACAATGGGATTTATTCCTAAACGACATGCAAGAGGTAGGAGAATTTTTCTTGAACGCATTCGGCGCCAACGAACAATTAATGTTAGATGCTCCTAAATCAGCTGAACCTAAAGAAGGTTTCTTTGCAAGAGAATGGAGATTATTTTTGCAAGACATGCAAGATTGTGGAGAAATGATAATGAGTGCCTTTGGATTCGAAGACGACAAATTATTATTAGATGCTCCAGATGAAGCAAAAGTAGAAGATAGACCAGGCTTCTTTAAAAGAGAATGGGAACTATTTAAAACAGATTTAGACAATGCCAACACAGCGTTAGAAAACTTGTTTGGCATTGAAAAAAAAAATGATGTAATTTTTGAACAAGCTTCTGAACCAGTATATTTAAAAGATGAAGTGGACTTGAAACTAGAGTCATTTCTTGGAGAACCAATAGATGAGTTGAAAGAAAGTGCTTGCGGAGATAGAACACAACATGAAGTGCTTCGTGAGTATGCAACATTCTTTAAACCATATTCTGAAAATCCAGAAATGTGTCAAGCAGCATTTAAAAAATACTATGACAGACACGCGTTAAAAATGGCAGTAAACGAATTTCCAGTAGACCAAGTTAGAATAATCCAAAACAATGTGGATATATTCATAAAAGACCAAGAAATGTTTGGCGAAGGTGGACAATTTATAGATTCAAGAGTTGACACTGTATTTGAAAAAGCTGGAATAGATGAAGTAAACAAAATGGTAGGAATACTAAGCAATACTTTAACTGACGGAAAAAATCTACAAGGTGAAAGATTATTTGCTGAAGCAGTAAGTCACATGGTAGATAACGGAATTAAAGTAGGCAAAGATAAGTCTTTAGTAGCACCAGTTAAAAAATCTCTTGAAGCAAAATTGGATGAAGTTCATAACTCTTTAAGAGCGCATGAAGATTGGAATGAAGACTACCAAGCTTTACTTTCTCAAGAAAGAAAATATTTATATGCTTTAAATAGAATAGAGCAATATGAAACAGAACAAAGAATATCTGAATTCGAATCAAAATTAAACGAATTAGATGTTATAGTTTAGAATATTAAGTAGCCTATATATGGGCTACTTTTTTATAGCTAAAAAACAGAAATATTACTGCAATAAATTCTAAAAACCCTTTACATTTAGCACATTTTGGTATAATATATCATTGTAGAATTATAACAAAAGGTGGAGAAAAATGAGAGTTGAATTAAAAGTACAAAAAGATGGCGTAAATACGCTAAAAGATGAGATACTATCACATAGTAATAGCAAACTAAAGAAAATATATATCTTAGCTAGCGATATTAAAGAAACCGGCTATGATATAGTAGAGGAGTGTTTAATAGATTTAAAGGCAAGAAAATTTATAGCTTTAGGAATAGATAGGAAAAATACAACAAGAAAAATGCTTGAAAATGTTCTTAAATATACAAAGAATGTATATGTTTGGGATAATAACGCAGACGTAGAAATAAATGTAAGTATTTTTGTTTTTGAATATGAAGATGAAGGTATAGTTTACCTAGTTCAAGGTGGACTTACAGATAGTATGTTAGAAACAGACGTATCTATTTATACAAAACTTACATATGACTTAATAAAAGATAAAAAAGAGTATGAAGAATATATAGATGGCATGACAAAACTAGTTAAAGAGAACTTGGTAAAATTGGAGAAAGCATATATAGACGAACTTGCAGAGAACAAATTAATATTTACAACTAAACAATATATGCATGTTGTTCCAAGTATCGCAGAACTTTTAGGTAAAAAAGATGACGAAAAATTAGCACAAGTTGAAGAGGCTCCAAAGAAACTTCCAAAAGTGGAACTAGATGTTAATGAGTTAGATGCCTTTGAAATAGACTTAGGTGATGTGGCAGAAGTGGAAATAGAAATGGAAGAACCAGCTATTATTGAACAAGTTGAAGAAGGAAATGAAGAGCAAGTAGCAAATGCGGCTTTTGAATTAGCTGAGGAAGGTTTTACAGACGAAGCTGAAGAAGAATATGTAATTTCTGATGAAGTTATAGATATGGAGTCTTTAGTTCTTGAAAGTAAAGTTGTTAGGCTAGATAAAGGAGATATACAAAAAGCTAAAAAGAAAGACGATACAGTCAAAGAGTCAGAAAAACAAACTTCTAAAAAGATAAAATTAGACAAAGTTTCTAATATAATAATGGAGCTTGCATCAAAACCAACCAAAGGAAAAGATGTAAATAAAATAAAAGTACCAAACTATATTAAAGATATGGTACCGCAATTCTTTGAAATAATGGATGATGCTAAACTTTTAAAAACAGATGATGGGGAATACAAGGAAGCTGTAGTTAAGCTTGAAATAATAGACGTAAATAATGGAATTAAACTTGTAGATGGCGAAGCTAAAATTAAACAAAAAGTAGGTCAGACATATATAGAGTTTGAAACGGATAAATTAATAGATGTAGCGTATGAAGAATTAGATATAGCAAGGGTTATAAAACTTGCTAAGGATTATTATCACATAGAAATAATTCCTCAAGGAATAGAAGAATATAACTTATGGGATAAAATGTGTACAAACAGTTTTAGGGGAAGTAGTAGACAATACGGACTTATGTAAGGAGCAATAAATGCAGTTAAAAAGGATTGAAATACAGGGGTTTAAATCGTTTGCTGACAAAACTATAATAGAATTTGATGGTGGAATCACTACTATAGTTGGACCAAACGGAAGCGGAAAGAGTAATATCTCTGATGCAGTGCGTTGGGTTCTAGGTGAACAAAGTGCCAAGAGCTTAAGAGGCTCTAAAATGGAAGATGTAATATTTGCAGGGACTAAGCATAGAAAAATGCTTGGTCTTGCTGAGGTTTCACTAGTTTTAGATAATAGTGACCACAGTCTTAATGTGGAATTCGATGAAGTTGTTGTAACAAGAAGAGTGTATAGAAGTGGAGATAGTGAGTATTTAATAAATAAATCCCAAGTAAGGCTTAAAGATGTCCAAGAATTATTCATGGATACGGGGGTAGGGCGTGATGGTTACAGCATAATTGGACAAGGTAAAATAGATAGTATAATATCTTCAAAGTCTGAAGATAGAAGAAACATATTTGAAGAGGCATCTGGTATAGTAAAATACAGAACTAGAAAAGATGAAGCGTTAAGAAAATTAGAGCACACAAATGCTAATTTAGATAGAGTTACGGACATTTTAACAGAGATAAACAATAACTTGGAACCATTAGCAAAAAAAGCAGAAACGGCAAAAAAATATCTTGAGTTGAAAGGCAAACTTAAAGATATAGATGTAAAAATATTCTTAAATGTTATAGATAGCTGTTCGGGTGAGTTAGAAGCTTTAAATGCAAAAATAGAAGGAATAAATAATAGCGTTATAGAAAAAGAGTCTGAACTTGCAGAAGCACAAAGAGCAAGTGATGATGCAAGAGTATGTTTGGAAGAACTTCTTCAGGCAATAGAGGTCGCTCAGGAAACATATTATTCTTCATTAAGTGAAGTAGACAGATTAACTTCTAAAGTAGAAGCCTATGATGATAGGGTGGCAATGAATAAAGAAAATATTGCTAAACTAAAAGAAGAAATAGCCGGTTCAGATGCATCAATTGCAATACTTGAGCAAGAGATCGTAACTCGTTCGGTTAAAAAAGACAACCTTGAAAAAAACAAATTAAGATTTGAAATTGAGCTTAATGAGAAGACAGCCGAGCTTAAAGAAATAACTGCGGGAATGTCTGAAAAAGAGCTTGAAATAGAAAGTCTAAAAAGAACAGTTGAATCTCTTAAAGAAAATATATCTGAACTTAAGCTTAAAATTGCGACAGCTGAAATGCATTTAGAAGCAAATAATAAAAGATTAGATACAATTGCAAGAGATGCTAATCAAGATATATCTAGTTCTGATGGTATCAAAATACATCTAGCTGAAGTGGAAGAGGAATTTGCTAAGGTAGAAAAAAATAGAAATAGTTTAAAAGAGCAAATGGAAACTTTAAGCAATGAAAAAACTAGACTTGAAGAATTCTTTGCAACGTTTGAGACTAAAGAAAATGAATTTAAACAAAAAATATTAGAGACAAGGTCCAAACTAAACTATATGTTAAACCTCGAAAGTGAATCTGAAGGATACACAAGAAGTGTTAAGAGCATTATAGACTTGTCTAGAAGAAATGCTAAATATACAGACCACGTATTTGGAACGCTTGCGTCACTAATTTCTACTGATGAAAAATATGAAAAAGCGATAGAAATTGCGATGGGGGGATATATCCAAAACATAGTAGTGGATAAAGATTCTGTTGCAAAAGATTTGGTTAATTTCTTAAAAGACGGAATGCTAGGACGCGCTACGTTCTTACCAATAGAAAGCATTAAGTTATATAAAGAAGATATACCAGCGGCGCTTAAAAAAGAAGCGGGATATATAGGAACCGCAATGGAGCTTGTGTCATATGATAAAAAGTTTGAAGCAGTAGCAAGACTAGCACTTGGTAGAACTATTGTAGTAGATACGATAGAAAATGGAATAAAGATATCTAAAGTGTCTAAAAATAGTGCAAAGATAGTAACTCTTGCGGGTGAAGTTATTGCAACAACTGGAAGTATAACAGGTGGACAAGCAGCGTCAAAGCAAATGACACTGGTTGGACGTGGTAGAAGAATTAATGAATATAAAGAACGTTTGGCTACTCTTGAAAAAGACTATGCAGCGCATTTAGATAGTATTAAAAAAGAACAAGGAAGTTATACAGAAATTGTAGCTAAACTTGAAACAGTAACAGCCAAGTATACTGAAGCAAATACAACATATAGTGTAACACAGGAACGACTAAATCAAGCAATAAAAGACGCGGAAAAGATAAAAGACATGCGTAAGAATAAAGAGGCTGAAAAAGTAGAACTAGAGGCTAATAATAAAGATTTAGAGTGGGATATAACTGAAACTAATAAAAAAATAGACGAGATAAACGCTGAAATTACAAAGCATACAGATGAGATAGCAGAATATGCAAGATTTAATAAAGAGAAAGAAGAAAGAGTTAACTTCTTAAACGAAGATATAATGAACCTTAAAGTTTCGCTTTCATCTTTTGATGAATCAGCTTTAGCTATTGATGAGATGGTAGATAAGATTAAGTCAGATATATCTAGCTTTATGGTCAGTCAGGATAGAAAGAAAGAGTTAATAGCAGAATATGAAAATGAACTTGCTACAAGTGAAGCTAAAAACGAAGAAGACAAAAATCAAATAACAGTTATTAAAGAAAAAACGGATGCTTTAAAAAATGAAATAGAAAAATTAAAACAAGATAAAGCAAACAATATAGCAAAACAAAGCGAACTAGAAAAAGTAACTTTTGAAGCTATGAAAATGCTTGAGAAATTAAGAACAGAAAAAGCTAAACTAGATGGAAAGAAAGAAAAATACGATAGCGATACAGAACTTCTTAAAATAAAAATGTGGGAGGAATATGAAATCACTGTAACGTCTGCTCGTGAGATAGATAAAGCTCTAGATGAGTTAAAGGATATATCTAAAACTAAATTAGAGCAAATGGCAAATAAACTAAAAAATGAAATTAAAGGTTTAGGTGAAGTAACAGTAAGTGCTATTGAAGAATACAAAGAATTAAGTGAACGTGGTCAGTTTATTTCTAAACAAAAAGAAGATTTAGAAGAAACTAAAGCTAAACTTGAAAATTTAATAGACAATACAACTGCTGTTATGAAAACACAATTTGCTAAACAATTTAAAGAAATAAACGAAAACTTTAAAGAGGTATTTAAGGAACTCTTTGGTGGAGGAAGAGCAGAGCTTAAGCTTTCAGATGAGAAAAATGTTTTAGAAAGTGGTATAGAAATTGAAGCTGAACCACCTGGAAAGAAACTACAAAATATGTCACTTCTATCTGGTGGAGAAAAAGCTTTAACTGCTATTGCGATATTATTTGCAATACTTAAGATAAAAGCACCTCCATTCTGTGTTCTAGACGAAATAGAAGCAGCTCTAGACGATATTAACGTTGCAAGATTTGCATCGTATCTAGAAAAATATTCAGATGATACGCAATTTATAGTTATAACACATAGAAAAGGTACAATGGAAGTTGCAACATCAGTATATGGTGTTACAATGCAAGAATATGGTGTATCTAAGCTTGTGTCGATGAAGATGAAATAGTAAAAAAGAAAACGCAAAAAGCAAATCGCTTTTTGCGTTTTTCAGTGTGCCATCTACAACTTTTAATCCATATTAATATAGTAAAAAACACACAACTTTTCGTTAATAACTTCGTTGATATTATTTACTATAGAGTCCATAGAGGTTACTAAGTAATCATAGGTAATGTTGTTGCTAAATACTTCTATTGAGAAATAAAAAGCGTCTTTGGTACAGCTACGTAGCGTGACTATCGCCTGCTCATCATCTAAGAGGTCGATACTAACATTAGAATATAAAATATCGCTAATGGTATCAATTATTTCTTTATCCAGCTTGTTGTAATACCTACGATAGGCCACTTCGAATGCTACTGCTGTGGCAATTATTAGTAAGACGGAAAAAATCACGTGGAAGGTAAAGAACAAAAAGCAAAACGTGAAGACGAAGAGGGTTAAAAGAGATAACACTACTATTTGTATTTTTTGAATAGAGGCGTATCGTTTTTTTCTTTTGTCCTGCTTCTGGACTAATGGTTGTAATGTGTTCATGATATATCTCCTTTTAATTAAATTAGATTTTAGTTCAATAAGTTTATTGTACTCATATAATTTTGCAATTTATATATTATACATCTTTTACTGAATAATGTCAACAAAACAGTCCGGGGGTAACCGGACTGTAAAAAGGGTAAATAATATATAATAAATATATTAAAAAGGTTTATGAAAAAGGTTTAAATGTATTAATGTATTGTTAATACAACTAAATTATAGTATAATGTGAGTAGATTTTATGTCGAAATATATTGTAGAACAATAAAAAGAAAATAAAGTTTTGTTAAAATAAAGGAGATTAAATGAAGACGCCAAATGTAGTAAATATAATTGGTGCAGGACTTGCTGGATGTGAGTGTGCACATATATTAAGTAAATATAATATAAAATGTAGACTTTATGAAATGAAGCCTAACAAAAAAAGCCCGGCTCATGTATCTAATGACTTTGCAGAGCTTGTATGTAGCAATTCTTTAAAGTCTGAACAAATAACAAATGCATGTGGGCTTTTAAAACAAGAAATGAAAATGCTAGATAGCATTTTTGTAGAAGCAGCATATAATTCAAAAGTTCCAGCGGGAAATGCGTTGGCTGTAAATAGGGAAGAATTTTCAAAATATATAACAGAGAAAATAAAAAACGATGAAAATATTGAGATTACTTATGAAGAGGTAATGGATTTAGATAAACTACAAGGCATTACTGTAATTGCCACAGGTCCTCTTACAAGTGAGGCGTTATCTTTAAGCATAGCCAAATTAATAGGAGAAAATAAACTCTACTTTTATGATGCTGCAGCACCAATAGTGCTTGCTGAAAGTATAGATATGACAAAAGCGTATAGAAAAGATAGATACGGTGAAATTGGAGTAGGAGATTATTTAAATCTTGCTATGACTAAGGAAGAATATGACGTGTTCTATAACGAATTATTAAATGCAGAAAGTGCTGAACGCCACTCTTTTGATAAATTAGAACAAACTAATAACGACACGGAAGAATTACAACATTTCGAAGGTTGTATGCCAATAGAGACTATGGCGAGACGTGGAGATAAGACGTTAGTATTTGGCCCTTTAAAACCGGTAGGCTTGTATAAAGAAGATGGAACAAAACCTTACGCAGTACTTCAACTTAGAAAAGAAGATGAAAACGAAACAATGTATAATTTAGTTGGCTTTCAAACAAGTCTTAAATTTGCTGAACAAAAAAGAGTATTTGGTTTAATAGCAGGTCTTGAGAATGCAGAATATGTAAGATATGGTGTAATGCATAGAAACACATATATAAATGCACCCAAGATAATAAATAGCGACTTTAGTATGAAAGAACATCCAAATGTATATTTTGCGGGACAAATAAGTGGTGTGGAAGGTTATGTGGAATCAGCCGCAAGTGGTCTTATGGTAGCATATAACATTGTAGCGAAATTAAAAGGAATAGATTTAAAATTTTCGGATGAAACTATGCTTGGTGCACTTGCTAAATATGTAGCAACAGAAAATAAAGATTACCAACCAATGAATGCAAATTTTGGGATTATTAAGCCTGCTGAGAAGAAAATTAGAGATAAGAAGGAAAGATATGCTTTTTATGCCACAAGGTCAATAGATAGGATGAAGGAGTTAAAAGATGAGCTTAAAAATATTGGATGAAGATATCAAGAATAAAAAACCTCACGGTGTATATTTGCTTTATGGTACTGAAACATATGATGTAGAAAGCTATGTAGAAAAAATAAAAAAATGTTTTTCTAATTTAGAAGCTGGTGTAAATTTCTTTGTACTAGATAAAACAAATGTAGATAAATTAGAAGATTACTGTGAGAGTGTATCATTTTTTGGCCTTGAGAAGCTTATAGTTATAAAAAACACAGGATTAAAATTTAATAAGGAAGTTTTAGAAAACATTACAAATCCTGAACTTGTTATAGTAATAACTGAGGAAAGTGTGGATAAAAGAACATCAGAATATAAATATTTAACAAAAAATGCAGTTTGTGTAGAGTTTAATAAGCTAAACGAAAAAGATGCTGTGTTTTTTGTAAAGAGAATGCTTAATGCATATAAAGTGAATGTTCCTGACGATGTGGCAAAATATTTAGTAGCCGTTTGTACAGAAGACAAACAAATTCTAGTAAATGAGTTTAGAAAAATAGTGGCATATCTTGACCATGGTGAGACTTTGACAAAAGAGGTTATAGATACTATTTGTTCAAAAACAATTGATGCCAAGATATTTGATCTTATGGATGCTATAATGGTTAAGAAGAAAAAAGACGCTTTAGCACTTTTTGAAGATATGTTAGCGCAAGGAACATATATTGGCATAATTTCATCAATGATATTTAAACAAATAAAACAAATCTATCAAATAAAACTTATGGAACAAAGAATAAAAGAGACAGGAATAAATGTAGATATAGCAAAAGAACTTGGAATACATCCTTTTGTATATTCTAAATTAAAAGTAGCTAGTTCAAATTATTCTTTGGAACATTTGGAAAACTTAATGTTAGAATTTAACTCTTATGATGAAAATTCAAAAACAGGAAAAATAGATATTATTCTTGGTTTAAAACAAATAATACTTGCGATGTAGAAATCATAATAGGTAATATAAAATTAAATAAAAGCACTTCTTTTGAAACATAATGTTAAAGAGGTGTTTTTTTATGAAAAATTTTAACTTTAGAACAGATATGGCAGATGAAAGGGTAGATACATATAAACAGGTAAACAATTTAACAGAAATAAATGGAATTAAAGTAGAATGTGTGGCGGAAGATATAGTAAAAACAACTACTGTAGATGTTTTAAATGAAAATGGTAAAAATGCAGTAAAAAAAGATATAGGTAAGTATATAACACTGGAAATAAAAGATGTAGAGTATTTAACAGAGGAACAAAAGCAGTCGGTTATAACAGCTGTTGCAAATCAAATAAAGATATTAATAGGTAAAGAGGTAAATAACATCTTAATAGTAGGACTAGGAAATGAAGCGGTGACACCTGATGCCTTGGGCCCAAAAGTGGTTTCGTTTGTTAATGTAACACGTCATATGTTAAAGTATGCAAAGGAATTTATTGAGCCAGGAACGAAGGAGATATCTGCAATATCCCCAGGCGTTCTTGGAACAACGGGTATAGAAACTGAAGAAATAGTAGAAGCTGTTACAAAAATAGTAAATCCAGAAGTTCTAATTGTAATAGATAGTTTAGCATCAATGAGCATGGATAGACTAGGAAAAACAATTCAACTAGGAAATACAGGAATAACTCCAGGGGCGGGGATAGGAAATAAAAGAAGAGCGCTAAATAGGGAAAGTCTTGGAACTGATGTAATAGCAGTAGGCGTACCATTGGTTGTAGACATGGCAACTATTACAAATGAAGCAATAGACAAATTAACAGATAACTTAAAATATGAAGCAACAAATTATATGAATCACGGATTAAATAAGAAAAAAGTAGAAGAGTTATTTTCTTTATTTGATAGAGAAGACAGATATACTATGATAGCGAATGCTTTACATACAGACAATTACATAGTTACACCTAAAGAAATAGATAGTGTTCTTCTAAAAATATCCGAAATAATCGCGAGTGGACTTAATGTGGCTTTGTAGAGAACAAATTATATAAAATAATAAGACAGATGTTATATTAATAATATCTGTCTTAAATTATGCAAGATAATAAGCAAGATTTAAGTAAGATGCAATAAAATATTAGTCTAAAATTATATTTTTTATAAACAAATAGAAATATACGGAAAAAAGTATGTGTTTATATACGGGAATAAAAGGGTGGCAGCAACACTTTTTATATACTTCCTAAACTATTATGCTATCTTATATAAAGAAAATAAACAAATAATAGATAATAATACGTTAGCAGCATTAATCCTTCCTATAGCATAATCTAATACGAAAAAGAAAAACATAATTGTGGATTTAGTTATAAATTTTTTACACGTATAATTTTGTAATAATGTGTAATATAAGTCCCTCCTCTTGCTATTTTGCTAAAAAAAGTATAAAATATATAGCGTAGAGGGGGACTGAAAATGACAAAAAAACTTTTTAGTATTTTAATGGTAATGTTTGCGGTATTAGCATCACTTACAAATGTACATGCGGCTGATGGCTTGTTCCATGAAGGGATATATGAAGATATATACAAATTAAGTGAACAAGCTGATATAGATTTACCGTTCTTTAATATGTTTATAAATGCAGCAACTTATGATAAAGATGTAACTCATTCTGGAATAAGTTTTGGAAGTACAACAATAGATATAAATGAAAAACTTGAAGGAATGCATGCTATTATATCAACAGATATGGTAACAATAAAAGGTGAAGTAGAAAACGCTTTTATTTATGCAAATAATGTGGTTATAGAAGGAAAGCTTACATCAGATAGTATAATATTTGCCCCTACAGTTCAAATTAAAGAAAGCGCTGTTATAGAAAAAGATGTAATAATAATAGCAAATACTTTAGATATTAAAGGGACTGTAGAAGGAAATGTAATAGCAACAATATCAGATAAAGCAACTATTTCAGGAGTAATAAACAATGACCTTAGAATAATTACTACAGATTTAGCTCTTGCAGACGAGCAAATAAAAGGTGATATATATGTTGAAACATCAGCAGATATGACTGGATTAAAAGAAAAATATCCAAATGCTACTGTGAAACCTTTAATTGAACAGGCAAAACAAAAAGTAGATTGGATGGGAATATTTACAAAGGGAATTGCTACAGTAGTAATATATACTGTTATTGCGGCACTTTTAACTAGAAAACCTAACAATATTGTACAAAGGGCTTTTGAAAAGTTTAGAAGCAAAACAACTTTTGGACTAATAGCATCTGTTATAACTCTAATGTCAGCATTGTTCTTACCAATACTTTTAATAGTGCTTGCACTTATGGGACTTGGCATTGTTGCTTGGCCAATACTTATTGTATACGTAGCATTATTATTACTTGTTGCAACAACAGCAATGTTAATTGTAGGAATGGCTATATATGATGCTATAAAAGATAAAGTTGGAAAATTTAAAATGCTAGTTATTACATTAATCTATTTAGTACTATATACATTAACTCAAATTACTGCTATTGCAACTTATGCTAATATGGCTATGATGTTAATTGCACTTGCTATAGTTTTAACAGCTTTTACAAAGCAAAAAGAAATTAAAGAGCAAGTAGTTGAAGAAACAAAATAACAATAAAATATATAGAAAAATCCTCTGTTTAAAGAGGATTTTTTTCTAAGCTTTCAAAGAAGGCTTTGTTGTTTAAATAACTTTTATCATTTGGTTTTATACTACCAGCTTTTTCGTTGTATTCCATGGCAACTTTAATATTTCCAAGGTTATAATGACAAACACACAACTCTATATATGGAATAAAATCATGATAATCTTTGGAGAAAAAACCACCTGAAGAAACATCATATTTTTTACTTAATGCTTGTTCTAACCAAAATACAGCAATAGAATATTGCTTTTTGTTAATAAAATATTGCCCAACATTGCAACAAACTTCTGCACGAGGTGTATCGTATTCAAAAGATTTAAATAAACAAGCAAGAGCTGTATTTTCGGCCCTTAATTTTAAATAAATATTATATAAATCTAAACAAGCAGATATTTTATTTTCTATCCATGCATCAGGCAGGGATAAAAACTGTGTGTATTCATTTATACTTTCATCAAATCTTTCAGCATACATAAGCTCGCGAGCATAGTAAAAGGTTTGCCTTGCGTCAAATTTAATTCCTTGTTTTTTCATATTTTCAAATATAGTAATATTTCTTTGAGGGTCGGATGGATGAAGTTTTTTATGTGTTATTGCAATATCTTCATAAAGAATTTTGCCATGTCTGGGAATGACCTCGTGAATTGGACTAACCCACTTATATCCTTTAGAACGTTTTACTATTCTTTCTCGGTAATACGAAAGTGCGGGGATCCCATTTTCATCTAAATTCAAATTATATTTAAACATCACCATGTCTATATCTGGAGTTAGTATTTTCTTAAGTATTTTAATTTTTTCAATATCTTCTTTTAATATAACATCGTCAGCATCGAGCCATATGATATAATCTTTGGTAGCTTTAGAAAAAGAATAGTTTCGAGCTTTGGCAAAGTCATTAACCCACTTATAATCATAAACTTTATCTGTATATTTTGAAGCTATATTTTTTGTATCATCCATTGAACCTGTATCTACAATTATTATTTCATCAGCTATTTGTTTTGCACAGTCTAAACATCGACTCAAAGTATCGTGTTCGTTTTTTACTATCATACAAAGAGATAGAGATATCATAAAATCACCTAATGTAATATATGAAAATAATAATATATAAGTGACACAATTTAAGCGGACAAAACATAATATATAGAGGACGTAAGTCCTAAGAAAGGGTAGATTAAATAATGGAAAATAGTAGATGTAATTGTGGAAATTCACAATCAAATTGGGGATGGGGACAAAACCAAGCCAAGTGTAAAGGATATGACAATTACAAAAACGAAGGACACAAATATAACTGTTACTGTTTTGAAGAAAAAGAAAATTGTGGTTGCGAAAAGGAAACTTCACAATGTGGTTGTAGTTCAAATAATAAAAATCATAATAATTATGGTTGTGGAGCCGCTAGTCAAAACAGCTATTACGGTTGGTTATAAACAAAATCGGGTGGATAGAAATATCTGCCCTTTTTTGTTGCATAAACCAAACAATTGCATATAATACAGTAGATGTATTTTACATCTAGAAGGAGTAGTATAATGAACTATAGAAATTGTTATAATAACGGATTCGATGAAATAGATAACTGCAACTTCAGACCAACTCCAAGACCCAATTGTTGTCTTGAAGGACCTATAGGTCCACAAGGCCCGATGGGTAGACCTGGTCCGACAGGCCCACAAGGTCCACAAGGCCCACAAGGTCCGGTGGGAGCACAAGGTCCAATTGGTGTTCCGGGTGTTGCTGGGGCTACTGGTGTTACTGGAGCCACTGGTGCTACGGGTCCTACTGGAGTAACAGGACCAACAGGTCCGACTGGTGTTACGGGACCTACAGGCCCAACAGGAGCTACTGGTGCTACAGGCCCAATTGGTCTAACGGGAGCTACAGGAGAACAAGGAATACAAGGTGTTCCTGGTATTGCTGGTGCCACTGGTGCCACAGGACCTACAGGCCCAACAGGAGCTACGGGAGCTACTGGTGCAACAGGTCCAACGGGAGCAACTGGTGCTGATGGACTAACTCCAACGCTTACAATTGGTACAGTTACAACGGGAGCCCCTGGAACTGCTGCAACAGCTACAATAACTGGTACAGCTCCAGACTTTGTGTTAAACTTAACAATACCACAAGGTCCAACGGGTCCAGCAGCTTAGAGTAATACTCTATTCATAGAATAAGCAAATAGCACACGGTAGTAGAAAACTGTGTGTTATTTGTGTATAGCTTGCTTTTAAGTGAAGTATGGTGTATAATATATCGAAACTTTAAAAATACCATTAAATAATTTTAAGGAGGATACTGTATGTTAAAACTTATTAGGCTGGAAGACACTTCTGTGTTTGCGATTGCGGATGGTGACCAGATTGAAGGTGAAATGGACATTTTAGGATACGTTCAGATGAATTTTAAAGAAGGAAAACCATTTATCAAAATATATGAGCCCCACGGCGAAGAGTGGTTCAAAGAACTTAATACCGCTATCAAAGAAAAAGAGAAAACTTTGGCACTGGATATTAAATATACACGGCACGCTTTAAATCTTGAAAATATTGTTATACAATATTTAAGAGAAAAAGGTTGTCGGAGTGTAAAGATAGATGTGGTTAAAAAGCTGGTGAAGAGAATTGAACAGGAAATTACTGCAAGAGGCGGTTTCTTCAAGTATTGGGATTATTACCAGTTAATTAATGATAATGTAGAAACACTTTTAGGGCGTGCGAACCATCTAAAAGTTAGTGGCGAAGATGTATGTATAAAAAGTTACTTTACTGACATTATCTGTTATAATCCAGATACGGATATAGATGATTTAGTTAAAGAAATAATTAAGACATTTATAGTAACCGAGAAAAAAACGACAGCGTGATAAAATCAAATTAAAACGGACAAGTTAATTACTTGCCCGTTTTGTATACTTGACATGATATACAAATAATGATATGCTTTTGCTAAATTAAACAAGGGGGATTAAAAATGGAAGAAAATGAAAAAGTAAAATATGAAGTTGAAAAGGTAAAGGCTAAGAATGCAATAGTGGTGTTAAGTGTGCTAGTAATTGCGTTAATGGTAGTTGTTGGTCTACTTATGCAACAACTGAAAATAAATAAAACTGAAATTGGTGAACAAGGTAATATAGATACCAATAAAGAAGAACAAGAAAAAATAACAGTAGATTTTGATGAAGTTGCAGATAAGCTGTTTGAAGCATACGGAATTAAAGAGGAAGTAGACAAATTACCACAAATAACGGCTGAAGAAAGACCTATATATGAAAAAATATGGAAAGAAATGGTGGCGGAAGAAAAGGATGAGGCTGTAAAAATTATAAAGGAAAAGTACCCAAAGCTTTCAGATAAACAAGTTGAAGAATATGCTACAAAGTTTTTTGAACATATAAAAGAATACGGCTTAAGAATTGCAAAACATAATCAACAAATTATAGATAAAGCAAAAGAAGCAGCAGAACTGGCTGATAGATCTAACGCTTTAGCTGAACTTATGTTAAAGCATATGCAAATAGTAAATACAAAGGGATATTCGTCGTCATATGTACCGAATGAAGAGGATTTGAAAATACTTCAGCAACACGTAGTGGAACAATCTGAAGGAAAATACACGGTAAAAATAAAGCAAGATAACAGCGGATATGATGTAGAAAAAGTAGACAATTAAAAATAGGCAAAATCTGTTAAAATATTAGCAAAACTCTTGCAAAATGAGTAAAATTATAGTACAATAATATTGTCAATATGAGAGATGCAGGTGGGAGGACATAAGTCCTCTCACTTAATGTAATGTAAAGGGGGATATAATGTCAAAGTTAACAGATAATATAGAAGCCAAAATTATAGCAGATATAGAAGCTTTAGGTTATGAACTAGAATACACAGAATATGTAAAAGAAGGAGAAAGTAAAATATATAGAGTAGTAATAGATAAGCCAGGAGAGTCTTTAACAACAGATGACTGTGAAATTGTTAGTAGAAAAATTGAAGATGTAGTAGACGGCCTTATGGCAAAAGATGAAGCATACGTTTTAGAGGTTTCATCACCAGGGCTAGAAAAAGCATTAAAAAATAATAAATTGTACAAAAAGTACATAGGTAATAATGTAAGAATTAAGTTATACAAAAAAGTGGAAGATGTTAAAGAACTAGTAGGTACACTAGTAGAATCTGAAGAAGAGTACATTGTACTACTGGTAGAAGATAAACAAATTAAAATAGAAAGAGAAAATATAGCTTGTGGTAACACAGTATATGAATTTTGGGAGGAATAAAAAATGGCAAAGAAAACTAGCGCGAAAGCAAGTGCAATAGAATTATTGGAAGCATTAGATGAGCTTCAAAACGAAAAAGGAATAACTAAGGATTATATGGTAGAATCTTTAAAGTTAGCTTTAGAAGCTGCATATAAGAAAAACTATGAAACAGGAGAAGAAGTAAACGTAGATATTAATCAAGATACAGGAGTTATATCTGTTTATGCTGTTAAAAAAGTTGTGGACGTTGTTGAAAATCCAGATACTGAAATTACACTTGATGCAGCAAAGTTAATAAATAAAAGAGCTAAAAAAGGCAATGAAATAAAAATTGAAGTTACACCTAAAAACTTTGGAAGAATAGCAGCGTCGGCTGGTAAACAAATCATAATTCAAAGACTAAGAGAAGCTGAACACGATTTAGTATTTACACAATATAGCGATAAACAAGGTGAAATAGTTATAGGTGTTGTTCAAAGAACAGACAAAATGGGTATGATAGTTGACCTTGGTAGAGTTGAAGCTTTAATTCCTTCAAAAGAATTAGTTCCAACTGAAAGATTTGAAACACATCAAAGAATAAAAGCATATGTGCAAAAAGTAGACGATTCAGCAAAATTCGGACCACAAGTAGTACTTTCTCGTCGTGATCCAGGATTTGTTAAAAAATTATTTGAACTTGAAGTGCCAGAAATAGAAGAAGGAATAGTTGAAGTAAAAGCAGTAGCAAGAGAAGCTGGTCAAAGAAGTAAAGTGGCAGTATGGTCTGAAGATGAAAATATCGACCCAGTAGGAGCTTGTATTGGTAAAAAAGGTATGAGAATAAACGGCATAATGGAAGAATTAAATGGAGAAAAAATTGACGTTATACCATATAGCGATGATGTTCCAAGCTTTATAGTAAACGCACTTGCTCCAGCAGGAATAATGGCAATAGATATAAACGATGACGAACATGTTGCAACTATAGTTGTACCAGATGACCAACTATCTCTAGCAATAGGTGCTAAAGGTCAAAATGTAAGACTTGCAGCAATACTTACTGGTTGGAAGATAGATATAAAAACAAAAACAGAAATAGAGAATATAGTAGTTGAATAGGAGACTAGATGAAAAATATAAGAACGTGTATAGCTTGTAGAGCAAAAAAAGAAAAACACGAACTTTTAAGAATAGTTGCAAAAGAAAGACAAGCAACTTTAGATGAAACATATAAAGAGAATGCTCGTGGAATATATTTGTGCAAAGATAAAGTGTGCATAAATAAGTTGTTAAAAGCAAAAGATATTAGTAGATGTATCAAAATAGATGCAACTCATGACAGTATGAAAGAATTATTAAGGAATTTGGGGGAATAAAATTTGGGTAAAATAAAAGTAGCAGAATTAGCAAAAAGGGTTAATATGACAGAGGATGCGGTAATAAAAAAATTAAAAGCTATTGCAATAGATGTTAAATCTGGTGAAGATTTAGTAGATGAAGCATTAAGCTCTAGATTTGCTGCAAATGCTGGACCACACATTATACGTAGAAAAGTAAAAGTGGTAACAACGGACGAACAAGGAAATAAAGTAGAAAAAATTACTACTAATGCAGGAGGAACAATACATCAAAGTGTTGTTCGTGAAAAAAGACAAGAAAAACCAACATATAGTAAGGAAGGTCTTGGCGTAGTAAAGAGTAATCGTTCGAGAAACAACAGAAATGTTATGCAAAACATAGTAGTTACTCAAAATGGTAAAAAAGTTGAGCCTAAAGTAGAACAAAAAGTAGAAAAACCTGTGGAAAAATCTTATGATAGACCAGAGGTTAGCGTAGCTGATGCTAAAAGAATAGTAAATAGTTTTGCCGAACAAAGAGAACAAAGAATAAATGAAAGACGTGAACAAAACTTTAAACCAGTAAATAACAACCAAAACAAATTCCAAAGAAACAATAATGTGAGAGATAACAACGGAGGTAATAATTCTAGACCTAATAGAGATGGTGATAATAAAAACTTTAATAGAGGTGGTAAACCAGGAGATAGACCAACAGGTAGACCAGATTTCAAAAACAGAAATCAAAATGGTGGCCAAAGCACAGGATATAAAGTTAATAAGTTTATAAAAGAAACTGGACTTACAGATAGCATTCAAAAAGAAACCAGAGATTATTCAACCACTCTAATAGACAAAAAGAAATATAATGCAGATAAAGGTGAAAGAAAAGAAGAAACAAGAAGACAGGCTAAAAATGCTAATGAAATGAGAGAGCAAAATACTAGAATGGACTTTAGCAAATTTAGAGGTATGCAAGTTTCTGAAGATGGTCTTATGGACTTTTATGATAGAGGAGAAAATCGTAAAGGCTCTGCTAAACGTAAAAAACAAAAAACAGAAATGCAACAGACTAAGATAATACCTCTAACTGAAGTTGAACTTCCTGAGTCAATGTCTGTAAAAGACTTTGCAGAAACATTGAAAAAACAAGCTTCTGAAATAATTAAGAAAATGTTCTCTATGGGAATAATGGCAACAGTAAACCAAGAAATAGATTTCGATACAGCTTTCTTGATTGCATCAGAATTTGGAATAAATGCAACTAAACAAGTAGTTGTAACAGAAGAAGACGTACTTTTTGACGATTCTGAAGATGATGAAAAAGACCTAGAAGCAAGACCGCCAATAGTTACAATAATGGGACACGTTGACCATGGTAAAACTTCGCTTCTAGATAAAATTAGAAGTTCAAGTGTTGCATCTGGAGAATCTGGTGGAATTACACAACATATAGGTGCATATAAAGTTAAAATTAATGGTAGAGAAATTACATTCTTGGATACTCCAGGACACGAAGCTTTCTCAGAAATGAGAGCAAGAGGAGCTCAAGTAACAGATATCGTAATCATTGTTGTAGCTGCAGATGATGGTATAAAACCACAAACTGTAGAAGCTATAAACCATGCAAAAGCAGCTGGTGTATCTATAGTTGTTGCAATTAATAAAATAGATAAAGAAACTGCAAATATAGATAGAGTAAAACAAGAATTGCTAGAATATGAACTTGTTCCAGAAGAATGGGGCGGAGACACAATATGTGTTCCTGTTTCTGCTAGAACGGGAGAAGGAATTGAAAATCTTCTTGAAATGATGCTTCTTGTAGCAGATGTAAAAGAGCTTAAAGCAAATCCTAATAAACAAGCTAAAGGAACAGTTATTGAAGCTAAATTAGATAAGTCGCGTGGACCTCTTGCAACAGTTTTAGTACAAAGAGGAACATTAAACGTTGGAGATACTATAGTACTTGGAGATATAGTTGGTAGAGTACGTAATATGACTAACGATAGAGGAGAAAGTGTGAAAAAAGCTGGTCCATCTACACCGGTAGAAATATTAGGACTAGGAAGTGTACCAGATACTGGAGATACATTCTACGAAGTAAAAGATGAAAAAACAGCGCACAAACTTATTGAAAAGAGAAAAGCACAACATAGACTTGACCTTATTAAGAAAAGTAGTATAGTTACTTTAGACGATTTATTTAATAAGATTAAAGATGGTGAAACTACAAATCTTGATGTTATAATTAGAGCAGACGTTAAAGGTTCTGCAGAAGCTTTAAAAGAATCTTTAGAGAAACTATCTAATGAAGAAATTAGAGTAAGAGTTATAGCAAGTAACACTGGTGGAATTACAGAGTCTGACATAACTTTAGCTAAACTTTCAAATGCAATTATAATTGGATTTAATGTTAAAGCTGAAGGTGCAGTTCAAAGTATGGCAGATAAAGAAAAAGTAGATTTAAGATTATACAAAGTAATTTATGATGCTATAGAAGATGTAGAAGCGGCTATGAAGGGCTTACACAAAGTTAAATATATTGAATCGCCACTAGGAACAGCAGAAGTTAGACATGTATTTAAAATTACTGGTGCTGGTGTAATTGCAGGAAGCTATGTAACAAAAGGTAAACTTGCAAGAAATGCTATGGTTAGACTTTCAAGAAATGGTGAAGTATTAACTGAAACTAAACTTGAATCTTTAAAACGTGAAAAAGATGATGTTAAAGAAGTAGCAGAAGGATATGAATGTGGTGTTAAACTTGAGAAGTTCAGTGATGTAAAAGAAGGAGATATCCTAGAATGTTACGAGCTAGTTGAGGAGAAAAAATAATGCGTACAGAAAGAATAGATGAAGATATTAAATACTATATAGATAAAATCTTAAGAGAAAATATATCTAAGTTTACAAATACTGGTATTATTACAGTAACAGGAGTTAAAACAACAAAAGATTTAAGATATTCAAAAGTATATGTGAGTATATTTGGTACAAAATATACTCACCAAACTTTCGAAAAACTTAAAAATGCTTCTGGATTCGTAAGAAAGAATTTAGCTTCTATGCTTAAAGCAAGAAGTATACCAGATATAGTTTTTGAGCTTGACGATTCAATGGAATATGGCGAAAAGATGGATAAGCTTATAGACAATTTAGATATAAAAAGTGAAGAATAAATAAACGAGGGGAATTATATGGAAGTTTTTGAACAAATTAAAGGATTTATAGATAGAGCTAATACTATAGCTGTTGCTGCGCATATTCATGCAGATGGTGATGCTGTGGGTAGTGTTGGGGCAGTGTACCATATGTTAAAAGAAATGGGAAAACAGGTATATATGGTATTGCCAAATTTAGAAAGTACATATGGATTTTTACCTAATATTGAAGATAAAGTGGAAGAAGTACCGCTAGAACAATATGACCTTTTAATTTGTTTAGATGCTTCTACTATAGATAGAATGAATATTAACCTACAAGATATGGCTAAGGCTAAAAAAATAGTTGTAATTGATCATCATATGAACAACACAATTGATGCTGATGCTAAATTTGTAGATACAGAAGCGCCTGCAAATTGTGAGATAGTATATGATTTTATACAATATATGAATCACACTATTTCAAAAGATATTGCTGAATACATATACATGGGAATTATGACGGATACAGGTAGTTTTAACTACCAAAGAACAACTTCTAAAACACACAAAATAGCCGGTGAGATGATAGATGTGGGTGTAGATTATGTTAGAACATGTAAGATATTAAACCACACTTATTCTGAAGAAAAATTAAAACTTGTATCTAAATTAATAAATAATATGGAAAGCTATTTTGAAGGTAAAGTTAGAATTGGTGTAACGACAAAAAGTGAAATGGACAGTATTAATGCAAAAGTTGAAGATGCACATGATTTAGTGAATTATTTAAGAGGAATAGATGGTACGATAGTTGCAATATATTTTAGAGCTTTAGATGATTTTGAGTATAAAGTAAATGTTCGTTCAAGTGAACCTATAGATGCCTCTGAAATTGCAGCTGAATTTGGTGGCGGTGGCCACAAAAGGGCAGCAGGTTTTACTACAAAAGATATAAATGAAACAAAAATTAAGCTTATTAAAATACTAGAAAGGTTGTTGGAAAGTGAGAATAACAGGAATACTTAATATAGACAAACCAGCAGGAATTACATCTTATGATGTTGTTGATGTTATAAAAAAACTTTTTATTGGCTCGAAAGTAGGACATACTGGAACATTGGATCCTGTGGCTACAGGGGTTTTACCTATACTTATAGGAGATGCAACAAAATTATCAGATAACTTAACTGCTGAAAATAAAGCGTATAGAGTAAAAATGTTGCTGGGGGTAGAAACTAATACCTATGATATAACAGGTAAAATAGTTTATGCTTCGGTTGTTAATAAAGACGAAATATATATACGTGAAAGAATAAAAAGATTTATTGGAGTACAAGAACAAACTCCACCACAATATAGTGCTATAAAGGTTGAAGGCAAAAGAGCTTACCAGTATGCAAGAGAAGGTAAGGAAGTAGAACTTAAACCCAGAACAATAGAAATTTATGATATAAACAATATTGCTGTAGATTTAAAAAAACGCGAAGTATCTTTTGATGTGTATTGTACAAAAGGTACTTATGTACGTAGTCTTGTAAATGATATTGGTAAAAAACTAGGTTGTGGAGCAACAATGGTGGAACTTACTAGACTTAAAAATGGTAATTTCGATATAAAAGATAGTATTCCGTTATATGAATTTTTAAAGCTTAATTATGAAGAAATGAAAAAGAGAATAATTAGTATAGATGACTATTATACAGACTTAAAAAGAATAAATATGGATGAAATAGAATATACAAAATTTGTTAATGGAGTAAAACTAGAATATAACGAACAAGATAAACTTGTTAAGGTGTATGAGAACAATAAATACAAAGGACTAGGACAAATTAAAGACGGTATATTAAAAAGATATTTAGTGGAAAACGAGTAGAGATACTTGTTTTCTTTTTATTGTATAGGAAATATAGGTTTGTGTTTATTGAAAAATCATGTAAATCGTGTTATAATACCAAAGAAGCAAAAACAACCCAAATAAAATTTTAGGAGGTAGTCGTATGTATAGTTATGATGACTTGAGGGCTGGGCAAATAACATCGGTATTCTATGGGTGCGTGCCCTGCGGTTGCTATGATGATCCGAACAAGATTTACAAGGTGCCTCGGTACAGTGTAAGAATCAGATACGGAAGTACGGTATATGGATACCGCGGACGTATTATTCGTGAAATTACCGTTACGTGTGATTGCTGCGGTGCCAGCAGAACTTACGACGTGGAGAGCCGTGGAGTATACGAAAAGGACCTTAACTGGTAACTATTTAAACAGACCAACTTTAAAAAGTTGGTCTGTTTTTCTACATATACTTGCAAAACAACATGCTTTATAATAATATATAATAAGATGTAGTATGAGATAAATGGGGGTTGTTTATATGATATTAGTTACAGGTGGACTTGGCTACATAGGTAGTCATACTTGCGTGGAATTACTAAAAAATGGCGAAAGAATAGTTGTTATGGATAATCTTTCGAACTGTAAGATGGAGATGAAAGAGAGAATAAAAGAAATCGCAGGTAAAGATTTTATGTTTTACAAGGTAGATCTTTTAGATAAAGAATCTATGAGAAATATATTTGTAGAAAACAAGATAAGTGCGGTTGTGCATTTTGCAGGACTAAAAGCTGTGGGCGAGTCTGTAGAAAAACCACTAGAGTATTATAAAAATAATGTAGTTGGAACTTTGAATTTGTTGGAAGTTATGAAAGAGTTTGGAGTAAACAAAATGGTATTTAGTTCTTCAGCTACTGTTTATGGATCGCCTAAAACAGTTCCAATAACCGAAGATATGCCGCTTTCTACAACAAATCCGTATGGAACAACTAAGCTTATGATAGAACAAATACTTACAGATGTATCACATTCAAATAAGAATTTTAAGGTAGCAATACTTAGATACTTCAATCCTATTGGGGCACATGAAAGCGGAATAATTGGAGAAAATCCAAATGGAATGCCTAATAATCTAATGCCATATATTTCACGAGTAGCGTCAGGCAAATTGGAATGTTTAAGTGTATTTGGTAACGATTACCCAACTCATGACGGCACCGGGGTAAGGGATTACATTCATGTAGTAGATTTGGCTAAAGGACATTTGAAAGCGCTAGAAAGACTAGCAAAAGATGATACTGGGGTATTTATATATAATTTGGGTACTGGAAATGGTTACAGTGTATTAGATATGGTTAAGGCTTTTGAAAAGGAAAACGGAGTAAGCATCAAATATAAAATTGTTGAAAGAAGACCTGGAGATATTGCTGAGTGTTATGCAAATCCAGCAAAAGCGTTAAGAGAGTTGGGGTGGAAAGCAGAAAGAACGTTAGAGGATATGGTAAGAGACGCCTGGAATTTTGAAAAAAACAATATATAGATTGTACACAGAAAAATAGCTTAAAATTGGTACAAATGATATATTTGACATACAATGTAATATATGATAAAATTTAACTGATTTATGATGTACGAACGGGAAAAATGTGCGTTATAAGGGGTTAAAAGTTGCAATTTGTAGATGTTTGTGGTATAATTATAGTTGTAACTGAAAGGAAAGGTGTATTTTAAGTGAAAAAAGGGAGTGCCCTCAGAACACTAAGATTCATATTTATAACAGTTGTGCTATTTGTATTATCTTTTAGCGCGGTTGTTGTAACAGTACTTAACGTATATGTGCCAAGTTATTTGGCAACAATAGATGGAGAAGATGTGGGATATTTTAGTTCGCCTGCAGAATTTGATGAAGTCTATGAAAAATTAGTTGAAGAGAAAAAAGCAGATGGATTAGAAGTTGAAGTGTATTTAGCTTCTGAACCACAGTTTGAATTGAAGTATACAACAGAAAATGTTACAGAGGAACAAAATCTGTATACAAATGTTAGAGCGTTTGTAAAAACTGAGTATACTGTATATAACGTAGAGGTTAAAGGAAAAAATGAAATGACTTTTGCAACTGAAAAAGAAGCAGAAGACTATGCAAAAAAAATAAAATCCGCTGTAAAATCTACAGTAAAATCTACGGTAAAAGTAAATAAAACTACAAGTGAAGAATTAGTTAAAACAACAGAAAAAGCATCTGCAAAGAAAATATATAATGATCTTGTAAGCAGATATAAACCTGTTGTAAGAACATACGGAACTTCTTGGACAGGAACTACAACGAATAAAGGTAAAGCGCCAGAACCACTACATTCATTTATTGCTGGTGGTAGACGTCCAACTATAGGTGTAGTTACTCAAAACTATGGAACATATAACTATTCATTGTATGGCAATTCAATGCATACAGGTATAGATATTGCAGACAATTCTAAACCTAATATTTATCCATATAAGGATGGCACGGTTGTAAGAGTTGTATATGGAAGTACCGGTTATGGATATTATGTTATAGTAAGCCATGGTAAAGATGAAAACGGAAATGAACTTCAAACGTTATATGCTCACATGAGCAAAATAAATGTAAGTGTAGGCCAACAAGTTACCCAATCTACAGCTTTAGGTAGAATGGGAACAACAGGATTATCTACTGGTATCCACTTACACTTTGAAATAAGAGTACTAAACGGTGGAAAAATGACAAGATATAACCCTGGATATTATATTTAAGAATAATAAAACTAAAAATAATAAAAAAGAGCAATAACAAAACAACCCGGATGTAAAATCCGGGTTGCATTTTAAAGCAAAAATATATGGGAAATATAAAAATATAGTTGCATATTTTGAAGATTTATTATAAACTATATACATGATAAAGGGGAGAAAACAAATGATAAACGCTGAAAGCCTTGTGGCTGTACACACACATACACACACAACATTTACTAATGTAAAAACATTAGCAGCGTTTTTGTACCCTAAAATAAAAAGAAAATTGGCAAAGTAACACATAGCCAACTATGTGCTGCTTTGTTTTTTGCATGAAAAAGGAGGATGAAATAAAATGCAAAACAAAAAAGGTATATCATTAATAGTGCTAATCATAACAATAATAGTAATGATAATCTTAGCGGCAACAGTAATGCTATCGTTAGAAAATACAGGGATATTAGATAAAGCAGATGAAGCAGTAGAACTAACAAACTTAAAAGAGATACAAAATATGGCTACTTTAAAATGGGCTGAACTGTATGGAGAAAAAGGAAAAACGTATCAAGATATTGAAAAGGAAATAATAGAGACATTAAAAATAGATACATCTAAATATTCTGTAATTGTAACAGCAAATGGAGTAGAGGTAACTGCAGCCACAGGATGGGTAGTAGCAACGGTAGATGGAGTACCAATACCAAAAGGATTTGTAGCATCTCAGGCAACAGGGGAAAATACAAAGGATGGTGGCCTTGTAATATATGAAGGAACAACACCTGTAACAGACGCAAATGTAGAAGGTGCAAAAAGAGATAGGAACCAATATGTATGGGTACCAGTAGAAACGTTTAGTGATTTTATAAGACAAAACTTTGGTCAATCGAGAACAGTATCTAATGAAATACCTACAAATTATTGGGAAGTAATATTAAATACAACAACTAACATGCCGGATGTAAATGCAAATCTTGCACAGTCAGCATATATGACAGTGGAAACACCAGAAGGTGGAATAACAAATACGCTTGCCGAAGTGCAAGAAATGTATGAAAGCGTAAAAGAATATAAAGGATTCTATATAGCAAGATATGAAGCTGGATTAAATGTAGGAAGCCATAAGACAGAAGCTGATGGAGTAATAATAAAAGCAGTGCATTCAAAAATGGGCAAAGCACCATATAACTATGTAAGATGGACATATAATAATGCTATGAATGAAGACACAAATGGAGCAGTAGAAGTAGCAAGAAGTATATATCCAAAAGCAAATACCAATTACGGTGTAGTATCTACATTAACATATGGAGTGCAATGGGATAGAACACTAGCTTGGTGGGTAGAAACCAAAGCGCAGAATGGAACA